>NZ_MKRN01000203.1 GCF_001896955.1 Nitrobacter sp. 62-13 | reverse complement strand
CGGTCCGACGTCGGCAAGACGGTCTGACGCGACACGGCTGCAAGGTCGCGAATCCGCGGCAATGATGCGAGGACGAAGGCACGGCAGAGCTGTCGACGCGCGTTGATCCCTCGCGTGAGCGGAAGATTTCATGTTCGATATCGGCTGGAGTGAACTGGTCGTCATCGCGGTCGTCGCGCTGATCGCCATCGGCCCGAAAGAGCTGCCGGGCGTGCTGCGAACGCTCGGACAGTGGATGGGCAAGGCGCGCCGGATGGCCGCCGAATTCCAGGGCCAGTTCAACGAAGCGATGCGCGAGGCCGAAATGGCCGACCTGAAAAAATCCTTCGACGAGGTGCGCGACGCGACCAGCGGATTGACCAGCGGCAAGCTGATGACAAGGCTGAGCGAATCGCTGGGCGAGCCGCCGAGGCTCGAGGACCTCGACAAACCTGCGCCCGGCGAGCCGGCGTCCGAGAAGCCGGCGGCGTCCGTCGGCGATGCTTCCGAAAGCCTGCTGGCTCCGCCGGAGGCCGCGGTCCCCGAGACGGGCGCGGCGGCGGACGCCGGTGGATCGGCATCAGAGAGGCCCGCATCCGAGCCGCTGGCGATCACGCGCAATTTTCAGAGTACCGCTCCCGCCAAGCCGGATCCGGTCCCGCATGAGACGCCGGATGAGGTCGGCAACGACGAAGCGGTCAAGGATGCCAAAGCGTCATGAGCGTAGAAGACATCGAGGCCAGCAAGGCCCCGCTGATGGATCACCTGATCGAGCTGCGCTCGCGGCTGATCAAGGCGCTGGTCGGCTTCGGCGTCGCGTTCATTTTCTGCTTCTTCTTCGCCAAGCAGATCTACAACGTCCTGATATGGCCGTTCGTCTGGGTCGCGGGGCCGGAGAATTCGAAATTCATCTACACCGCGCTGCTCGAATACTTCATCACCCAGTTGAAGCTCGCGCTGTTCGGCGCGGGCTTTATCTCGTTTCCGATCGTGGCGACGCAGATCTACAAATTCGTGGCGCCGGGTCTCTACAAACACGAACGTAACGCGTTCCTGCCGTACCTGATCGCCACCCCGGTTTTCTTCGTGCTCGGCTCGCTGGTGGTGTATTTCGTCGTGCTGCCGATGATCGTGCGCTTCTCGCTCGGCATGCAGCAGATGTCCGGTCCCGAAACCGCGCAGATCCAGTTGCTGCCCAAGGTCGGCGAATTCCTGTCGCTGACGATGTCGCTGATCTTCGCCTTCGGCATCGCCTTTCAACTGCCGGTGATCCTTACGCTGCTCGGGCGGATCGGCGTCGTCACCTCGAAAATGCTGCGCGCCAAGCGCCGCTATTTCATCGTCGCAGCTTTCGTCATCGCGGCGGTGCTGACGCCGCCCGACGTGCTGAGCCAGACCTCGCTGGCGCTGCCGCTGCTCCTGCTCTACGAAGGCTCGATCATCGCCGTCGGCATGGTCGAGAAGAAGGCCGCCAAAGCGGCCGGCGCGACCGCCACCTCGCCCCCGGAGGGAAATCCGGCGGAGTAGGGCGGGTCCGCTGGGCTAATCTGCTATCATCTCCCCGATTCCCGTCGTCATCGTCCGCCAATGGGTCCGGCTTCGGCGGGCGATCCGGTATTCCGGACCGCCAAAGGTTTCCAATCCCGCCCATTCGGGTTACTGGATGCCCGCTTTCGCGGGCATGACGCCGCTGGTCTGGCCGCTTCTTTTCTTTTGGACTGACTTCCATGCACGACATCAAGGCGATCCGCGACAATCCGCAAGCATTCGATGAAGCGCTGAAGCGGCGCGGGCTGGCTCCCGCCTCGCCGTCGCTGCTCGCGATCGACGAGAAGCGCCGCGCGGCGATTCTGGTGTCGGAGCAGGCGCAGGCGCGGCGCAACGCGGCCTCAAGGGAAATCGGCGAGGCCAAGAAGGCCAAGGATGAGGCGCGCGCCGCGAAGCTGATGGCCGAGGTCGCCGAACTCAAGACCACCATGCCGCAAATGGAAACCGCGGCGAAGACGGCGGACGAGGAGTTGAGAAAGGCGCTGGCCGAGATTCCGAACCTGCCGCTCGACGAGGTGCCCGAGGGTGCCGACGAGCACGGCAACGTGCAGCATCATATTTTCGGAAAAAAACGCGACTACGCATTCACGCCGAAACCGCATGACGATCTCGGCGGCGCGCTCGGCGACATGGATTTCGAGGCGGCGGCGAAACTGTCCGGCGCGCGCTTCGTCGTGCTGAAACGAGGACTGGCGCGGCTCGAACGCGCCATCGGGCAATTCTTCCTCGATGTCCATACCGGCGAGCACGGCTACACCGAAGTCAATCCGCCGCTGCTTGTGCGCGACGATGCGATGTTCGGCACGGCGCAATTGCCGAAGTTTCGGGAGGATCAATTCGCGGCTTCATCTTCTTTGGATCGATTCGAAGAGATGGCTGCCCAAATTCACATGATCAACTTCCGGTTTCCCCAATGGGTTGAAAACGGAGTACTAAAATTAACGTTAGACCGATTGGACAAAGCGCGCGAATTTATCTCAAAAGAATCGTTAGTAAACCATCATTGGCTCATTCCCACCGCCGAAGTCCCGCTCACTAACCTCGTTCGCGAATCCATCCTCGATGAAAAAGAACTGCCGCTGCGCTTCACCGCGCTGACGCCGTGTTTCCGCGCCGAAGCGGGCGCGGCGGGGCGCGACACCCGCGGCATGATCCGCCAGCACCAGTTCAGCAAGGTCGAACTGGTCTCGATCACGACGCCGGAAGCATCAAAAGACGAGCACGAGCGCATGTTGTCATGCGCGGAAGAAGTGCTGCGCCGGCTCGATCTGCATTACCGCGTGATGACGCTGTGCACCGGCGACATGGGCTTCGCTTCGCAAAAGACCTACGACATCGAGGTGTGGATGCCGGGGCAGGGTGAGGGCGGCGCTTACCGCGAGATTTCGTCCTGCTCGGTGTGCGGCGATTTCCAGGCGCGGCGCATGGACGCGCGCTATCGGGCAAACGACGGCAAGCCGCGCTTCGTGCATACGCTGAACGGCTCCGGCACCGCGGTCGGCCGCGCGCTGATCGCGGTGATGGAGACCTATCAGCAGGCCGACGGCTCCATCGCCGTGCCCGACGTGCTGCAGCCCTATATGGGCGGCCTCAAGGCGATCGGCCGCGAGGGATGATGCAGAGACCGCACCTCACCGAACGGCAGTTGCGATCGGTCCGGGTCATCTCGACCCGGTGGCAGCGGCGGGTCATTTTTGTCGCGGGCGGCCTTGCCGTCGGCGCGGCTGCGGTGGGATTGACGCAGGCCTCGGACCTGGCCCAGTTCCTGTTCGCGCGGCTGCTCGAGAAATGGCGCTACGCGTCGTTCGTCGTCACTCCGCTCGGATTCGTGCTGTCGGTGTTTCTTACCTCGCGCTTCTTTCCGAATTCGCAAGGCAGCGGCATTCCGCAGGCCATCGCCGCGCGTCAGCTCGGCGACTACGAGGCGCGCGGCCGGCTGGTTTCGTTCCGCATCGCCGTGGGAAAGATTCTTCTGACGGTGCTGGGATTGCTTTGCGGCGCCTCCGTCGGGCGCGAGGGGCCGACGGTGCAGGTCGGCGCGTCCGTCATGTTCGCGATCGGGCGGATGTCGCCGCGCCGCCAGCCCGGACTGATCCTTGCGGGAGCGGCTGCCGGCGTCGCCGCGGCCTTCAACACGCCGCTTGCGGGAATCGTCTTCGGCATCGAGGAAATGAGCCGCGCATTCGAGGTTCGCACCAGCGGCCTGATCATCGGCACCGTGATCGCGGCCGGGCTGACCTCGCTGGCGCTGGTCGGGAATTACGCCTACTTCGGCCACACCGCGACCACGCTCGGCCATGGCGTCGACTGGCTGGCGGTGCCGATCTGCGGCGTCGTCGGCGGCCTTGCCGGCGGATTGTTCAGCCGTCTTGTGATCCTGCTGGCGTTCGGGCTTCCGGGACGGCTCGGCTCGCTCATCAAGCGCCATCCGCTTCCGTTTGCGTTCGCATGCGGGCTCGGCGTCGCCGTGTGCGGATACCTGTCCGGCGACACGATCTACGGCACGGGCTATGCGCAGGTGAAACACGCGTTGGAGAGCGGCGCGCCGCTACCCGAGAGTTTCGGATTGCTGAAGCTGCTCGCAACCCTGCTCTCGACCGTGAGCGGCATTCCCGGCGGTATCTTTTCACCCTCGCTCGCGGCTGGCGCGGGCCTCGGATCCAACGTGGCCCATTTTTTTCCGGGCACGCCGCTGGGCGCAATCCTGCTGCTCGGCATGGTGTCCTATTTCGCGGGCGTGGTGCAGGCGCCGATCACCGCCTTCGTGATCGTGACGGAAATGACCGATAATCACGCCATGGTGGTGCCGCTGATGGCGGCGGCGCTGATTGCCTATGGCAGTTCGCGGCTGGTCTGCAAGGAAGGCGTCTATCACGCACTGGCCAAGGGGTTCTTGCAACGCGCCCGCGCGGACAGCGCCTGCGCGACCGGAAACGCGCCGTGACGGCAGAATGGTCCGGGACGGCGCGTGTGACGCCGCCCTCGGAGATTTTCAGGGAATGCACGTCCCGCCGTTGTGGTGAGGCGTGTAGGTCGCGCCGCAGACCTGACCGCCGGTCACCCAGACGGCGAAGCCGTAACCGCCGACCCTGACCTCGATTCCAACATAGTCCTTGTCGGCGACGACGGTGATCTCGCCGCCGCCGACCGCATTGAGTTCGCCTGCGGTCAGCTCTCGTATGTCGCTATGCATCTGTCGCTCCTGTCATAAAACCGGGCATTCCCGGTCGCGACATCCGGCATAGACGCATGGTTCAGCCGGCGATGTGAGATGCGTCACTCGAACGAAAAAATCCTCCGAGCCGGCCGGACCGTCGGGTTTGCCAGGCCCGGCCGGGCCGGATAAGAGGTGGCCGAACGGCGCTGGCAGCGGCCGAAAAAGGCAACCTCACGAATGCGAATTCTCTGCACCAACGACGACGGCATCAACGCGCCGGGCCTCACGACCATCGAGCAAATCGCAAGGGAGTTATCCGACGATGTCTGGGTGGTCGCGCCCGAGCACGATCAATCCGGCGTCTCGCATTCGCTGTCGCTCAACGATCCGCTGCGGCTGCGCGAAGTCGGACCGCGTCATTTCGCGGTAAAGGGCACGCCGACCGATTGCGTGATCATGGGATCGCGGCACATTCTCGGCAAAAAGGGGCCGGATCTCGTGTTGTCCGGGGTCAATCGGGGGCGCAACGTCGCCGAGGACGTGGTGTATTCCGGCACCATCGCCGGCGCGCTCGAGGGCACGATGCTCGGCCTGCCGTCGTTCGCGCTGTCGCAGGAATTCAGCATGGAGACCGGCGACAGGCCGGTGTGGGAAACCGCGCTCACGTTCGGGCCGCAGATTCTGCGCAGAGTGATCGACGCCGGCATTCCCAAAAACACGGTGGTCAATGTCAATTTTCCGGCCTGTGCGCCGGAGGAGGTGGCAGGGGTGCTGGTGACGCGGATGGGCAAGCGCAATCTCGGCTTTCTCAAGATCGTCGAACGCCGCGACGGCCGCGGCAATCCGTATTTCTGGATCGGATTCGAGAAGGCCGATGCTGCGGATACCCCGGCGGCGGGGACCGATCTCGCCGCGATCGCGTCGCGGTGCGTCTCGGTGACGCCGCTGCGGCTGGATCGCACCGACGATGCTTTCCTCGAGGTCCTGACGACGGCCTTGAAGTAGGGTGGGCCGTTGGTTTCTCTCGCAGGAAAAATGATGCCGGACGGCTGACCGGCGCTACGATTGCCGGCCACCGCGATGTTCAGGTGCGCTCGGCTGCGGCGGTGCCGTTGAGCGTGCTCTCGATCATGACCGCGAGGTTTTCCATCTGAAATGGTTTTTGCAACGCCGGGCGGTTGCGATATTCCGGCGGCAGGCCCTGCATGCCGTAGCCGGTTGCGAAAATGAAAGGCCGGTTGCGGCCCTCGATCACTTCGGCCACAGGGGAAATCAGCTTTCCGTTGACGTTGACGTCGAGGATAGCGATGTCGAAGTTGGCGGTCTGCGCGAGCTTGAGCGCGTGATCGATGTCGCCGGATTCGGCGGCGATGCTGTATCCCAGCTCCTCCAGCATGTCCGCGACCATCATGCGGATCATGACCTCGTCCTCGACGAGGAACACCGAGCCACCGGGCGGCTTTACGGGCGCCATAGAAAAGATCCGATCCCTTCAATTCCTGCTACAGAATCGCAAATTACGCTGACGAAGGCAATGCAATGCCGCCGCCGCCGGCGGGATGATAAGGTATTGCGGGGGCGATTGCAGCTTCTCCTTAGGGTGTAAATTGGGGGGTGGCGGCCCCGTGGCCAAGGGGTGGCGCGGGCCGGCTCTGCCGGCCGGGAACAAAAATTTGACTCCTCGGATTGACCCGGCAGACGATCCGCGCAGATTGCATCACCTTGTCTTGATGTCATCTTGATTTCCCGCTGCGGCCAAGCGCCAGCGCTCGAGAGTTCACCTGATGCCTTTCGTCGATCGTCCGCCGCCCGAGAAGATGATGTTTCAGCTCAATCTGCGGCGACGCGGCATCAGCGATCAGCGCGTGCTGCGCGCGATGGACGACGTCCCGCGCGATGTCTTCGTGGAGGAGGCCGATCGCGACGATGCGTGGCTGGACACCGCGCTCGGCATTGCCTGCGGCCAGACCATCAGCCAGCCTTTCGTCGTGGCCTATATGACCGAGCGGCTGGAATTGCGCGACGATAACCGGGTGCTGGAGATCGGCACGGGCTCCGGTTACCAGGCCGCAATTTTGTCGCATCTGTGCCGGGAGGTCGTGACCATCGAGCGATTTCGCGAGCTTGCCGATCGCGCTCGCTCCCGACTGGAGCAACTCGGTTGCGATAACGTCGAGGTCATGCTGGGCGATGGCTTCGACATTCCTGCGGAAGCGGGACAGTTCGACCGTATTCTGGTGACGGCGGCGATGGAGCAGATTCCGGACGCGCTGATAGCCCGGATCGAGCCCGGCGGGCTTCTGATCGCACCGGTCGGGCCGCACAACGGACGGCAGACGCTGATCCTTCTCCGGCGGACCACCGCCGGATTGGTCCGCAAGGAGCTGATCGACGTCCGCTTCGTGCCCGCGCTGCCGGGTATCGCCCGCGAACTTTAGCCCGAATAAAAGTTTGCCGACTGTGTAGCGCCCTCCGCGAATTTCGGAGCGCGCAAACTTTGGTCGCTGCCGCAATGCGTTGTTCGAACGGTTAAAGCCTTGTTTACTCGGGGCGTGTTTAGTCGATTTTGTAGTTAAGTTGCGTCGAGTGAGTAACCATGTCCCGTGTCGTCGAGGTGCTTTGCTCGCGTCGCGTACCGCAGGTCGCGGTGCTGGCGCTGGTGTCGATCGGTTTTGCCGGATGCAGTGCGGACATGTCCTCGCGCCTTGCGCAGATGGACAGTGGTCCGCAGCAATCAAGTGGTTTCGGATGGCAGCGCGAGTCGACCGGCTCGGTGGCGCCGGCGCCCGCAGCCCCTGTCGTCCGTCGCGAGTTGCCGCAGTACTCGCGGTCGCAATATCAGTCCCAGCCGTTGCCGCCACCGATCTCGACGCCGAAAACCTATCCGGTGGCGTCAAGCGCCTCTGGTAACGGGCGAAGCGTCCACTCGTATACGCCGCCGGCACGTCCGATCGAGTCCACCAAGCCTGTCGCATCACGGGACGGCTGGAACCACAACGGCGGCACCCCGATCATCGTCGGTACCAGCGACACGCTGGAGGGGCTGTCGCACCGCTATGGCGTCTCGACCGCCGAAATCCTCAAGGCCAACGGCTACCGTGGTCCGCGCCGGTTGCAGCCCGGCCAGCAACTGATCATTCCGAAGCGCGCAGCGGCGGCGGAAACCCATGCCGCTCCGGCCGCGAAGCCCGTCGCGGTCGCTGAGGCCGCCTCCGCCGTCCACTACGTCAATCGCGGCGACACGCTGATGAGCATCGCGCGCCACAATCATATCGCGGTCGGCGAGCTCGCCCGCGCCAACGGCCTGCGACCGGGTGCGACGTTAAAGGTCGGCATGAAGATAACGGTGCCGACGAAGGTTGCCGCCGTGGCCGCCCAGCCTGTTGCTGCTGCGGCCGCGCCTCCCGCTGCGGCTGCGCCTGTGGTTCACACCGCGGCGGCGGCGCCGGAAGGGCCGGTGCAAAAAGTCAACCTCGCGGTTGCGACGACGACGCCCGAGGAGGCCGTGGTCAAGCCGGCGGCGAAAACCGCCGAAGCGACCGGGGCGCTGCCGACATTCCGCTGGCCGGTGCGCGGCCGCGTGATCGCGGCCTACGGCGCCCGGACCAACGGCAAGTCAAATGATGGCATCAACGTCGCGGTGCCCGAGGGGACGCCGGTGAAGGCTGCCGAGGATGGCGTCGTTGCTTATGCCGGCAACGAACTCAAGGGTTACGGCAACCTGATCCTGGTTCGGCACCCCAACGGTTACGTGACCGCATATGCCCATGCGAGTGAATTGTTGGTGAAGCGCGGGGATACCATCAAGCGCGGCCAGGTCATTGCCAAGTCGGGTCAGTCGGGCGAAGCGGCGTCGCCGCAGCTCCACTTCGAGATCCGAAAAGGATCTTCACCGGTTGACCCGCTTCATTTCCTCAGCGGGGCGTGAGGCCGGCAGCATCACCGATGCGGCGCCGTCACCGCGAACGCAGGTGATCCGGTATCCGGAGCGTCTCGCGCTGATTGAAAAGGACAAGGCGCGCGATGCCCGCCGTCGCGGGTATCATGTCGGGTTTTGCAAGAGACGTCTGCCTGCAAGAACTATTTCGTCGTGATCCGTACGCCGAGTCGTCCCGCCAGTTCCTGCGTGAACTGCCAGGCGACGCGTCCAGATCGCGAGCCCCGCGTGGTCGCCCATTCCAGCGCTTCGCGTTCAAGGTCGGCGTCGTCGAGTTCGATGCCGAAGTGGGCGCAATAGCCGCGCACCATCGCGAGATATTCGTCCTGGCTGCAACGATGGAAGCCGAGCCAGAGGCCGAAGCGGTCCGACAGGGAGACCTTTTCCTCGACGGCCTCGCCGGGATTGATCGCGGTCGATCGCTCGTTCTCGATCATGTCGCGCGCCAGCAGGTGGCGGCGGTTCGACGTCGCGTACAGGATGACGTTGTCGGGGCGTCCCTCGATGCCGCCCTCGAGCACCGCTTTCAGCGATTTGTAGGAGGCGTCATTGCCGTCGAATGACAGGTCGTCGCAGAACACGATGAAACGGAATTCCGATGAGCGGAGCTGTTCCATCAGGCCCGGCAGGCTCTCGACGTCCTCGCGGTGAATTTCGATCAGCTTGAGCCGGCCGCCGGCCTGGGCGTTGACGCTCGCATGCGCCGCCTTGACCAGCGACGACTTGCCCATGCCGCGCGCGCCCCAGAGCAGGGCGTTGTTCGCGGGCAGGCCCTTGGCGAAGCGTTCGGTGTTCTCGATCAGGATGTCGCGCATCCGGTCGATTCCCTTGAGCAGGCCGAGGTCGACCCGGCTGACGCGCGGCACCGGTATCAGCCGTCCCTCCGGATGCCAGACGAAGGCGTCCGCGCGTGTCAGCGCAGCGCCGTTGTCGGGTTTTGTCGCCGCGGACATGGCTGCGGCGATCGCCTCGAGCGCGCTCGCGATCCGTTCGTCGGCGGCAGGCGCCGCGGCCGGTTTCGGACGTGTTGTCGCGCCGCTGCCGCGGCTGCCCGCGCGAGCCTTCGGCGTTTTACGGGAGCCGGTTTTCCCTGACTTTCTCGCCATCTTTGCCTTTCTTGAGCGCGCGCTTTTAGTCAGAGCATGGTCCCGAAAGTGGAAACCGGTTTTCGGATGAGATCATGCTCAATTAGAACAGGGACCCGGGCCCCCGCAAGCAGCCGAAATAATGAGGCCCGATCAAGGGTCTGGCGGCGTTGCAATTGGGACCGTGGCCGCTATAGTCCGCGCGAATTTGCTTCGACCGGGCGACTCTGCCGTCGCGCCGGCCTGCTCCGTTTCAAGGAATCGTCCGAATGTTCATGACCCCCGCGTTTGCTCAGGCCGCCGGTGCCGGCGATACCAACAACCTGCTGATGTCGCTGCTGCCGTTCGCGCTGATCTTCATCATCATGTATTTTCTGATTATTCGGCCTCAGCAGAAAAAGGCGAAAGAGCATAACGAGCTTGTGAAGAATATCCGCCGCGGCGACACCGTCATCACGACAAGCGGTCTCGTCGGAAAGGTCACCAAGGTGGTGGACGACGACCAGATCGAGTTCGAAATCGCGGACGGCGTCCGGGTGCGGCAGATGCGGCAGATGATTTCGATCGTCCGCGCCAAGGGAGAGCCGGCGAAGGGTGAGCCGACCAAGGGTGAAGCGGCAAAGGGACGCGCCAAGGGCGAGGACGCCAAGGACGACAACGCCGCAAGCTGACGGGTTATCTCGATGCTGTACTTTACGCGGTGGAAAGCGCTGGCGATCGTCGTAACCGCCTTCCTGGTCTGCCTGTGCGCGGTGCCGAACTTCTTTCCGGAAGCGCAGGTCAAGACCTGGCCGAAATGGGCGCAGCGCCACCTCGTGCTGGGACTCGATCTTCAGGGCGGCTCATATCTGCTGCTCGAGGTCGATTCCAACTACGTCAAGAAAGAGAAACTCGATCAGGTCCGCGACGACGCACGCAAGACGCTGCGCGACGCGCGGATTGCCTATACCGGCCTTGCCGTCAAGAACGGCGCTGTCGAAGTGCGCATCAGCAAGGATGATGAATTCCAGACCGCGCTCGGCAAGTTGCGCGATCTGTCGCAGCCGCTCGGAGGCCTGCTCGGCTCCAGCGGTCAGCGCAGTCTCGAAGTCAGTGGTGAGGGCGGGCTGATCCGCTTGACGGTTCCACAAGCCGCGGTCACCGACCGTATCCGCCAGTCTGTCGAGCAATCGATCCAGATCATCGAGAAGCGCGTCAACGAACTCGGCACTGTCGAGCCGCTGATCCAGCGTCAGGGCACTGACCGCATTCTGGTTCAGGTGCCGGGACTGCAGGATCCGACGCGGCTGAAGGAAATCCTCGGCAAGACCGCGAAGATGGACTTCCGCATGGTCGATTCGAGCGTGTCGCCCGAGCAGGCCCTGCAGGGCCGGGTGCCCGCCGATTCCGAAGTGCTGATGAGTTCGCAGGCGCCCAAGACGCCTTATGTCGTCAAGAAGCAGGTGCTCGTCTCCGGCGGCGACCTGACCGACGCGCAGCCCGGATTCGACTCGCGCACCAGCGAGCCGATCGTGACCTTCCGCTTCAACAGCAACGGCGCGCGCAAGTTCGCGCAGGCGACATCGGAAAACGTCGGACAGCCGTTCGCCATCATTCTCGACAACGAGGTGATCTCCGCGCCGGTCATCCGCGAACCGATCACCGGCGGCTCCGGGCAGATTTCCGGGAATTTCACGGTGCAGGAGGCCAACGACCTTGCGATCCTGCTGCGCGCCGGCGCGCTGCCGGCGCCGCTGACGATCATCGAGGAACGCACCGTCGGTCCCGGCCTCGGACAGGATTCGATCGAAAAAGGCGAACTCGCCGCCTATGTCGGTTCGATCATGGTCATCCTGTTCATGCTGCTGACCTATCGGCTGTTCGGGGTGTTCGCGAATATCGCTGTCGCCGTCAACGTCGCCATGATTTTCGGCGTGTTGTCGCTATTGAACGCGACGCTGACGCTGCCCGGCATCGCCGGCATCGTGCTGACCGTGGGCATCGCCGTCGATTCCAACGTGCTGATCTATGAGCGCATCCGCGAGGAGATCCGCGGCGGCCGCACCGCGATTTCGGCGATCGACGCCGGCTTCAAGCGGGCGCTGGCGACGATTCTGGATTCCAACATCACGACGTTCATTGCCGCCGCAGTGCTGTTCTACATCGGCACCGGCCCGGTGCGCGGCTTCGCCGTGACGCTCGGCATTGGCATCATCACCACGGTGTTCACCGCATTCGAGGTGACCCGGCTGATCGTCGCGACATGGGTGCGCTGGAAGCGGCCGCAAAACGTGCCGATCTGATGACGCGGAGCCGGCTGTGACTCACTGGATTTTGCTCGGGCTCGGTGCCCTCATCGTCGTGCTGACCATCGTCAGTTGGTTCGGCCTGCTGCCGTCGCTGCGGATCGTCCCCGACGACACGCATTTCGACTTCACGCGCTTCCGCCGCATCAGCTTTCCGATTTCGGCGGTGCTGTCGATCGTCGCCATCACGCTGTTCTTCACGCACGGCTTGAATTTCGGCATCGATTTCAAGGGTGGCACGCTGCTCGAGGTTCAGTCGAAGTCGGGCGATGCGAACCTGGCGAGCATGCGCAGCACGCTGAACGGCCTCGGTCTCGGCGAGGTCCAGCTTCAACAGTTCGGCGGCCCGACCGAAGTGCTGATCCGCGTTGCCGAGCAGCCGGGCGGCGACGCCGCGCAGCAGGCGGCGGTGCAGAAGGTGCGGGGCGCGCTGGGCGACAGCGTCACCTATCGCCGCGTTGAGGTGGTCGGCCCGCGCGTGTCCGGCGAGCTGCTCGCCTACGGCATGGTCGGCCTGATGCTGGCGATCCTCGGCATCCTGATCTATCTGTGGTTCCGGTTCGAGTGGCAGTTCGCGCTCGGCGCCATGATCGCCAACGTGCACGATATCGTGCTGACGATCGGCTTCATGTCGATCTCGCAGGTCGATTTCGATCTCACCAGCATCGCCGCGCTTCTGACCATTCTGGGCTACTCGCTGAACGACACTGTCGTTATTTACGACCGCATCCGCGAGATGCTGCGGCGCTACAAGAAAATGCCGATGCCGGCGTTGCTCAACGAGTCGATCAACTCGACCTTGTCGCGCTCGATCATCACCCACGTCACGGTCACGCTGGCGCTGCTTGCGCTGCTGCTGTTCGGCGGACCGGCCATTCACAGCTTCACCGCCGTGATGATGTTCGGCGTGGTGCTGGTCGGCACCTACACCTCGATCTTCATCGCCGCGCCGATTCTGATCTATCTTGGTGTCGGCGACCATCGCGCCGATGTCGAGGAGAAGCCGGCCAAGCCTGAGGTCGCCATTTCCGACAAGGCGGCCAAGCAGCCCGAGACGGCCAAGCCCGAGAAGACAGCCAGGTCCGAGGAGACGGCTAAACCAGAAAAACCGGTCAAGCCCGAAAAGCCGGCCAAAGCTCGGAAGCCATCGAAGCCGTGAGCGGCGACCTGCCGGAGGTGCCGCACCTGCCGCGGCCTGCGGCGATCGAGGCCTATGGCAGCGGCGGTTTCCGTTTCGACACCATGTCGCACCGCGGCTCGCTGCTGTGCCTGCCGGACGGCATCTGGGCGTGGCCCGTGACCCGCCCGCATGAGATCGACCGCCATGCGCTGGCGCGCGTCTTCGCAGACTCGGCCGCGATCGATACATTGCTGATCGGCACCGGCACCGAGGTCTGGCTTGCTCCTTCCGAACTGCGCGACGCCCTGCGCCGCGTCAGCGTCGGAGTGGATACCATGCTGACCGGAGCGGCGATCCGGACTTACAACATCATGCTGGGCGAGCGGCGCCGGGTCGCGGCGGCGCTGATAGCCGTTCCATGACAACCTCACCGCACCGGCAGCGCCTGACGGCGCTGATAGCCGTTCCATGACAAGCGCGATGACGAAACGGTACCCGACGATCCTGTGGGTGACGTCATGAGTGGCGGGGCATCTGAAAGTTCGTCCGCCGCGTTCTGCACGGAGCTTGTGCGCAACCACGATTTCGAAAACTATGCGTCGACGCTGTTCGCGCCGCTGCGTTGCCGCCGCGCGCTGCTGGCCCTTTATGCCTTCAACGTCGAGATCGCCAAGGTTCGGGAGCAGATCACGCAGCCGCTGCCGGGCGAAATCCGCCTGCAATGGTGGGCCGATATGCTCGCGGGCGCCGGCCACGGCGGGGTCGAAGGCAATCCGGTCGCGGCCGAACTGTTGCTCGCGGTTCGTGACCATGGTCTGCCGGTCGAGCGTCTGTCGCGGCTGATCGAGGCGCATCAATTCGACCTCTACAACGATCCGATGCCGCACATGATGGCGCTCGAACAATATCTCTGCGATACGTCATGCGCGCTGTTTTCGCTCGCCGCGCGCGTCGTCGGACACGAGACCGATGCGATGGATCATCTGGCGCACCACGCCGGCCTTGCGCACGGCATCGCGCAGGTGATCGCGCGGCTGGGTTTTGACGCGTCGCGGCGGCAGTCGTTCGTGCCGCTGCAATTGCTGGAGCAGCACGGCGTCGATCCGGAAAAGATGTTTGCGGGCCAGGACACGCCGGCGCTTCGCGCGGCCCTCCGCGCACTCGCGGAAGACGCGCGATCGCATCTGAAAAATGCGATGGCCATGCTGCCGGACGTCCCGCCGGACTCGCGAACAGTTTATCTTTCGCTCGCGATGGTGCGCCGTGCGTTGAACGCCCAGGCTCGCGCGGATAACGATCCCTTCATGCCGCGGCCCGCATCGCGGCTGCGCATTCTGTGGACGTTGTGGCGCGCCTCCCGCGCGAGGCCGTGTCGCGGCTGACGATCAGGATGGGAGTGCCTGGTCGGTCGAAGCAAAGTTGAAGCGGTCGCGCAGGTTTTTCCGGCTCTCCAGGATGCCGCGGAAGAACTCACGGTCCGCGGGGCTGGTGATCAGCGGCTCGATCAGATCGATCTGGTTCATCGCGATGAGCTGCAGGATTTCCGTGCGCACCTTGCCGCTCGCGTCGCGCGGCAGATGAGGAACGACTTGGATATGCTCCGGGGACTTTGGTTCGCGCGCCGAGCCGAGCGCCGAGCGCAACTGCGCTTCCAGTCCGGCTTGATCGGCTTCCACAAAGGCGTACAGCCCGACGCCGCTGCGGCGGTCGGCGAATGCGACGATGGCGGCGTCGCGCACCGCGGGGTTTTGTTTGATGCGCGCGATCAGCACCGGTGCGTCGTTGACGAGCCGACGGCCACCGCCTTCGCGGTCGGTGAAGCTGAACAGCCCGCGCGTGATGGCCTGATACACCTTTTTGCCGGTCATCAGCCAGATCCGCGCGATAACCGACTTGCGTGCAAGAATCCTGCGCTCGCGCGGCGTCAGGGCATCCGGCGCATACGTGCGCTTGTGCTTCAGGAGATGCCGCAGGTCTTCGTAAGCGGCGATGCGAAACAGCGGCGAGCGGCGCGTGAAGCAGGCCGCAAGCTGGAAGTCGGTCAGGTAGGCGCGGCCGTCGCTGCCGCGCAGCCAGTTCTGTTCCTTGGCGAGATCGTTGTGGCAGATGCCGGCGCGATGCAGCCTGCGCAGCGCCAGCTTGGCGGATCGAAAATATGCGAGGTCGTCATAAGGCTTGGCAAGATGCAGCGCCACGCCGTCGACAAAGCTGCGCACCAGCGAGCGGCGGCCGTTCCACAACAGCTTCGGGCCGACGCCGAGATCGCGTGCGAGCGTCAATGCCTTGCGTTCGCGCTCGAACAGGTGCCGCGCGACGGGATAAGACCACCACGGCACCTGATCGAGCCGCCGCAGCACCGCGCCGACCTCGCCGGAGTCCGTTCGGAAACGTCCGCGCTCGACGGTTGAAAACACGTCGCGTTTCAGCAGGACACCCTCGGTCCAGGTTGTGGACAGGAATGCGGCGTCCTGTTTCGGAAGAGACATGAACGATCCTGAAAGTGCGTTGAACTATGCCGCTGCCGCCGGACGAAGCGCATCCGCGATCCAGCGGTCGAGATCGGTGAGCGCGCGGGCGCAGATCGCCTGTTTTTTCGCTGCCGTCTTTTCGTTGCCGCGCAGCCGCGTGCCATCCGGTTTCTTTGTCGGCGGATTGGCGAGCGGCGGAAACAATCCGAAGTTGATGTTCATCGGCTGGAACGAGCGCGGTCCGGCGTCGATGGTTTCGATGTGGCCGCCGGTGATGTGGCCGAGCAGCGCGCCGAGCGCGGTGGTCGGCGGCGGAGCCGAAAGCATCCGCGCGCGTGCATCGGACGCGGCGTAGAGTCCCGCAATCAGCCCGATGGCGGCGGATTCGACGTAGCCTTCGCACCCCGTCATTTGCCCGGCGAAGCGCAGCCGCGGCTCGGCGCGCAAGCGCATCTGTGCGTCGAGCAGTTTCGGCGAATTCAGGAACGTGTTACGGTGCAAGCCGCCGAGGCGGGCGAACTCCGCGTTTTCAAGACCCGGAATGGTGCGGAAAATGCGGGTCTGCGCGCCGTGCTTCAGCTTGGTCTGGAATCCGACGATGTTGTAAAGTGTGCCGAGCTTGTTGTCCTGTCGCAATTGAACGATGGCGTAGGGTTTCACCGTGGGCTCGTGCGGATTGGTGAGGCCGACCGGCTTCATCGGACCATGGCGCAAGGTCTCGCGGCCGCGCTCCGCCATGACCTCGATCGGCAGGCAGCCGTCGAAGTAGGGCGTGTCGGTCTCCCAGTCCTTGAAGGCGGCTTTCTCGCCCTCGATCAACGCCTCCACGAAGGCGTGATACTGTGCCTCGGTCAGCGGGCAGTTGATGTAATCGGCGCCGCTGCCGCCCGGACCAACCTTGTCATAGCGCGACTGGAACCAGGCCTTCGACATATCGATGGAGTCGCGGTGCACGATCGGCGCGATCGCGTCGAAAAAAGCCAGGGCGGATTCATCGGTGAGCGTACGGATCGCATCGGCGAGCGGAGCCGAGGTGAGGGGACCGGTAGCGACGATGACATTGCGCCAGTCCGGCGGCGGCAGGCCGGCGACCTCGGCCCGGCTGATCTCGATCAACGGATGATCGCCGAGAGCTTTGGTCACGGCGGACGAAAAGCCCTCGCGATCCACCGCCAGCGCGCCGCCGGCCGGCACCTGATTGGCGTCGGCACAGCGCATGATCAACGATCCCAGCCGGCGCATCTCGGCATGAAGCAGCCCGACCGCGTTGTTCGCCGCATCGTCGGAGCGGAACGAATTGGAGCAGACAAGTTCGGCCAGGCCGCCGGTCTGGTGTGCCGCTGTCATCCGGTGCGGCCGCATCTCGTGCAACACCACCCGAACGCCGCTATTGGCAACCTGCCAGGCGGCTTCCGAGCCGGCGAGGCCGGCCCCGACGACATGGACGGCGGCGCTGGAGAAGTCGATCTGTGTCATGGGCGAAGGGGTAGCGCGTTTTCCGGCCAAGGGGAATCGCCTTTCCGGCTGCAGCGATCACAGAATAAACGGCGCGCCGCTTTCCGTTGCGTGAGGCTATTGCATCCATCCAGTAATAATGAATGAATATTCATTGCTACTGGAGGTCCGCACTTTCAAGAATCCGGCGGTCAGCGTGGGCGTGGCCACGGGGGATTTACTGACGTTCCTTGCGCGACGGCCGTCTCGATTGCTCGAGACGGCCGCATGAACGCGCGTACGTCTTCCATCAATCCGAACTATCGAAGAATTGTTGCTTGCGCCCGTAAGGAGGGAACAAGACGGACGGGAAATCCGCCGCATAACGCTTTTCCCTCTCAACCGGCGGGATCTCGTGCGATGGCGAGGTCAAGGGAGTTTCGATCGCCTTGCGGTAGAGGTGCCATGTCGCATGACCGAGCAACGGCATCACGATGGTAAGGCCGAGGAAGAAGGGAATCGTTCCGAGCACCAGCAGGACAGCAACGATCAAACCCCATTCCGCGGCTGCGATCGGATTCTTCGCAACTACGCGCATCGACGTCCACATGGCATCGGTCATGTCGGCATGCTGGTGGAGCATCAGCGGGAACGACACGATGCTGATGCACAAGGCGACGGCCGCAAACAGGAATCCGACGCCGCAGCCGACCACGATCAAGCGCCAGCCCTCAGACGTGGTTAAAACCCGCGTGACAAAATCGGGCACTGCCGATGCTGGCGCGTTGCCGAAGGTGGAGACATAGATCGCATGCGCGGTTGCTACCCAGACGAAGAAAATAACGAGGAGCAGCGCGCCCAATCCGAGCATCGATCCGAACGACGGCGATCGCATCACAGAGAGCGCATGCCATGCGGACGCCTCCATGCCGAGTTCGCGGCGATAGCTCAATTCATAGAGTCCGAGCGCTGCAAACGGCCCGATCAGGGCAAAGCCGGCGGCGATCGGAAACAGCATCGGCAAGACCGAATAGCCGAGCACCATTCGGGCCAGTACGATTCCGAGCACGGGATAGATCACGCAAAGGACTATGGCGTGGCTGGGGACCGCCTTGAAATCTTCCCAGCCCAGCCGCAACGCATCAAGAAGGTCGGAGAGGCCGATGTGCCGGATAACCGGCCTGTCGGTGGCGACCATTCCTGGTTGTAGGCGTGACGGGGCGTCAACAGGATAAGAGGTGGCCATGTTCATTGTCTCCCTTTCGCGGGGCCGAACCTCACGCCGTCAGAAGGCGCAAGTTTTGCCCCTTCGGAAACGATCACGATCAAGCCCAGACGCGAGAGCAAGGAACCTGGTCTTGCCGCGACCTGTAAGGCAATTCTAATCCCTATCTCCGGTTTTCGTTGCTCACGCTTCAGTGATTTTTTTTTGGTCGTCGGATGGTGCGGTAACAGGACGTCATGTCGTCGCGACTTTGAATCGCATGCGAGCGAGCGCATTCGCAAAGCGCGACAATTCAAATGCGACATTGTGATGTCGTCCGCGACAGGCGGCGCATACGTTCCCGCGCGGCCCGCCATTGCCGCATTGGCAAGCCGCAACGAGGCGGCTACTCTTTTCGTGACCGGACGGACACAGACGCGAGGTTCCGCCTCGGCTCGATCTGCACACGATGTGAAGCTATTGGGAGCGGCACAATGAGCATTTTCGGAAAGATCATGGGCGCCATCTTCGGCACGCACGCCGAAGCGGCAACACCTGCGCCTGAAACAGGCGGCGCGGTCACCTCATCAGGCGGTGCGCCCGCAGGCAGCGTTGATGTCGCAGCCATTCTCGACAAGGCCGTCGCCGCCAAGAAGGAAAAGCTGGCATGGCGGACATCGATCGTCGATCTGATGAAGGCGCTCGATATCGACTCCAGCCTGAGCGCCCGCAAGGAACTGGCGAAGGATCTGAAATATTCCGGCGACACCAACGATTCAGCGGCGATGAACATCTGGCTGCACAAGCAGATGATGGCTCAACTCGCAGCCAACGGCGGCAAGCTGCCGCCTGACATGAAGCACTGATGCTGGCTGGCGTCCACTGACGCGGTTGTTTCAAGAGTCTGACTCGCGGGCTCACACCACGCGGTCGGCTTCTTCGGGATGCTTGTCGAGATAGTTGGCGACGAACCCGCAACCGGCGACCACCTTCAGGCCCTCGGCTCGGATCAGCGCCAGCGCGCCCTTGACGAGCAGGGAGGCGATGCCGCGGCCGCGCAGCTCGCGCGGCGTTTCGGTGTGGGTGATGATGACCGTGCCGGGCGCAAGGCGGTAATTCGCGAAGGCAATCCCGCCTTCGACGTCCAGTTCAAAACGGCTCAGATCCTTGTTGTCGTAGACGGCGGCCATGGTTCGCGCGTGGGTTCCTCCACGGGGTCATCATGGCACCACGGCGTTTTCGAGCGAAGTGAAATTCGGTTCGCGTGAAGAAAACGCGTCAAATCAAAAGTCTGAAGCCTTTCGCCGTTTCCGTTAAACGGTGAAGGACACTAGTACCCGCTTTCCGAAGTTCGTGAGACACCGCAACACTCCCTTAACGAACTTCGGAAAGCAAAGGGTACTAGGCAACTTTATGATTCTGGTACCGCTTTCGATTTGAAATTCCCGAAGACGAACCCGCTGCAAGTGGTGCAGGAATTTCAAATCGGCGGTACTAGCCGGGCGATCCCGACGGCGCATCGGGGCCACGCAGGACCGCCTTTTCAAGAACGCGGCCGTGGTTGAGACGATGTCGCGCCCATCCTCACAAATTCGGCCTCAGCAGATCGGCATAATCCGGATGCTTCTCGAGCCAGTCTTTCACGAAGGGGCATTGAGCGCCGACCCTGAATCTGTCGGCGCGCACTTGATCCATTGCGCCTTGCACGAGTTCCGAGGCAACGCCCTTGTCTCTGAGTTCGGGCGGAACCTGGGTATGGGTGAACACGATGATGCCGTCCAGAAATCGATAGTAGGCTGCAGCGATGTGCCCGTCCACTTCGAGTTCGTAGCGATGTTTTTCCATGTTGTTGACGACTTCGGACATTTCGCAGCCTTTATGTTTTTCGCGCCTGCAACGGCAACATTCAGGGTTCTATCTTGTCCGTCAACAGCGCGCAGCATTCGATCACGGATACGATATCGCCCGGACGGAGGAGCGGGGGCTCTGTAGGGCAGCTTAGCCGAAGGCGCAACCCGCCAATTTGGACCGATCCGCTTGGATCGATCCGCGCCCGTTGGCCGCAGGCTGGGTCTCGTCATTCGGCTGCGGGTCGTGCTGGACAAGCGCGCGGCGGGATGCCATCAAATCAAGGCGCTATGCCCTTTCGGCGATGGAATCCGGCCATGAAGCAGTTTTTCCTCAAACTCTTTACCTGGTGGAACAGCCAGACCTTCGGCACGCAGCTCTGGACGTGGCGCTTCGGCGAGCTGGTCGGGCAGGACAGCCAGGGCAACCGCTATTACCGGACGCGGGGCGGAAAGATCGACCCGACGCTCGGTTTCGAGCGGCGCTGGGTGGTCTACAACGGCTATACGGAAGCCAGCCGCATTCCGCCGGAGTGGCATGGCTGGATTCATCACATTGTGGATATTCCGCCGACCAAGGAAAACTATAAGCCGCGTGAATGGCAGAAGCCGCATGTGCCGAACATGACCGGGACGCCGGCTGCCTATCGCCCGCCCGGCTCGACGCTGGTGAGCGGCCACCGCCCCAAGGCGACCGGCGATTACCAGCCCTGGACGCCGGGGAAATAGGGCGCTGGGCGCGCCGTATCTCAACCCGCGACACATACCTGCACCGATTGCGTTACGCCGGCCGCGCAACTTGATGGCAGTGCCGTTGCACGGTGCGCTCATTCAGGACGAGCGTGCGATGAAGCGTCAGGTGATGGTCGGACGATTTAACCAAACCCATCCGAGGCCTGGTGCGATTGAGCAATTTTCAGCGCTTGGTCGCTGCAAAAATGCCGCTGCCGAGATAATTGTTGGCGCCTGAAATCGCGACGCTTCCGCCCATCTCGCCGACCGGACTGTTTGGGCCCTGAAAGAAGCTGCCCTGCAACGTCATGTTGCGGCCGCCGACATCGCCCGCGATGGTGCCGCCGAAATTGCGCGGGTCGGTATTGAAATTCACGGTGCCGGAATAATTGGTGCTGTCGAGGTTGGTCACGCTGACCGCGCCGGATCGCGCACCGAAGTCTACGGCGTTGGAGAAGCCGCCGGCGACGAAGCCTGCGCTGTTCACGTTGGCGATGACATGGCCGGTGTAGGTTGCGGTGCCCGTGGTTGGCACATCGCTGATGCTGCCCACCGGCCGACCGGCGACCCAGGTGCCAATAAGCGCTTCGTCCGGCGTCGCATTGCCGTTGGATGCACTGACCGCCCAGAATCCCCAGCGCGTATAATCGCACTGACACGGCGTCAGATTGGGAATCGCGTTGGTGACGACCTGGTTCGCTGCGACGCCGTTGGCCGACACGACCACGCCGGTGACCGCTTTGTTGTTGACGATGGAGTTGTCGGGGATGTTCGCATAAAAATTATTGTAATCGGAATAGCCGCTGTTGGCGGGGCCGGTCGATCCAGTCGATCCGAACTGGAGCAGCGCGTGAATACTGTGCGCGAGCTGCGTGAACGGATTCGCCGGGTCATAGGCGTATATATCCAGAGTGCCCTGAACACGATTGTTGGCCGCGTCGAGGTTGATCGCCGCCGTGCCGGTGATCGGATCTGTAATCGGTGGCTGATAATTCGTATGGTTCTGGTTCAGGTTAACGACGTCCAGTCCCCCGACGTACCCGGTCAGCGTCGCCGAAGGGCGCGGGTTGTTGTCGATAGGCGGCGTGTTGCTGTCGCCCTTCGGCCGATCCGCGATCTCCTGCACCCCCGTCGCCTGATTGGAGGTCTGGATCGACTGGGTGAACGCGGACGTGATCGCGTTGATCTGTTGGACGATGGTGGGCGGAGTGGGAGAGGGCGGCGCGCCCGATCCCGTCACCAGTCCGCCGGGCGATCCGGTCGCGCTGTGCTCTGCGGCTGCGACATTCGCCGCCGATGCCGCGCCCGCGCGCGCGCCGCCCGTTTGGCCGGCGGCGCTCTGAAAGAGCGCGATCTGCCGCTGCACGAATCCCGGCGGGGGCAGGCCGGGCGGAGTCGGCGGACCGCCCGATTGGGTCTGGGTGAATTCACCGGCCCCGAGCGTCACGGTCTGACCGCTGGAGTTCACGGTCATCGTGCCGTAACCGGCATAGATGCCGCCTTTGCCGTCGATCATCATCACGCCGCCGCGGATGCCGATCAAGGCCGACGCGGTCTTGATCTCGGCGTCGCCGTTGTGGCTGATCTGGCCGCCGACGAAACGAAGCGCGCCCTTGCTGAGCGTCGCCGCCAGCTTTCCGGTGTTGGCGCTGGGGTCGTAGACGTATTCGTCGATCGTCAGGTCGCTGTTCGGACCGATGGTCATCGAGGTCTTGTCGAGAAACAGCAGTTGCACCGAGCCGCTGGACTTGGTCTGGATGCGCTCCTTATGCGCGATCGACTGGCCGATGATGATGGTCTTCAGGTTCGCGGTCGCAGCCGGGTTGACCGCCGATGCGGTGCCGACCTGCTGGGCCTGCGCCGTCGCGCCGCAAATCGCCAGCACAGCCGTCGTTATTGCAAGCTGAAGCGCCCCCGTCCGGCTCATGGCAATTCCTCGACACGCAAAACTGAAAAGGCGAGTATAGCCTCGAATATAGCCCTGAACACCACGAACGTGCCAACCCCGTAGACCTACCGAAATACCATTCAAGACTCGAATGATGCCATCTGTTGCTCTAAATCCACTGCCGTATGTTTGCCGCTGAAACCTGGTTACGTCGGGGTGTGCTGACCGGAGTCGAGGGCAGCAAGCGCAAGAAACGGATCAAGCTCGACCGCGATGATGCGCGCTTTTCAGATCTGCCGCGGGAGTTGTCATCGCCGAAGATCGGCGACCATCGCTGATGCGGCTTCATCGGACGCGCCGCGATCTGCGATCCGCGAACCAGACGGCAGAGCATCCAACTGGGTGCGCATGCCGCCCTTTCCCCGCCGCATTCCCCGTGTTAACCGAGCGCCTGCGAGCGGCTTGGAGCCATTAAATTTCTGTACAATGTTCCGGCCCTGATTCGAGCCAGACAAAGCCGCGCGAGATGTTCCGAACCCTTATCATAGCCGGTTGTGCGGCTTTCATGATCGCCGGCCTGATCGCGGCAGCGTCGCCCGCGCGCGCGCAAATCGGAAACATTTTTTCGGATCCCGTGCCGCGCCCGCCGGCTGCCATTCCGCGCGGGCAGGGGACGCCCGAGGACGATGAGGAAGACGTGCCGGATCTGCCGCGGCAGGGCCGCGTGCTGCCGGCGCCGTTGAATCCCGGGCAGGGCGTTGCGCCGCCGGGACCGGTCCAGACCCAGCCGCTGCCTCCGCCCGGCACCACCGTGGTTCCGCAGAACGCGCCCGGTGGCGTTGCGGTCGCGCCGCCTGCGCTCAACCAGCCGTCCGCACAACATCCGCCGCGCTCGGCTCCGCCCGCGCCGGCCACGCTGCAACCGGGCGACGAGGTCGTAACCGAGCCGCCGGCGCAGAAGATCATCAACAAGAAAGCGGTCTTTTCCGGCCTCGACAAGATCACCGGCCGCATCATCCACTTCGACGAGGATGTGGGAGAGACCGTGCAGTTCGGCGCGCTGCGGGTGAAGACCGACGCCTGCTACACGCGTCCCGCGACCGAAGCCGCAAACACGGACGCCTTCGTGGAGGTCGACGAGATCACCCTCCAGGGCGAAGTGAAGCGGATCTTCTCCGGCTGGATGTTCGCGGCGAGCCCCGGTCTGCATGGCGTCGAGCATCCGATCTATGACGTCTGGCTGACCGACTGCAAGGATCCGGAAACGACAGTCGTCAACGCGCAGCCGGATCCCCCGAAACCGGCGCCGCCGCCGCCAGCCAAGCGAACGCCGCGGCAATCCGCACGCCAGCCGCGTCAGCCGGCGCCGCCTCCGCAACCGGCGTCGCCTCCGCCGCCGCCGCAGCAGCAACCTCGCAGCAATCCGTTCTTTCCGCCGTTCGGGCGATAGCCCCGGCAAAAGCGCTACGAGCCCAACCTTGGTTGGTCGTCCGGATGCAAATCTTTCGGCGGCGCTGCCGTAATGTGTCTGGTGCTATAACGATTCATTCGCATTTGAGCGCGATATTGTCCCGTCCCGTTATCGTCGGCGATTCGAAACATTGCTGATCATCCCCATACGGTGACGTAGCCATATTTTTCCGGAGCCACTTGCGATGCGTTTCATTGAAAACCTGCGAATCGGCACAAAGCTCGCAGTTACATCGTTGCTCAGCATCATCATGGTTGTCGCGCTGATCTATGTTCAGATGAGCGGCAGCGATGCGGTGCGCCAAGCCAACGAGAGAGCGGAAAGTCAGAATCTACTCGCAATGAAAGGCATCGAAGCTAAATCGTCGACTCGCGGCATGGTGATCGGAGTTCGTGATATTCGTCTCGCAAGCACGCCGGCGCAGTTGCTGGCCGCACGGGAAGACGTCGTTAATCATTACAACGCTGCACGGGGATTTATCGGTGAGGCCCTCAAGCTTTCGAAGTCGGCTGAAAACCGTGCGCGACTTGAGAAGATGAGCCGGCTTGCCGATCAGTATCTGAACAATGGGGCCAGGCCGATTGCCGCGGTTCGCGGCGAGTTGCTGGAGATCGAGGCGAAACAGGGTGCCGACATGAAGGCCGACGCCGGCGCGCAGCTCGCCAAGCTTGGGCATGAGGCGGTCCGGCTGACGAAGGAAGTCGCCCTCCCGACGGCGAAGGAGCTGGCCGAAGTTTCGGAGAAGGTCGTCGAGTTCGCCAAGGGGCGCGTTGAAGAGGAGAAGGCTGCGGCGGCACGGGAAGAAGCCTCCGCCCAGCGGATTTCGATGATACTTGGTCTCGCGGTCGCCCTGCTGCTGGTCGGCGCCTGCGTCCTGTCGATCGTCACGATCGCCAAACCGATCTCGGCGCTGACCAAATCCATGCTGGAGCTGGCGGAAGGCAATTTCTCCGTCGTGCTGCCAGGACTTGGCCGCAAGGACGAAGTCGGCGCCGTCGCCGCCGCCGTCGAGAGGTTCAAGGTCGTGTCCGAACAAAAAGCTCGCGAGGAAGCCGAAGCCAAGAGGAAGCAGGACGAGATTGCCGCCCAGCAGCGGAAGGCCGACATGATCAAGCTGGCCGATTCGTTCGAAGCCGCCGTAGGCGAGATCGTCGAAACAGTCGCGTCCGCCTCGACCGAACTGGAAGCCTCGGCCAGCACGCTGACCTCCACGGCCGAGCGGGCCCAGCACGTAACCACGACGGTTGCCGCGGCTTCCGAGGAAGCATCGACCAACGTCCATTCAGTCGCCGCCGCAACCGAGGAGCTGGCATCGTCCGTCACCGAGATCGGCCGTCAGGTGCAGGAATCTGCGCGCATTGCCAATGAAGCGGTCGACCAGGCCCGCAAAACCAATGATCGCGTCGGCGAGCTGTCTCGCGCCGCGGGCCGCATAGGAGACGTCGTTGAGCTGATCAACACAATCGCAGGTCAGACAAACCTGCTTGCCCTCAACGCCACGATCGAGGCGGCTCGGGCGGGCGAGGCGGGCCGGGGCTTTGCGGTGGTCGCTTCCGAGGTGAAGGCGCTTGCCGAGCAGACAGCGAAAGCCACCGGCGAGATCGGCCAGCAAATCTCAGGCATCCAGGGCGCGACGCAGCATTCGGTCGACGCCATCAAGGAGATCGGCGGCACGATTGAAAGGCTCTCGGAGATTGCCTCGATCATCGCGGCCGCGGTGGAAGAACAAGGGGCCGCGACGCAGGAAATCTCGCGGAACGTGCAGCAGGCTTCGCAAGGGACCCAGCAGGTATCGTCCAATATCGCTGACGTCCAGCGCGGTGCGACGGAAACAGGCTCAGCCTCGTCGCAGGTGTTGTCGGCCGCGCAGTCGCTATCCAGTGACGGCAACCGGCTTAAGCTCGAAGTCGGGAAATTCCTGAACTCGGTTCGGGCTGCGTAAAGACACCGCGCTGGGCGCGTAAAAGGCGTCCAGCGCGTTCGACTTCAGACCCTGCGGCGAGTCCCCAAGATGTCACGTGCGGCCGGCGAAGACCTGGAGTGCGTCCGCACCTGGCACCGGCCTGTCCAAGGGCAGGGCCCCGAAATCGGCGCGGCCTTCCAGCGCGGCGTCCAGTAGCATCCGGTAACGCCTGCGCGGGATTTCGATCGCGCCGAAACCGCGCAGATGATCGGTCACGAATTGCGTATCAAGCAGCACGAATCCGCCTGCGATCAATCGTGCGACCAGATGCACCAGCGCGACCTTCGACGCGTCCCGCACGACATGAAACATGCTCTCGCCAAAAAAGGCGCGGCCGAGCCTGACCCCGTAAAGACCGCCCGCGAGTTGATCTCCTTGCCAGACCTCGACGCTGTGACAGTGGTTGAGTTCGTGCAAGGCGATGTAGAGTTCGCGAATGCGGCGGTTGATCCAGGTGTTGTCGCGGCCGGGCTGCGGCGCGGCGCAGCCGTCGATCACCGCCTTGAAGGCGGTATCGACCGTGACGGTGAAACTGTCCGATCGCACCGTGCGCGCGAGCCGCGAAGGGATTCGAAAACTTTCGAGCGGTATCACACCGCGCATCTTCGGTTCGACCCAGAACAGCGTCGGGTCGTCGACGCTCTCCGCCATCGGGAAGATACCGCAGGCATAGGCGCGCAGCAGCAACTCGGGCGTGATCTCGGAGGCTGCGGTCTCGCGTGACATCGTTCGCCTTATAGCAGAGCTGGAGCGCCGCCGGGCCGATAATCTGCGAGAATACGCGGAAGGACGCGTTTACCGCAAACCGGCTCAGGCCGCAGTTGCCGGCGTGAGTTTTGCGTTCGGTGAGAGCTGGAGCGGGAACCGCAACACGATGCGGGTTCCGGCATGGGTGGGATCGCGTTCGGCCTGGGCGTCGAGTTTCTGCGCCATCGCTGAAACAATACGCTGGCCCATTCCGGTCGAGCGAGGATCGGTTTTTGCGTTGAGGCCGACGCCGTCGTCTGCGATCGAAAGCTCGATGTCGCCGCCGTCGATCGCGAGTTCGACGTGGATCGGACCGGGACCGTCCGGATACGCGTATTTGACTGCGTTCATCACCAGCTCGTTGACGATGATTCCGATTGCGACGGCGCGATCCGGGTCGATCTCGATGGGTTCCGCCTTCAGATCGAGCCGCGACATCCGGTTGCTTTCGGTGGAGCGCCGGAGATCCTCGAGCAGCGCTTCAAGATACTGGTTCAGCAGCACGCTCTTCAGATCGTGTGACGTGTAGAGGCGCCGATGCACCTGAGCCACGGCGGCCACCCGCCCCATCGCGCTGCTCAGCGCAACCTTGATGTTTTCGTCGGGACTGGAATTGGCCTGCAGGTGCAGCAGCGAGGCGATGATCTGCAGGCTGTTGCCGATGCGGTGATTGACCTCGCGCAGCAACACCTCGCGCTCGCTCGCCAGGGCCGCATAGCGATCGCGCGAGGCGCGGACTTCGGCCTCGGCCTGGTCGCGCGCTTTCCGGATGTGAGCCTGCCGGATCGCCACTTCGGCCGCGACCTGCAAGAGGGGAACGAATTCGCCGAGCGTGTCTTTGACGAGATAGTCGGCGGCGCCGGCCTTGAGCGCGGTCACGGCAATCTTGGAATCCTGCGACGCGGTGACGAACACGACCGGCGGCGCGTCGGGGATTGCCTGAATTCGCTTCAGCGTCTCCAGGCCATCGAGACCGGGCATATATTGATCGAGCGCGATCACATCGATGCCGCCCTGCGCGATGCGTGCAAGCCCGGATTCGCCATCGGGAGCGTGCTCCACGCAAAATCCATGGCGTGTCAGGCCGCGCTGGACCAGCCGGGCGAGCGCCTTGTCATCGTCTATGTACAGCAGGGCTGGCTTTGCGCTCATGAGGTGGTCCGGGGAACCTGGATGATGGAGAAGAACAGACCGAGTTGCCGGATTGCGTTGGCGAAACTTTCGTAGTTCACCGGCTTCGTGATGTAGACGTTGCATCCCAGTTCGTAGCATCGCTTGATCTCCTGGGAATCATCGGTCGTGGTCAATACGACCACCGGTGCGCACTTCAGGAATTTATTTTCCTTCACTTGCCGCAGGATATCTATTCCGGTCATGTCAGGCAGATTGAGATCGAGCAGAATGAGCAGCGTCTCTCCCTTGTGAGGCAGCCCGTCGCCGTTTGCGCCGAAAAGGTAATTGAGGGCGTCTGTACCGTTCCTGAACGGCTTGATCTCATTGTTGACACCGGAACGCCGTATGTTGCGCTCGATTAGCCGCGCGTGACCTTCATCGTCTTCGATCATGATGATGACGACTGGTTTACTCATGATTGCTTGTCCCGGTTGATGCCTGTCCAGGCGGTGGGAAGGGTAACAGTAAATGTGCTTCCGTGGCCAAGTTCCGACGAGACCGACATGGTTCCGCCGAGCCTGCGGACCAGCGCGCGGACGTGCGCGAGGCCGATGCCCTGGCCCGGCCGATCCTGCGTTCCGGCGCGCCGGAACAGGTCGAAGATTCGCTGGTGATCCTTCGGATCGATGCCGCGGCCGTTGTCGGTGATTTCAAAAATGGCAAATCCGAGCTTGCGCCTGCCGCGGATGGCAATGTCGCCGGGAACGTCGGATTTGAGATACTTCAACGCATTATCGATCAAATTCGAGAAAATCTGCTCGAGGGCCAGGCGATCACTGACGATGTCCGGGAGCGGCTCGACCCGAATCTGAGCGCCGGCCTCGGCGGCCTGATGCGCCATGGTTGAGGCGATGTTCTCGATCAGATCGCGCGTGGCGATCCGATCGGGGTGGAATTCGCGCCGGCCCTCGCGGGTGAGGTTGAGGATCGCGCTGATCAGCCGATCCATCTTGGCGATCGACGACTTGATGAAGCCGAGCGCCTCGGAGAAGTCCTGCGACAATTGCTTGTCCGGCTCCTCGAGAACCGGTTCGACCTCGGCGGCCGTCTCGTCGGCAGCCGGCGGCGGAGCGCCCTCCGGTCGGCTCAGGGTCGCGATGCGCTTGAATATGTCGCCGCGCAGTTCGTCGAGTTCGCTGGTGAACCCCATGATGTTGACCAGCGGCGAGCGCAGATCGTGGCTGACGATGTAGGCGAAGCGCTGGATTTCATCATTGGCCTCGCGAAGGTCGGCGGTGCGACTCTCCACCGTCGATTCGAGGTTGAGATAGTTGTCGCGCAACTGACTTTCGGCCACGTCGCGCGCCCGGCTCGATCGGCGCACCAGAAAGATCGACAATCCTGCGAACACCACGATCAGGCCCGATCCGACGCTGGTGACGGCGGCCGAGAGCGACTGGCTGGCATCGGCCGACTTCATCCGGGCCGCGAACAGGCGGTCTTCCTCAGCCCGCATCTCGTTGGCGAGGCTGCGGATCTGACCCATCGCATCGCGGGAGGCTTCCTGCTGGGCCATTTCGGTCGCTTCGGCGAGCCTGTTCGCCTGAACGAGTTCGATGTTGTGTCGTAAATGCGCGATCCGCTGGTTGGTTTGCGGGACGATCTGGTCGAGCCGCTGCTGCTGGTAGGGATTGTCGATCGTCAGCGCCTTCAGCCGTTCGAAACTCGGCGGAATTTCGCTGGCTGCCTCCTCGAATGCATGACGAAATTCCGGGCGCTGCGTCAGCAGGAAGCCGCGCTGCGCGCTTTCCGCGCGCCGCATCTGCAATTGGGTGAGCGAGATTTCGTTCTCGACCTCCATGCTATGCACGGTCGAGCGGGAGGCTTCGCGGGTCTTGTTGACGAGGTACACGGAGGTGGCGCTGATCAGTGTCAGGATTACCAGACCTGCGGCGAGCAGGATGATTTGGCCGAACGCGTGAGGCGATGACCTGCCGCGGCTTGACGCCACAAGATGGTGATCAGCCTCGGTCAATAATATGGGGTCCCCGCACGGTCTTCATGCCTGGCTATTGCTCAAACGCTTGAACGGGCGACCGGTTCCCGCCGTCCCTGATTTTTGTCAAAACGGGAGGTAGGGACGCCGGGGCGAACGATCAAGCTCCCGTCAGGTCGCCGCTTGCGAGGTACTGTTCCAGCCAATGGATGTGGTAGTCGCCGTCGATGATGCCGGACTCGCGGACCAGCGCCCGGAACAGCGGCAGGGTGGTTTCGATGCCGTCCACCACCATCTCGTCGAGCGCCCGCCGCAGCCTCATCAGGCATTCGGCGCGGGTCTTGCCGTGGACGATCAGCTTGGCGACCAGGGAGTCGTAATAGGGTGGGATGACGTAACCCTGATAAACGGCGGAATCGATCCGGACGCCGAGCCCGCCGGGGGGATGAAACCGCACGATCTTGCCAGGCGAGGGGCGGAAGGTGACGGGATTCTCCGCGTTGATCCGGCACTCGATGGCGTGGCCGTTGACGACGATTTCCTTCTGGGTCGCGGGAAGGTCGCCGCCGGCGGCAATGCGGATCTGCTCCAGCACGAGATCGATGTCGGTGATCATCTCGGTGACGGGATGCTCGACCTGGATGCGGGTGTTCATTTCGATGAAATAGAACTTGCCGTCTTCGTAGAGGAATTCGACGGTGCCGACGCCGAGATACTTTATCTCGCGCATCGCCCTGGCGACCGTTTCCCCGATCTTGTTGCGGGCGGCGGCGGTCAGGATCGGCGAGGGCCCTTCTTCCCAGACCTTCTGGTGGCGTCGCTGCAACGAGCAATCGCGCTCGCCGAGATGAATGGCGCCGCCGCGGCCGTCGCCGAGCACCTGGATTTCGATGTGGCGCGGCTTCTGCAGGTATTTTTCCAGATAGACGGACGCATCGCCGAATGCCGCCCTGGCCTCGTTGCCGGCGGTCGAGATCGCCATCGTCAGGTCGTCGGGCGTCTTGGCGATTTTCATGCCGCGTCCGCCGCCGCCGGCCGCCGCCTTCACCAGCACGGGAAAACCGATCGCCTTGGCGATAGCCATGGCGTCGTCGTCCGGGTTGATGCCGCCGTCGGAGCCGGGGACCACCGGGATGCCGAGTCGCTTCGCGGTCTTCTTGGCTTCGATCTTGTCGCCCATCAGGCGGATGTGTTCGGCTTTGGGGCCGATGAAATGCAGACCGTGCTCGGCGAGGATCTCCGCAAAGCGGGCGTTCTCCGACAGAAAGCCGTAGCCGGGATGCACGGCATCGGCGCCGGTGATCTCGCAAGCCGCCAGCAGCGCCGGAATGTTGAGATAGCTGTCCTTCGTGGGTGGCGGTCCGATGCAGACGCTCTCGTCCGCCAGCCGCACATGCATGGCGTCGGCGTCGGCGGTGGAGTGCACCGCGACCGTCGCGATGCCGAGTTCCTTGCAGGCGCGCAGGATACGCAGGGCGATCTCGCCGCGATTGGCAATCAGGATTTTATCGAACATTACTGCGCCTGCGGTTCGAACGGCATCATTCGATAATGACCAGCGGCTCGCCGAACTCGACGGGCTGGCCGTCCTCGACGAGAATCTGCGTGACGGTGCCGGCTCGCGGCGATGGAATTTGGTTCATCGTCTTCATGGCCTCGACGATCAGCAGCGTCTGGCCTGTGGTGACCTTGGAACCGACCTCGATGAAGGGCTTGGCGCCAGGCTCCGACGCCCAATAGGCCGTGCCGACCATCGGCGAGGGGACCACGCCAGGGTGCTTGCTGACATCGGCGGCGCCGGAAGCCGGTGCGGCGGCAGGCAACGGCCCCACGGCCGCAGACGGATAGTTCGCGGGCATTGCCCCGCCCACGGTGACATTGCGTGCGACCCGTACCCGGAGTCCGTCGCGCTCGATCTCGATTTCGGTGAGCTTGGTCTCGTCCAGAAGCGCGGCGAGTTCGCGGATTACATCGCTTTCCTCGCGTCGTTCGTCACCGGTTTTGGTCTTTGCTGCGTCTCCAGGCTGCGGGGCCATGTGCTCGATCCGAAACTTTCTTTGTGGATGACGCTGATACGTCAGGATTTGACTTTTTCGCCGGACTTCACCGCGCCGATCCTGGCGGCAAGGCCGTTGATTGCGAGGCGGTAACCGTCGATTCCGAAGCCGCAAAGGCTCGCAAAAGCAGCGCTTGCCGTGAAGGAATGGTGACGGAAGGTCTCGCGCGCATGGATGTTGCTGATATGAACCTCGACGGTGGGGAGACTCGCCGCGACCAGCGCATCGTGAAGCGCAACCGAGGTGTGCGAGTAGCCACCGGCATTGATGACGATGCCGGCCGCCCGCTTCGCATGAGCGTCATGGATGAAGTCGATCAGTTCGCCTTCGCGGTTGGACTGCCGGCAATCCGCGGTCAATCCGAAGTCCGCAGCCGTATCGGCGCAGAGCTTTTCGACGTCCGCCAGGGTGGCGTGGCCATAGATTTCCGGCTCCCGGGTCCCGAGCATGTTAAGGTTCGGGCCGTTGAGCACGTAAATTGTCCTGGCCATCTGAAATCCCGAAAACGGTCGTTCCGGCGCCGTGCACCGAAGTTTCGGGTCGTTATATGTAACAAGAGAGCCAAGGGGAAGCCTGAACGCTCTCGCATTCGGCTTCAAAAACCTCACTTTTTTCACGAAAAGCGAGGCGGAACATACGGAAATTACTTGTTAACCAAGGCCGGGAGCGTGAACCCGGTCAAGAACGCCGGCCCGCAGCCGCGATCGGAACTCCCGCACCAGCCGTCGCGGGGCCAGGATTGGCCCCGCTTGTGCGCTGTGTGACGAATTTCGGATCAGGCCTCAAGAACCGCGACGATCTCAAGGGTCCGCGGATCGACGACAATGATCTCGTCACGAACCAGGAAGAATTCGTAGCCGCGCCAGCTCGGATAAATGTCAACGATCTCCGTCGGCAACGGATGGAAACTCACCGTGCGCGGCACCCGCGTGCCGACAGCGATCGAGAAATTGACGTTCGTCGTCGGCTGCACATGCTGGTTCCTGATCACGGTCGTGATCTTGGTCCTTTGCTCCGTCGAAAGCTTGGCGCCGGCACCGGCCTGACCCGTCGTCGTGGTCGATGATTTGTTGGTGTCCGCCGCGTTCCGCGAGGAATCGGACTTCATTCCGTTGCGCTCTTCGGCGTTCCGGTTGTGATCCATGGCCTTTCCATTGCGGTCTTCGGTTCGCCGGTTCCGTTCCTCGGTCTTTCCGTTGTGATCCTCGGCACGCATGCCCTTGTCGGACTTGCCCGATTCATTGCGCTCCGAGCGCATTCCCTTGGAATGGTCGCCTTTCCCGTACTCTTCGGCGGATCGTTCGTTCTTCATCTTGCCGGAATGAGTGTCCTGAGCACGGTGTCCGGACTCGCTTCCGCGGCTCGTGCCTTCCTTCGACATGCCGCTATCGTTATGCATCGGAGTGGTCGCGGAGCCGCGGCCCTGTTCCGTCGACGGTGCGCTTTGCTGCATGGTCGAGCCGCTGCTGCTGCCCCCCATGCCAGTTCCCTGCGCGTAGGCGAATCCCGTTCCGGCAATCAGCGCCGCAGCCGCCGTCGATAGAAGAAAGTGTTTGGTCATCGATGTCTCCTCACTTGTTGCAATGCCCGCCCGACAACGGCTCACCGAGGACCTATGTTCCGATGCGATCCGGGTTCCGCCGGATTTGTTTTCTGAATGCGAGATAAACGGACTGTTACGCGGACTCATTGCAGCCAACGAAAAGGCCCCCGCTGTGAGCGGGGGCCTTACGTTTGAGGACAGAGCGATCGACGACAGAGCGATCAGCAAGATGCCTTTCCGCACCGCGCCGTGCTGATTTTCTCCTTGAGCGTCTCAAGGCCCACTGCACCGACGACCACTTGCTTGCCGATCACATAGCTCGGCGTTCCGTTCATGCCCATCGCCTCGGCAAGTTTGAAGTTCTCTTCCAACGTTGTACGGACTTCGGGACTGTTCATGTCCTTTTCGATCCGAGCGATGTCGAGACCGGCGTCCTTGGCGGCGGCGAGCGCTCGCGCCTTGTCGGCCTGGCCGCGGCCGCCGAGCAGCCGTTGATGGAAATCGAGATATTTCTTGCCGCCGGGGTCCTGCATGCGGACGGCCACTGCGACCTGTGCGGCTTCGACCGAGCCGGGGCCGAGTACCGGAAATTCCTTCAAGACGACCTTGAGTTTCGGATCCGACTTCAGGAGATCGAGCATGTCGGCCATCGCGCGCTTGCAGTAGCCGCAATTGTAGTCGAAGAACTCGACGAAGGTGACGTCACCGTCCTTGTTGCCGAGCGCGACGCCGCGCGGCGAATTGAAGATGGCCTTGGCATTCTCGGTAACCGCGGCCTCATGCTTGAGCGCCTCGGCCGCTGCCTGACGTTTGTTGAGTTCGGCCGAGACCTCTTCGAGAACCTCGGGATGGGCGAGCAGATAGCTTTTGACGATCTGTTCGATCTCGCTGCGCTGGCTGTCGGAGAAATTCTGTGCGGAAGCAGCCGCGGGCGCAACTCCGAGTGCAAGCGCAAAAAAAACGGGAGCGAGAAACCGGTGCGAGGGCATGTCAAAATCCTTTAGGAGTGTCTCGTTGTTCGGGCGCGTGGCTGGTGCCGTCTGGTGGTCCGGTTCTGGCATTCGCATTGCGAGACCGCAGCAGGTTGCGGCGAATGTCAAATCAACTCCGTTGGAGTCTTAATCCAACTGCGTTGAATCGGATTCTCATCCAGCTTTACTGATCGAGCATGATCTTGTCCGAAAACCGGTTCACTTTGCGCTGGCGCGACCCTTCTTGCGCTGGCGCGGCCTTTCGGATCCGGGATCATGTTCTAGTCTTTCTTGTCAGGCATTTTGGCTGAAACGATGTCGTCCGCCTTGACCCATCCGGGTGTGCCGATGGCGAAACGGGTTTTTGCGCGCGATGCGAGTTCACGCGCTGTCTTGTTGTCGCCGCGCAGAAAGGCGGCCTGAGCTGAGGCGAGATCGGCCTGGGCGTAATCGCCCTTGCGGCCGTATGCCATCGCGAGCTGCATATATCCCAGCGGCGCTTCAGGCTCGCTGGCGAGCGCCGCGCGCAGGATTGCAATAGCTTCATTGGTGTTGGCCGCATTGTTCGAGGCCACGAGCGCCTGCCCGAGCAGCATCTCGATGAGCGGGGCATTGTGGGATAACTGGACCGCGCGCCGCAGCGGGGCAATCGCTTCCGCCGGACGCCCGCCCTCGAGCAGGGCCTGTCCACGCACTTCGTAGAAATAGGGATTCTGCGGCTGCAGCTTGATCAGCGCGTCGATTTGCTCGACGGCCGCGCGAAGATCGCCGTGCAGATAGGTGCTGATGGCGTGCGCGTAGCGGGCGGGCAGGCTGGTGTCGGACATCGGATAGCGGCGGTATACGGTGTCCTGGCGTTCCATGAACGCCGATATCTTGGCCCGCACCATGTCGTGACGCATTTGCAGGGCGGGATCGTCCTTCTTGTCCCAATTGGGACTCGTCTTGGCGAGTTCGGCGAGCGCGGCGACGCGGTCGGCCGGCATCGGATGCGATTGCACATAGGGGTCGGCGCCGTGGGCCGCGAACAGGCTTTCGTCGGTGAAGCGCTTGAAGGTTTCGTACATGCCGCGGGCGGATTGACCGGTGGCGTTCAGGAATTTCACGCCGGCGCGATCGGCGTTCTCCTCCTGCTGGCGCTGGTAGGACAACAGGCTGCGGCGCGCGATTTCCTGCGGTGCGCTGATCGCGGCCGCGCCGATATTGCTGGCGGCGCCATTGCTTCCGCCGGCACCGGCGGCTCCCGCGGCGAGCGCTCCCGCGCCGAGCAGCATGGCGATGATCAGTTGGGTCTGGGTTCGCGCGAGTTGATCGCGGAATTTGGATAGATGCCCGCCGGCGAGATGCCCGGTCTCGTGCGCGAGGACGCCGATCAACTGGTTTGGCGTGGTCGATTGCAGGATCGCGCCGTAGTTCACGAAGATCCGGCGGCCGTCGGCGACGAAGGCGTTGAACGACTTGTCGTTGATGATGACCATCTGGATTTTCTGCTTCTCCAGTCCCGCGGCGCGCAGGATCGGGCGCGTATAGTCGCGCAGCAGTTGCTCTGTCTCGGTATCGCGCAGCACCGGCGGTCCCTTGGACCGCTGGGCGTGGGCCGGCAGCGAGGCGCTCGCGAGCGCGCAGGCGGTGACCAGCGCGGTGAACTTCGACAAGACTCGGCGCACGGGGGTGGGGCGCCGGGTCATCGTTCCTTTGGTGACCGCTCTTGGAATCATTGGACCTGGTCCGAATACGGTATATGTCCTAACAACCCGCCGAATACGGCGGCAACGCGGCTTCAGCGACGTGGGCGCGGGCGAGAGCGCATTAACAGATTTCCATGCTCGATGCGACATTGAGAGACCGGGCTGAAGGCTTGCTGGCGGCATCTGGCCGCAGCCAGGTTCCGCCCTTCATGGTCATGGACGTGATGGCGGCGGCGGCGCGGATCGAGGCCGCCGGCGGCGACGTCATTCACATGGAGGTCGGCCAGCCATCGGCGCCGGCGCCCCGCGCGGCGCTGGATGCGGCCCGCGCCGCGCTCGATCGCGGCCGGATCGATTACACCTCCGCGCTCGGCATTCCGTCGCTGCGGACGCGGATCGCGCAATATTACCGCGACGCCTATGGCTGCACGGTCGATCCCGAACGCATCGTCGTGACGACAGGATCATCGGGCGGCTTCATCCTCGCGTTTCTTTCGATGTTCGAGCCCGGCGACCGGGTTGCGGTGACGGTCCCGGGCTATCCGCCGTATCGGCATATCCTGACGGCGCTCGGCTGCGAGCCGGTGCCGATCGAGACGTCGAGCGAGAACCGTCACGCCCTGACCGGTGAGGCGTTGCTGGAAGCGCACCGCAAAACGCCGCTGAAGGGCGTGCTGGTCGCGAGCCCGGCCAACCCCACCGGCACGATGATGTCGCGCGAGGCGCTGACGCATTTGATGGCGGCCGCCGAAAGCGAAGGCATCCGCTTCATTTCCGATGAGATCTATCACGGCCTCGACTACGCGTTTCCGGCCGTGACCGCCGCGGAGCTGTCGCCGCACGCCGTGGTGATCAATTCGTTCTCGAAATATTTCTGCATGACAGGTTGGCGGGTCGGCTGGATGGTGGTGCCCGAGCAACTGGTGCGCCCGATCGAACGGCTGCAGCAGAACCTCTCGATTTCGGTGTCGACGCTGTCCCAGATCGCGGCCGAGGCGGCATTTTCGGGTCGCGAGGAGATGGAGATCGTCAAGCGCGGCTATGAGGCGAACCGCCATGTTTTGATCGCGGGTTTGCCGCAAGCCGGATTAAGCGAATTCCTGCCGGCGGACGGCGCGTTCTACCTCTATGCCGATGTCTCGAAGTTCACCTCCGACAGTTACGAGTTTGCGCGGAAGATGCTGGAAGAGGCGCATGTCGCCGCAACCCCCGGCGTCGACTTCGATCCGCTTCGCGGCCGCTCTTTCCTGAGATTTTCCTATGCCCGCTCGGCCGCCGAGATGCGCGAAGCCGTCGCTCGAATTGCGCGATGGTTGGCCTGAGGCTCTGCGGCTCTCCGCAAGCGCCGGCATTTTATTGCAATTCCTTACGAAATTCGGCGGTTTAGCCGTAAGGCGGCGTTGCGCCGGAGGTTCGATTTTGGCATGGTCCCGCCCGATTTGAGGTCGCCTTGCAACGAGGCGGACTTCGTTTTCCGGTATGTCCGTTCGCGGGCTCGCGGCTTTGTCGGGGCAACTTCAGGGATTCTGAGGCAAATTCAATGACAGCACTAGTAGTGATTGTGCTCTGCGGAGCGCTTTCGATCGTTTATGCCATCTGGGCGACCTCGTCCGTATTGCGGGCCGATGCGGGAAATCCGAGGATGCAGGAAATCGCCGCGGCGGTACGGGAGGGCGCGCAAGCCTATCTGCGCCGACAGTACACGACGATCGGAATGGTCGGCGTCGTGATCTTCGGACTGCTCGCCTATTTCCTCGGCGTGCTGGTGGCCGTCGGCTTCGCCATCGGTGCGATCCTGTCGGGCGCGGCCGGTTTCATCGGCATGAACGTTTCGGTTCGCGCCAACGTGCGCACCGCGCAGGCTGCGACCAAGTCGCTGGCTGGCGGGCTTGAGCTTGCCTTCAAGGCCGGCGCGATCACGGGCATGCTGGTCGCCGGTCTGGCGCTGCTCGGCGTGACCATCTATTTCGCCTACCTGACGCACTTCGCCGGTTACGCCGCGAACAGCCGCACGGTTGTCGACGCGATGGTCGCGCTCGGCTTCGGCGCCTCGCTGATCTCGATCTTCGCCCGCCTCGGCGGCGGCATCTTCACCAAGGGCGCCGACGTCGGCGGCGACCTCGTCGGCAAGGTGGAAGCCGGCATTCCGGAAGACGATCCGCGCAATCCGGCGACGATTGCCGACAACGTCGGCGACAATGTCGGCGACTGCGCCGGCATGGCCGCGGACCTGTTCGAAACCTACGCGGTGACCGCGGTCGCCACCATGGTGCTGGCCGCGATCTTCTTCGCGACCTCGCCGTTGCTCGTGAACATGATGACGCTGCCGCTCGCGATCGGCGGCATCTGCATCATCACCTCGATCGTCGGGACGTTTTTCGTCAAGCTTGGCACCAGCGAATCGATCATGGGCGCGCTCTACAAGGGCCTGATCGCCACCGGCATCCTGTCCCTGATCGGCGTCGGCGCGGCGATCTATTGGCTGGTTGGCTTCGGTCCGCTGGCTGGCGTCAGCTATACCGGTCTCGAACTGTTTGCCTGTGGTGTAGCGGGCCTCGTCGTTACGGGGCTGATCATCTGGATCACCGAATACTACACCGGCACCGACTATCGGCCGGTGAAGTCGATCGCCCAGGCCTCGGTGACCGGACACGGCACCAACGTCATTCAGGGACTGGCGATCTCGATGGAAGCCACGGCGCTTCCGGCTATCGTCATCATTGCGGGCATTCTTGTCACCTATAGCCTTGCCGGCCTGTTCGGCATCGCCATCGCGACCACGACCATGCTGGCCCTGGCCGGCATGGTCGTTGCGCTGGACGCGTTCGGTCCGGTGACCGACAATGCCGGCGGCATCGCGGAAATGGCCGGGCTGCCGAAAGAAGTTCGCAAGTCGACCGACGCGCTCGACGCTGTCGGCAACACTACGAAGGCCGTCACCAAGGGCTACGCGATCGGCTCCGCCGGCCTCGGAGCGCTGGTGCTGTTCGCGGCCTATAATCAGGACCTCAAGTTCTTCATCGGCGACGCCGCAAATCACGCCTACTTCCAGGGCGTCAATCCGGACTTCTCGCTGAACAATCCCTACGTCGTGGTCGGCTTGCTGTTCGGCGGCCTGCTGCCGTATCTGTTCGGCGCCATGGGCATGACCGCGGTGGGACGCGCGGCGGGTGCGATCGTGGAGGAGGTGCGTCGCCAGTTCCGTGACAAGCCCGGCATCATGCGGGGCACCGACAAGCCCGATTACGGCAAGGCCGTCGACCTGCTGACCAAGGCGGCGATTAAGGAAATGATCATTCCGTCGCTGTTGCCGGTGCTGTCGCCGATCGTCGTCTACTTCCTGATCTACGCGATCGCCGGCGGCGGGGCTGCCGGCAAGTCCGCCGCGTTCTCGGCGGTGGGCGCCATGCTGCTCGGCGTGATCGTGACCGGCCTGTTCGTCGCGATCTCGATGACCTCGGGCGGCGGCGCGTGGGACAATGCCAAGAAGTATATCGAAGACGGCCATCATGGCGGGAAGGGCTCCGAGGCGCACAAGGCCGCGGTGACCGGCGACACCGTAGGCGATCCCTACAAGGACACGGCGGGTCCGGCGGTCAATCCCATGATCAAGATCACCAACATCGTGGCGCTGCTGTTGCTGGGGGTTCTGGCGCATTGAGACGTCGCGCCGGAAAAAACCGCCAAAGGTGATCTGAACGGCTGAAAGAAAAAGGGCGGGATTGATCCCGCCCTTTTTTTAATTCAGTGGGAATGCCTTACCACCAGGTGCGGCAAACGCGACGGCCCGGACCCCAATAGCGGCAACGACGATGCGGGCGCACCACAGGCCCCCGGTTTGCTCGGCATCCGCCGTAGGGCCCGCGATGGAAGCCGGGACCGCAGCCGCCCGCGACCTGAATGACATCGGCGTTCACCCCTGATGCCGGCGGCGCCAGCGGCATGGCATCGGCTATACCGAAGGTCGCAACGGATCCGGCCAGAAGTGCTGCTGCAAAAAATGCCTTCATCGATTGTCCTCTTGGTTGGCCGCGACAATGCGGCAGCTTCAGTGACTCGCATGGTGAAATTGGTCAATAACTCTGTCGAAAATCTGGCGACGCTGTGGGCTCCTAAGTGTTGCAAAAGCAATGTCATCCGCGTCGAAGACGCGCAGGTAACGCAGGTAAGACTATTTTGTTTCCGACGAAACATTGATTAAGCGGTTTGCTTTGGCAGAGAGCCGAATAACGCTGCAAACTGCTTTTCGCCGATGCTGGTGAAGTTAATAACGCGGCTGCCCGTAGCCGAATCGCGAACTGTCCACTTCAACTCGGCAAAGCGCGTCAGGATGGCTGCGCCCAGGGCGCCGGCGAGGTGATGGCGGCGTGCGCTCCAGTCAAGACAGACTTTGCAGAGAGGCCGTCGCGTACGCGTAATCCCCGTGAGATCGATCTGGAGCTTCTGTCCCACGAAGCGCTCGCCTTCCGGGGTGAGAGCGATGGCAGTCCTGTGGTGGCGGATCAGTTTCTTCTGGGTCATCGCGTCAAGCATTTGTACGCCGAGGTCGCCCGCGAGGTGATCGTAGCAGATGCGTGCGCGACGAAGCGCCGGCTCCTTCGGCCCGGTCCGCACCCGCAGATGACCGGCGCGCGCTGCGAGGCCTTCCAGCCCCTCCAGCACGGCGGCCACGTCAGGGCCGGTGAGACGGTAGTAGCGATGACGACCTTGTTTCTCGGGTTCGATCAGGCCGCCGGCCTCGAGCCGACCGAGATGAAAACTCGCGGTCTGCGGTGTGACGGCGGCCTCCTGCGCAAGCTCGCTCGCAGTAAGCGCGCGGCCGGTCATCAGCGCGGTGAGAATATTGGCGCGCGCGGGATCGCCGACCAGCGCGGCAACCACGGCGATATCGGGGCCGGTTTCATACTTTGATCCTAGCCGAAGCATTCGCGTCGAGAAAGCGGGTATATGTTTATGCGATCGCTTGCACCAGTCGCCTGTCATGTGACGGAAGGAGATTTTGAGATGCCATCGACGGCCGAAAAACGCGCTGCATTCCGCAAACTTCACGAGAGCGGCTGCTTTGTGATTCCCAACCCCTGGGATGTCGGCAGCGCCAAGGCGTTGCAGGGCATGGGCTTCAAGGCGTTGGCGTCGACCAGCGCCGGGTTAGCCTGGTCGATCGGCAAGGCCGACAACCACATCACATTGGACGACGTGTGTGACCATCTGACCGCGCTATGCGCGGCGGTGGATCTTCCCGTCAATGCCGATTTCGAAAATGGCTTCGCCGTCGAGCCGGACGGCGTCGCAGCCAACGTATCGCGCGCGACAAAGACAGGCGTCGCCGGATTGTCGATCGAAGACTCCAGCGGCGACAGCGCCGACCCCCTCTACGACAGGACGCTTTCGATCGAACGCATCCGCGCAGCGCGCAAGGCCATCGATTCCGATCGCAGCGGCGTGCTGCTGGTCGGGCGTTGCGAGGCTTTCCTCTGGGGGATGCCTGATCTCAAACTGACGATAGACCGGTTACAGGCCTATGCAGAGGCGGGCGCCGACTGCCTGTATGCACCGGGCCTGAAATCGAAAGATGACATCGCCACCGCGGTGAAGGCTGTTTATCCCAAACCGTTCAACCTGCTGATCGGTTGGCCGGGACTGAGCGTCGCCGAGGCCGCCGATCTCGGCGTCCGTCGCATCAGCGTCGGCGGCGCCTTGGCGCGCGTGGCGTGGAGTGGCTTTTTACACGCGGCGAATGAGATCGCCGAGAATGGTACGTTCGATGGGCTCGGTGCCGCCCACCCCGGCGGCGAGCTGAATGCGATGTTTGCCGTCTGAAGCTTCTGCGGTGCAAAGAATGGCGAGCGGCAGCGGGGATGCTCGCCGCTCCGGCGCCGAACTCACGGTTACGTGGTGGCGTCGGAGCCGGTGTATTGCTGCTCTGCGGATTTGTCGCCTCCGTTGAGTTGGCCGAGGCGGCGCCGATCGTGACGCCCGGTTGCGTGTTGGAGGGCGTCACCTCACGCTTGCGAGGCGCTGCCGGCGGCTTAGAGGCGTTGTTCTGCGCCGTGTTCGGACTAGTTGATTGCGGTGTGGTCTCACTTGTCTCGATCGATTGCGGTGTGGCCGCCTTCTTTACGGTGGGGCCTGCCGAGGTGTTGAGACCATGGAACACCGTACTGAGGATGACCACGATAGCGGCCGCATGGACGGCGATGCGGGTGCCGCGGGCCGGACGTTCGGCAAGGGCCGGATCGGGTTGCGGTTTATCATCAAGAGGCATGCCTCGTCCCTGTCCTCTATTCTCCGACAAGGCAAATCGTTTGGGTTGTCAGGGTTCCGGCCCGCACAGCAATTGGTCGTGATGCGTGATAAGGCCGCGTTCGGCTTGTCGCCTTCCGTTCATGTCCGACGAGAGACTTGCGGTCATGTCGTTGCCTAAGGAGAGCCTGTTACGACACAAGCTGCTGTCCTCGGCAATTCTTCAGTAACGAAATTGCGCCCTGGGACGCTTGCACCAGATCGAAAAGTTGTAAAGCATTCCGTTGGTGACGTGGCAAAGACTGGTCCTAACGGCTAGGCATAACTACCTGTGAAAGAGCCGTCGCAGCCACGAGCAGAGGGTGCAATGGGAATCGACCAAGGTCCGATCAGTCTCGATCAGAAATACACCCAGGGTACCGGTCACATCTTCACAACGGGCCTCCAGGCGCTTGTTCGTTTGCCGATGGCGCAAATCCGTCGCGACCGCGCCGCGGGCCTTAATACTGCCGGCTTCATTTCCGGCTATCGCGGCTCGCCGCTCGGCGGTTACGACCAGCAGCTCTTCGCCGCGCGCAGCCATCTCGAACGCTACAACATCAAATTCCAGCCCGGCGTGAATGAGGATCTCGCGGCGACCGCGGTCTGGGGTTCGCAACAGCTCCATCTTTCGCCCGGTGCGGCCTACGACGGCGTGGTCGGGATCTGGTACGGCAAAGGTCCCGGTGTCGACCGCTGCGGCGACGTGTTCCGGCACGGCAATGCCGCGGGTTCGGCGAGGCACGGCGGCGTGCTGTGCCTGGCCGGCGACGACCATGGCGCCAAATCCTCCACCGTGCCGCATCAGTCTGACCACGCATTCATCGCGGCGCTGATGCCCTACCTCTATCCGTCCTCGATCCATGAAATGATCCAGATGGGTCTGCTTGGCATCGCAATGTCGCGCTATTCCGGCTGCTGGGTCGGGATGAAGGTCGTTACCGAAACGGTTGAGACCACCGCCGAGATCGACCTGGCCGACGAATTGACACCGTTTGTCATGCCGCCCGATTTCGAGATGCCGCGCGGCGGCCTGAACCTGCGCTGGCCCGACGATCGCTACGATCAGGACCGGCGCTTGCAGGATTATAAGGGTTTTGCCGCCGTCGCGTTCGCGCGCGCCAACAGAATCAACCGCATCACCATGGACTCGCCGCACGCGCGGTTCGGCATCATGGCGTCCGGAAAAAGCTACGAAGATATGCGGCAGGCGTTGCGCGAACTCGGAATCACCGAGCAGATTGCCGCGCGGATCGGATTGCGACTTTACAAGATCGGCATGCCATGGCCGCTGGAGCCGCAGGGCGTGCGCGAATTCGCCGTCGGTCTCGAGGAAATCTTCATCGTCGAGGAACGCCGCGAAATCGTCGAGAACCAGGTCAAGCAGGAGTTGTTCAACTGGCGCGACGACGTGCGGCCGCGCATCGTCGGCAAAATGGACGATCACGACAAGCGGTTCCTGCCGTTCGCGGAGGAATTGAGCGTCGCGTCGCTGGCGACATCGCTGACCGAACGGTTGCTGCGTTTGAACCTCAACCCGGAAATCGCCGAGATGTTGCGCGCCAAGGCCGACTGGTTCAACGGCCGGCAGGCTACGCAAATGCAAGCGGCGTCCCCGATCGCGCGCGTGCCTTATTTCTGCTCGGGCTGCCCCCACAACACCTCGACCAAGGTGCCCGAAGGCAGTCGCGCCACCGCCGGCATCGGTTGCCACTACATGGCGATCTGGATGGATCGCAATACAGAAACCTTTACCCACATGGGCGGCGAAGGCGCGCCGTGGGTCGGAATTGCGCCGTTCACCAATGAGAAGCACATCTTCGCCAATCTCGGCGACGGCACCTATTTCCATTCGGGAAGCCTCGCGATCCGCCAGGCGGTCGCTTCCAAGGCGAACATCACCTACAAGATTCTCTATAATGATGCCGTCGCCATGACTGGCGGCCAGCATGTCGATGGCGATCTGTCGCCGCAGCGGATCACCTTTCAACTTCACGCCGAAGGTGTCCGCGACATCTATCTCGTCTCCGAAAATCCGGACGCTTACCCGGCCGCCGATATCGCGCCGGGGACCCGAACCGCGCATCGCGACGACCTCGATACGGTCATGAAAACCTGCCGGGAGACCAAGGGCGTTTCGGCGATCGTGTTCGTGCAGACCTGCGCCGCCGAGAAGCGCCGGCGACGCAAACGCGGCACCATGGAAGATCCGCAGCGCCGCGTTCTGATCAATCCGGCCGTCTGCGAGGGCTGCGGCGACTGCTCCGTGCAGTCGAACTGCATTTCGGTGGAGCCGCTCGAGACCGAGATGGGACGCAAGCGCACCATCAACCAGTCGTCGTGCAACAAGGATTATTCCTGCATCAAGGGCTTCTGCCCGTCGTTCGTTACGGTCGACGGCGGTCACCTGCGCCAGCGTGCGCCAGCGGATCTCGGCGCGATCGGAGAACTGCCGGAACCGCCGTCGCGGCCATCGCTGGAGCAGCCGTACAACATTGCGGTCGGAGGCGTCGGCGGCACGGGCGTGCTGACCATCGGCGCACTGCTCGGCATGGCCGCGCATATCGAAGGCAAGGCCAGCATGATCCTGGACATGTCCGGCCTCGCCCAGAAGGGCGGTGCGGTTCTGAGCCATGTCCGGTTGTCGCGGAATCCTGCCGAGGTAACCTGTTCGCGGATCGTCACCGGTACCGCCGATCTTGTCATCGCCGCCGATGAGGTGGTTGCGGCGGCCAAGGACACGATGACGCTATGCGAGTCGAGCCGCACGCATGGCGTCATCAACACCCATCTTATTCCGACCGCGGATTTCGTCCTCAACCGGGACTTCAATTTTCAAAGCGGCAAGGTCGGCCGCGTCCTTGAAACGGCGCTATGCAAGGACGCGACTTTCATGGACTTCACCACGCCGGCCGAGTTATTGCTCGGCGACTCCATTGCCACCAACATGATGATGATGGGATATGCCTATCAGAAAGGCCTGCTGCCGCTGACGGCGGAAGCGATCGAGCAGGCGATCGGGGTGAACGGCGTCGCGGTCAAGATGAATATCGAGGCGTTTCGGCTCGGACGGCTTGCAGTGATCGACTCTGCGCGCCTCACGGAGATGATGAAGGGAAATGACGAGCCGAAAGCGGTGAAGACGCTCGAACAGATGTCGCTCGACGAGATTGTCGCGCACCGCTCGGCCTATCTTGCCGACTACCAGAATAGAAGGCTTGCGGAGAAATATCGCGTGATGGTCGATCGCGTCAGGAACGTGGCGGTGCAAGGCGGTTATGGCGACGCGTTGCCGCGGGCGGTCGCCGTCAATTACGCAAAGCTGCTCGCCTACAAGGACGAGTACGAGGTGGCGCGGCTCTACACCGACGGCCACTTCGAAAAGCAGCTTGGCGATCAGTTCGAGGGCGACTACAAGATCAGCTTCCATCTCGCGCCGCCGATGTTTTCCAGCAAGACGGATGCGCTCGGGCGCCCTGTCAAAAAGTCATATAGCGGGTCACGGATGATGCCGGCCTTCCGTCTGCTGGCGAAGATGAAGGGCCTGCGCGGTACCGCCTTCGATGTGTTCAGCTATAGCGCCGAGCGCAGGCTGGAGCGCGATCTGATCGCAGGGTACGAGAAGGACGTCGCCTTCGTTCTGGACAGGCTTTCGCCGGCCAATGCCGAGGGCGCGGTCGAGTTGCTGTCGCTGCCGGATCGCATTCGCGGCTACGGTCCGGTCAAGGAAATGGCGGTGGCCGGCGCCAGGATTCGCCATTCGGAGTTAATGCGCGAGCTTGCGGACACTCCACCGGCGCCACGGCAGATCGCCGCGGAATAAGACGACGGCGGCGTAGCTCTCCAAGGACGCGCGCCGGTTCTCCCAAATATTAACGTGGCGGTTGCCCCGCCGGGTTAACAACGACTCGATGTTTCCCGCAGCGGCAATCCGGCCTATATTGAACCGTCGGGAGGGCGGTCCAAAGCGCCATGCAATCCAGGTTCGGAGCACTTGTTCAGCGGATGCGATCGTCATCGCTGTCGATCGGTCAGATTACCTTCGGCGGATTTTTGCTGGTGCTGTCGATCATCGCGATAACCAGCGTGGCCAATGTTGTCGCGACCCGTCATCTCGATAATACCTTCGCCGAGTTGCAGCGGCTGGACAAGGTCGGCGACCTTGCCGAGGAAATCGATCGCCGCATGAACGAGCTTCGTCTTGCAGCGCGAGACTACGTCACCGATCCCGGCGCGCAGTCCGGCCAGGTGTGGGGAGCCGCATCATCGCTCAATGAGGTGCTCAAGAAGACCCGCATCGAGCTTGCGCCGGAACAGCAGGAGATGATCGACGGCGTTACGACACGGTTGGAAGCTTACCGTAGCGGTATCGCCCGGGTGAGTGACCTGATCGCAAGCCGCGCGCAGTTGATCGAAACTCTCCCCCGGCTTCGCGAGAAGCTCGAAGCCGTAACCGAGCAGGCTGCCGATCAGTTGGCCTCAAAAACGTTGTTTCGGGCCCAGAGCGATGTCGCCGCAGCCCTGCTCGGGCATGACCCCGCTGCTGCAGAGCAATCGGCGGAAAAGATGCGCGCCATCCGGATCGGCACACCTGCGGTACGTGATGCCGTCGAGGCCTATGCCGACGCCGTTATCGCAATATCCCTGCGGGAGCGTCAGATCGCTGATATCGACCGGGATGTGTTGGGCACCGAAGGCAGGCTGATCGGCCGGGTCACCAAATTGTTGCGCGAACTCAGCGCGCAGCGCGAGCAGGTGCTGTCGCGCGATTTCGCGCGGACGCTAGCCGAAACCAAATGGCAGAGCATCGTTTTCGGCAGTGCGGGAATCATAATCGGCTTGCTTGCCGCCATGTTCGTGGTGCGGCGCACGATCCGGCCCTTGAAGGCCATCGCGCGAGCGATCCGGAGAGTGGCGGGCGGCGAAAAGGAAACCTCGATTCCCGCAACGCACGTCGATAACGAGATCGGCGATATCGCGCGCGCCGCCGAAGTGTTTCGCCGGACGCTTGCTGAAGCCGACTCGGCGCGGGAAGCTGCCGTTCGCGCGCTCTCCGAGCAGCGGCTCGCCGAGGAGAGCTACCGCAAGCTGTTCGAAGGATCGGTCGATGGCATCTATGTCACGACGCCGGCCGGTCAATTGCTTGACGCCAATCCGGCGTTGGCGCGGATCATGGGCTATGACACGTCAGAAGATCTGATCCGCGATATCGGCGATATCGCGCAGACGATCTATATCGACCCGAAGGCGCGCGTTGAATACCAGTTGCGGATGGAACGCGAGGGGACGGTTCGCGAGTTCGAGTATCAGGTCCGTCACCGCGACGGCAGCATTCTCTGGCTTTCCGACAGCGCGACCGCCGTGCGCGATGAGAACGGTCTTATCGTTCGCTATGAAGGCGTGGTTCGCGACATTACTGACCAGCGGCGGGCCGAGGAGGCGATCGCGGAAGGACGGCGCGTGCTGCAACTCGTCGTCGACACCGTGCCGGCGGTGATCAACGTCAAGAACGCCGACCTGCGTTATGTGCTGATGAACCGTTACATGGCAGGCATCTTCGGGATCGAGCCCGCAGATGCGATCGGCCGAACGACGAGCGATCTGATGTCGCGTTACGGAGCTGCCAAGACCGACGAAAACGACAAGCGTGTTCTTGAGAGCGGCAAGGAGCTTGGCTTCTACGAAGAGGAATACGAGGATTCGTCGGGCGCGATGCGACAATGGCTGGTCAACAAGCTGCCGATCCGTGGTGCCGATGGTCGTATCGAGAACATCGTCACGGTCGCGCTCGACATCGCCGACCGCAAGCGCAACGAGCAGGAAATGCGGCAGGCCAAGGATGCGGCCGAAGCGGCGCTGCGCAACCTGCGCGAGACCCAGAACTCGTTGATCGAGGCGGAGAAACTCGCGGCGCTCGGCCGTCTCGTGGCGGGCGTCGCTCACGAAGTCAACAATCCTGTCGGCATCAGCCTGACAGTAGCGTCGTCCCTGGAGCGCAAGATCGCGGTGTTCGCCGAGGAAGTCGAACGCGGCGAGCTGCGGCGCTCGAGCCTGAACGATTTTGTCGCGACCAATCGCGATGCGGCCTCGCAGCTTGTCGCCAATCTCAATCGCGCGGCCGAACTGGTTCAATCGTTCAAGCAGGTTGCCGCCGATCGTAATTATTCGGACAAGCGGATTTTCGACCTCGGCGAACTCACCGAGCAGGTCGTCATGAGTCTGCGTCCGGGCCTGCGCAAACAAAACGTGACGCTGACCGTCGATTGCGAACCCAATCTTATGATGAACAGCTATCCCGGCCCTTACGGGCAGGTGCTCACCAATCTGTTTCTCAACTCGTTGGCGCATGCGTTTCCGGACGGCGAGGGCGGCGCGGTTGATATCAACGTACGGGAAGTCAACCAGGACAATGTCGAGATCCTGTTTTCCGATAACGGATGCGGCATGAGTCCCGATGTCCGGCGCAAGGCTTTCGACCCGTTCTTTACCACGCGGCGCGATCAGGGTGGCACCGGTCTCGGCTTGCATATCGTTTACAACATCGTGACGAACCGTCTCGGCGGGCGCCTCGATCTCGACTCGGGATCCGGAGAGGGCACGCGGATTCGCATCGTTTTGCCACGCATCGCTCCGATGGAGCTGGCAGCGGAGTAGCAGCCCGGACTTGCGTATACCCAGCGTTGTTCGCGGCAAATGCGCAGCGAAGGTGCGTGCGATGGACTTTGGCCTCAAAATCGCGAGCGTCGGAGCGTCAGTCCGTATCGGCCAATTTGCGCAGCGTCGCCTGAAAAATCTGGCTGGCCTTTCCGACCAGAGCCGTGCCGTTCATCGTGCCGGTCGTATCGGTGAATGTGCCGGTCACGCCGACGCCCACGGGTTCAGTGCTGCTGAACAGCAGGTTTCCGTCAGGGCTCGGCGTGTGGCACTGGACCAGAACCTCGCCCCTGAACGTACCGTCGCTTTTTGTGAAATAACTGCCGGTATAGAACAGATAGGCATCGCCGCCGAGGATCTTGCCGTCGCGAAACATCACGACTCCGCTGCCTTTGCCCACACGCCCGTCAAGCAAGGCGACATGAACCGAATACAGCCCATTTTTCATGGTGTTCCGCTCTTAACCCGGCATTTTGTCTTGTCCCGGCGCCATTATGTCAAAGAGGGCGTGAGCGCGTCAATGCGACAGCGCATGAGGAACTTTGAGATAGCGACAAGGTGCGACGCATCACGCCGGTGCAGCGAACCTCGGAGACAGGATATTCTTCTTAACCTTTACTTCACGGTGCGCCGATGGGATCGTGTACTGACGACGAGGGAAGGTCCTCTCATGGCGAAGGCGGCTCGTCGCGATCAACTTCCGGACCATGCGTGACTTGCGCTGAAAATTTCGCTCGTTTCCCTTAACAGGGCATGGGATCACTCAGCCGAAGCTGCTCCGCGCATCAACGACGCGGCCATGACCTCACGGAGGCGTTCGAATCCAACGCCGGTGCCGCTCTCGCGAAAGTCGCCATCCCTGGCGTCGTTGAAAACGGCCTGCTCTGTGAACGTCATAATCGTCCCGCCGGCCGCTCCCGTAAACTCGACCGTCACCAGGGAGGATGAGATGCTTCTTTCGCCCGAGCGCATCGCGTAGGCGTAGACGATGCGCTGGCGGGGTGAGATGTCGAGGTAGTGGGCGAGCATCGCATGCTCTGTACCACTGGGAGTTCGCCAGATCAGCCGCTCGCTGCCGCCCATCCTGAAATCGAAATGGTCTTCGGTAACTTGCCAATCGGGATGACAGGCGCTCCAGAGCCGCTTCAACCGGTGATCCGACCAGAAACGGAACGCGTGCCCCGTTCCACCGGGTAGATCGCGCGTGATGACGAACGTACGATGATCCACACTGACGCCCATCAATGATCCTTTTCTTCGGGCACTTCCGCCATCAACGACGATAATCGGTCGAAGGCGGCGTTCATCTCCGCATGTCGCTGTTCGATCCAACCGTTGATCGCGTGAAAGGCGTCCTGTCGCATACGATAAGTCCGAACCCGTCCGACTTTCTGGGAGACCACGATGCCGCCCTCCTCAAGGACGCGCAGGTGCTTGAGAACCGCGGGCAGGCCCACATCGGCCGACGCTGCCAGTTCCTTCACGGAAGCAGGGCCCTTGGCAAGCTGCTCGACGAACTCCCTTCGATATGGATCGGAGAGAGCGTGGAATACCCGATCGAAGCCGGCCGCGGGCAAAGCGGTCACCGCTACGTTTGAAGGTAATGCTTCGGCATCGCGTCCCGGAAGGGGAACAGGGCAAAGTAGGGCCGAGCTTCGGCGATCACGCGGCTGGCTGACGGACGCTGCATCAGGCGCTCCAGATATGCGGCCACATGTCGCTGGTCGCGGGAAAACGGATGGACGATGGACGCGAAGAAGAGTGCAGGCAAAGCCGAACAGTCCGCCATGGTGAAGTCGTCGCCGGTGGTCCAGTGCTTGTCCCGAATTTGGTCTTCGATCATCGAGTAGGCCTGGTCGAGCGTCGATCTCGCTTCGCCAACACCAAGAGGATCGCTTGCATTCGCCGGACGGATTTTGTCCGTGACGATCTTCTGCATCGGCACACTCACATAGAGATCGAAAAAGCGATCCCACAGACGCACCTGTAATTGCTGCTCGGCATCGCTGGGCAGCAGCCGAACAGGTCCCGGGTAGTGTGCCTGCAGGTACTCGATGATGATGCTGGTCTCCGGGACGATGCGCCCTGTCACACTGTCATGGAGGACCGGGATCTTTCCCACCGGCCATCGTTCGAGATGAGCGGCCGCCGAGCCAGAATCTGCGAAATCGACTGTCTGACTCTCGAAAGCGGTTCCGTTTTCGTATAGTCCGATCAGCACCTTGTGGCAGAACGAGGCCAGCGGGTGCATGTAGAGCGTGAGCGTCATGGCGCGCCAATAGTTTCCTAATATGGAAACTTATAGCGCAAGGCAATTGTCCCGACAACCTCGGGAACTCAGTTTTCCGGTCGATGCCAGTGCATTGGCCCAGCGACGTCAGTCAGCGGCGGCGGGTTCGTCGTGCAGCCGTTTTTCTGAGGGACGCCTGTTTCTGAGGGACGCATGTCCTCGAGCGGATCCCCCGGATAGGCCGACCTCATCCTCAAAACGCAAATAAAATCATTGAGCCCCGCTTCTGATGAAATCAGAAGCGGGGAGGCTCGCGATCCATTTCAATTTGGAATCGCTCTGACGGGCCGTGACTTCGCGGCGAAGATGACTGCACTATCTCTTTGAATGCGATTTATGCGAGCTTGATTTGCTCTCCGATGCTGTCTCGGACGCGACCTGTTGCGAAAGCTGATCGAAGCGTGTCCGCAGGTTTCCTACATCCGTCTGGAGCGACTCGATGGTCGTCTTGACAGACTTCGGAGTGGTCCCGGCATTGTCTAGCTTGGTCCTGAGCGCGTCGAAATCGGACGCCTTGAACGTGCCCAGTTGCGTGTGCATGGCGGCGAGCCGCGATTCCAGTCCCTTGATCTGCGCCTCGATTTGCGAAGTATCTACGGCTGGGGCAGGAGCTTGCACCTTGGCTTCGAGCGCGGCCATTCGCTTGTCAAGTCCGGCGACCTCAGCTTCGGAGGCGACTGCCGCTTTCGGTTTCGGCGGAGCTTCTGCCATCGCTTTCGACGGAAGCGGGGCGCCGGAACTCCATACCAAGCCCACGCTGCCGAAAAACACCGCGGCGAGAATGACAATGCCACCGATCAACCGACTAGAGTGGTTGTGTTCGTCCATCACGTGCCTCCCTCTTGTGTTGTCTTGTTGACTTCGCTCCCTTCGGGCCAGTTGTCGACTATGACCGCTCTGCGACTATTTGTACAGGGGTAAGAAGACACCCGTATGTTTGGATGATGCAAATTGATTGGGACAGTCCGTATGACTCATCGCTGGCCGTTGCTCTTTGCTACGTTGGTAATCGCAAGCGCAATTTTCGGTTATGGGCATGCCGAAGAAGACGCCTTTATAAAACGCATCAAGACGACCTGGCGGGCCCAGGACGGAGCGACGATCGATGAGATACTGTCCCGTGTTTCCGAGGTCGCCCACTTCGTCCCGAGAGAGTGGGACAGCGAACAGAAGCATGGTTCCGACGATTTCGCGTCCCTTTCCTGGGCCAGAAGTCCAAGCGACACGCGTGACGACGAACACGAAATTACATGGGACGTTTCGGCCGATGGTGTGGTGTCACTCGGGCCGGCCCGAGTGAGGACGATGGAACTCGGCTGGCGACCCTTTGCGCTGTCGCTTATTGCCCGCGAGATCGCGGACGGATATCCGCAGCCCAACGTGGCCTTCCTGCACGATGCGTCCAACTACGACTTTGTCGCTACCGCACAGGGTGGACTGGGCGATCTTTTGAAGAAAGGACGTTGCACGATCGGCAACCCTGTCTCGCTTGACTACGTCGTTCTGCCGGAAAAGATGGCGAAGGATGATCTTTGGCGGCTACAGCTTTCGGTGAATTGCGACATTACAGGTCCGTCGTACTTCACGCATAGCGGCGTCATTATTTTTACAAAGATGAATCGTGATGAATGGCAGCCCGCTTCGTTTTTTGCTCGCCGTATCGCCAAATATCCTCCCGGCCATTGGTTCGAGCAGGTAGAGCCAGACGAACAGCGAACCTTCGATGCGGTTCGCAAAGTGCTTAAGGGCGGGAAATAACGTCAGGCTCCTGCCGCACGCATCCGCGACGTTTGCGCACGGAAAATACCCAGGTCGCAAGAAAAACCCGCCGGATATTCCGGCGGGTCAATTGACGTTGAGAGGAGCCCTGTTTGGACTCAGGCTCCGAAGTACACGAGGTAAACAATCACGAAGGCAGCTACGACCAGTCCAGTTCCGGCGACCAACACGTTACGTACCGTGGGTCCGCGTTCTGCTCCTCGCGCTTCTCTTGCAGTCTCGACGATATGTCCGTCTTCAATCTTTGCCATAATCCCTCCTTAGCATGACTTGCTGACATAAAGTGGAATGGCCACAATCTTGGCCCGTCCATCTGCATCTCATCCAAAGCGATCTAGCCTGGACGTATCACGACATCGTTGTAGTAGTCGTCCAGCTCTGCGCGTCGGGCTGACCAGTCATACAACTCGGAGCCGTGCTTCGGTGCGCCCTTCAGCCGATTTCCGCTTATGTCGCTGCGGTAGCCGCCAAGCTCGGAGTCATATCTGAGCACTTTCCACGGCACCGGGTAGTGATCGTTGCCAATTCCCATGAACCCACCGAAGCTCAGAACGGCGTAAGCAATCTCTCCGGTGCTCTTGTCGATCATGACGTGTTCTATGGAACCTATCTTCTTGTCTTCGGCACCATAGATGGCTTTCCCCGACTCTTTGTCGCTGGAGATCAGGTTTCCAGTATTTGCTTCGACAGCCATCAGTTTCTCCTTCGCTAGAAGGGATGCCAACGTTTGCAGATGAGATTGGTTCACAGGTTCCAGTGACGCTTTCATTCGGAACGGAGCAGCGCAGCGCGGAGTTGTTCGCAGGGCATCCCATTCAAAAGGAGTATCGAATGACTATGCGCAAAGTTGTCCTGACCTTGG
>NZ_MKRN01000202.1 GCF_001896955.1 Nitrobacter sp. 62-13 | reverse complement strand
TCCGCGACATCGGCCGGGCGGTATCCGGCCCCGAGGACAACAAGCGGGCGGCGTGGGCGAACGGCGAGCGCGGCGTGTTCCTCGTCATTTTCAAGCAGCCGGGCGCCAACGTCATCGACACGGTCGACAGGATCAAGGCGGAACTGCCGAAACTGATCGCGGGGATTCCGCCCGCGATCAAGATCAAGATCATCAGCGACCGCACCACCACCATTCGCGCCGCCGTCGAAGACGTGCAGATCACCCTGCTCATCACCATCGCCCTCGTCGTGATGGTGATCTTCCTGTTCCTGAGAAGTTTCTGGGCGACCATCATTCCGAGCGTCACCGTTCCGCTGGCGCTGCTCGGCGCATGCGCGCTGATGTGGCCGTTCGGCTATTCGCTCGACAATCTCTCGCTGATGGCGCTGACGATTTCGGTCGGCTTTGTGGTCGACGACGCCATCGTCATGCTGGAAAACATCAGTCGCTACATCGAGCAAGGCGAAACGCCGATGGCGGCCGCGCTCAAGGGCGCGGGCGAGATCGGCTTCACCATCATGTCGATCAGCATTTCGCTGGTCGCGGTGCTGATCCCGCTCCTGCTGATGGGCGGCATCATCGGACGTCTGTTCCGCGAATTCGCCGTGACGCTGGCGATGGCGATCTTCGTGTCGCTCGTGGTGTCGCTGACGCTGACGCCGATGATGGCGTCGCGGTTCCTGCGAAACCAGCACGACGTCCGGCACGGCAAGCTCTATCAGATCAGCGAACGCGGCTTCGACGCCATGCTCGACGCCTATCGCCGCGGACTGGACCTCGTGCTGCGCTGGCGGCGCAACACGCTTCTGGTGTTCTTCGTGACGCTCGGCCTGTCGATCTACCTGTTCGTCATCATCCCAAAGGGATTCTTTCCCCAACAGGACAACGGCATGATCCTCGGCACGTCCGAGGCGGCGCAGGACATCTCCTTCGACGAGATGAAGCGGAAGCAGGAGGAACTGGGACGGATCGTGATGTCCGATCCCGCCGTCGCCAGCATCGCCATGTTCATCGGCGGCGGCGGCAGCGCGCTCAACAACGGCCGCATGTACGTCACGCTGAAACCGCGCGGAGAGCGCGACGCCTCGGCGCAGCAGATCATCGCGCGGCTGCGGCCCAAACTCGACAAGGTGGAGGGAGCGCGGCAGTTTCTTCAGGCATCGCAGGACGTCCGGCTCGGCGGGCGCGCCACCCGCACGCAGTTCGAGTTCACGCTACAGGACGCCAATCTCGACGAATTGAACACCTGGGCGCCGAAGGTGCTGAGCAAGCTGCAGACGCTGCCGCAACTGCGCGACGTCGCCACCGACCAGCAGACCAACGGCACCACGCTGACGCTCACGGTGGATCGCGACGCCGCCTCGCGTTACGGTATCGCGCCGCAGCTCATCGACGACACGCTCTACGACGCCTTCGGCCAGCGCCAGGTCGCGCAGTACTTCACGCAGCTCAACAGCTATCACGTGATACTTGAGATTCTTCCCGAATTGCAGGGCAAGGTCGACACGCTGAACAAGATCTACGTGAAATCACCGCTCACCGGCGAACAGGTCCCGCTCTCGGTGTTCGCGAAGTGGACGACGGTGCCGGTGCGCCCGCTGTCGATCAGCCATCAGGGCCAGTTTCCGGCGATCACCATCAGCTTCAACCTCGCGCAGGGCGTGGCGCTGGGACAGGCCACCGATGCCGTGCAGAACGCCATGCGCCAGCTCGGCGCGCCGGCCACGCTCAATGGCAGCTTCCAGGGCACCGCGCAGGCGTTCCAGCAATCGCTCGGCACCGTGCCGCTGTTGATCCTCGCCGCGCTCGTCGTGGTCTACCTGATCCTCGGCATTCTCTACGAAAGCTACATCCACCCGATCACCATCCTGTCGACGCTGCCGTCGGCGGGCGTCGGCGCGCTGGCGACGCTGATGCTGTTCGGCTACGACTTCAGCCTGATCGCGCTGATCGGCATCATCCTGTTGATCGGCATCGTCAAGAAGAACGGCATCATGATGGTCGACTTTGCGATCGCGGCCGAACGCGAGGAGCACCTGTCGCCGGAGCAATCCATACGCAAGGCCGCCCTGCTCCGCTTCCGCCCGATCATGATGACGACCATGGCCGCGATGCTTGGCGGTGTGCCGCTGATGCTCGGCACCGGCACCGGCGCGGAAATCCGCCAGCCGCTCGGTTACGCCATGGTCGGCGGATTGGCAGTCAGCCAAGTATTGACGCTGTTCACCACGCCGGTGGTCTATCTCTACCTCGACCAGTTCTCCAACTGGCTGTCCGGCTGGGGGCGCGGAGGCGCCGGACGCGATCGGAGCCTGCCGAGCGGCGCCTCGATCAAGGAAGCGGCCGAATAGCGCGGGTCTTTTGCTGCCCATGGAATTGGAAGCGAGGCTCCATGATTTCGAATAGCGCGTTTTCCTGATGAGAACCGGCACCCGCTTGGCTCGAAAACGCTGCAAGGCACGGCAAAACGAAATGCACCGCCGCCCCGCCCGCGCGCTTGCCAAGGACGGGAGCTAACGGGTAGAACCACCACGTTTTCCGGTCGCGCGTGTGTCCGCCCCGGCGATTCGATCACGCTCCGCTGACCCTGCAGAGCTTCTGGAAAGATTGCAGGATCAACGGCTTATTGGGGAATGGTGTAACGGTAGCACAACAGACTCTGACTCTGTTTGTCTAGGTTCGAATCCTAGTTCCCCAGCCAGCCACTAAACACCTGAAAATAAATGATTTTTCGAGTTTATCGGGCCTCATATCGGGGCCATTTTCATGTTGCACGCTTTGCAGAATTTCCCTTGTGTTTTCAATGGCTGACAAATGGTTCCAGAAACTCCACGCAACATGCACGCAACATGAAATGGGGGGATTTGTGAGCCGTTTGAAGCCCTTGCCATGGCCTCAGAAATCTGCGCTAATATCCGCAATCAAAAACCTAACCCCTGTGTCCGGTTCTATCCCGGCATGAATGGAGAAGGCCCCGCCATTAGATCGGGTGGGGGAAACGGATCGAGATCACCGCGACGCGCGGGGAGACGAAGGCATTAACCACATAGGGCCATCTAGGCTCGCCTCGTCACCGAGAGTCGCCCAAGCGCTTTAACCGCGCTGGGGGCGGCTTTGTATTCTTAGGCATCAAGTCGGCTCCGGCGCACAACACCCGGAGCTAGACAGAATGTCCACTGCACGAAAATCCAAACCTCATGGACGCCGCAGGTTGCCGATCGCAAAGGCCACCCGTCAGCCTGTCCGTCAGTCCCCTGCCCCAAGCGCGCCCGTCACCACAAACGACGATCCTGACGAGATCGTTTGGGGGGCCGCCGCCATCGGCAACCTCATCGGCCGCAGCGAGCGTCAGGCTTACTATTTGTTGGAGAGCAAGGCGATCAAAGGAACGCGCAAGATCGGAGGACTGTGGAGCGCGCGCCGCTCGGTGCTGCTCGCTCAGTGGGGAGGTGAATTATGAGCCGCCGCTACGGAGGAACTTACACATTCCGCGCTTCGTCTCCGGAGAGAGTACAGATGCTCTTTGCATTAGGTCGACGGGGTTCATCCCGAGCCAACTTCTACATGGATTTGTTCGGCGATCTCCGCACGCTTTATGACGAAGGAATCACCGGTGAAGCTGCCATCCGTGCATGGGCAGCCAAACGGGATTTCACCGGCTATCCGTCCGGCTATGTGGACGCTTTGGTTACCTTCGCGCCTTTCACGACACGGGAGAGGAGGCGTTCGAAATGAGCGTGGCAACCGCAAACAAGGAGAAGATCAGCAGCGACGACACTTTCGACTTTCTCAGCGACCTGCGTCCCGAAGGGCGCATTATCGCTATCACTGCGATCCCGCCAGACGGGGGGAGCACGATCACACGAAGCTTCCCCAACCCAGCTGCTGCGCGCAGATTCGTTGTCGAGCAAAACGAGCGAGGCTACGGCACTTATTACACTTTGAATGTCACCGGCCCGGTGAGCAAGAAACCATCGAAGCGAGACTTTACAGCCGCGATGTATCTGCACGCGGACATTGACCCGGCTCCTGACGAGACGTCGGACGCATTCAAACGCCGTACTTTGAAGCGACTTAAAACCTTCAAGCCAAAACCGACTTTCACAGTCGATTCCGGAAACGGCCTGCAGTGTCTGTGGGAACTGACGAAGCCGTTTCCGATTCGGAGTGACGGCGATATCTCAGCTATAGAAAGCCGCAATCACGCTCTCGCTGTGAGACTCGGTGCTGATCCGTCGACGCGTAATATTGATCGCGTCTTACGCATACCGGGCACGGTGAATTATCCGAATGCTGCGAAGAAAAAGAGAGGACGAGTCAAATGCCTCTCGCGCTATGTGAGCATAGACGAGACAGCTATCTACCGACTCGAAGATTTCCCGGAGCACGTCGAGTCCATCAAAGAGAAGCCGAAAATGGTGGAGCACAACAGTGATAACGGACTACCAAAACAGGTAGCCGCACTGCTGCACCTAAAGAACCCGGACCACGCTGGCTTCAATACGCGCAGTGGATTATTTCGCTCATTCCTCATGAGCGCACTGCGCGCCAATGTCGACGAGGGCCTGATTATAAGCACCCTCTTGAATAAGACCTATGCAGGCAAGACGATTTACGAACACATTTGCGAAAAAGGAGGACAGAAACGACATGAATACGTCGAACGGCAACTAAGCCGTGCTCGCGATAAACTAGATAAACTACCTGACAAGAGCGGCTTTCGAGAGAAGCGCATATTGACTACCCGAAGGCTCGATCAGTTTGCGCGACGGAAAACACTCTGGTTGTGGTGGCCGTTCATAGCACGTCGTGAAATGAACTGCCTATATGGCGATTCCGGAATCGGCAAATCATCCCTAGCGTATGAAATCATAGCCCGTGTTACCACCGGTAAAGAACTGCCATGCTTCGGCAACGAAGCCCCGGACCGCGCACCATTAGGCTCCGTGCTTATCATGGCTGCTGAGGATAGTCCGGAAACGGTGATTGGCCCTCGATTGAAAGAAGCAGGCGCTGACATGTCGAAGGTTCACCTCGTCGGATATGACATTCCCGACGATCCGGCGGACTTCGATCCCTATGTGGCGCTGGATCAAATTGCAAAGCAACTGGAAGAAAAAATTAAAGCAATAGGTGACGTGAAATTGGTTTACATCGATCCGATTACCGACTTTGCCGGACGGGTGAATGTCTTCTTTGATTCGGAAGCTCGCCAACAAATGCTCCAACCCTTATTAAGGTTGGCGCGCAGGTACAAGCTCGCAGTTGTCTTTGTTCTGCATACAAACAAGAAGAACGATCTGAATGCCAAGCAACGTGCCCAAGGTGCAGGGGCGTTTATCAACATGCCACGCAGTGCCATTCTCGTCGGACGAGACCCGAACGATTACGACCGGCGCATCATTGTGCAAGCCAAAACCAACCTCAGTAGGGAAAAGGCAGCAGCCTTTCGCATGACACCAACACACAGAAGCATAGCGCTCGAATGGGAGCATGACTGGGTGGATATGAAGGCCGACGACCTGCTGACAGGCGCGTCGAAACCCAACAATAAGAAAGAGAGTGCCGAAGACTTGCTGGAAGAATTGCTGGCCGATGGCCCAAAACGACAAAGAGAAGTTGTGGCAGCAGCGAAAGCAGTTGGCATCAGCGAACGTACGCTAGAGCGTGCGCGTAAGAGCCTCAAGATCAGGTGTGTAAAGAACGAGGGTGTGTCATGGTTGAGTCTGCGACGATAAGAATGGTGACCAAAACATGCGAGGCCGCCAACAACACCGCCAACGTAAGGAAACACGCCCAGTTGAAAGGCAAGCAAGGATTTGCATGTTTTTTGGTAGATTCCCGAGAGGGTGTTATTTGGCGGACTTGAACAAGAAGTCCTTTATTTATCGGGCTAACTTGCAAAAACAGGTTGGCGGTGTTGTTGGCGGTGTTGGCAGCAATCTTTTACACTGGTTATGCCAACACCGCCAACCTACACCCCCACGGATCAAACTGAAGCCGAACTGCAGAGGTAAACACACTCAGGAATCTTGGAAATTGAAAGGACTGAAACAATGACTCGCAAAACAACAGCAAAACCTCGTCGTCGTTCTTTCACCCCTGATCTAGAGCCCGCTGACGAGGCGTTCACCGAAGCCGTGCACTACCTGCAATTTGGCTGGAAAGATGTAAATGCCGAATGGGGAGGAGTAGGCACTCGCTACGAACGCTCTTGCTTCTCAAACCTAATGCGGGTGACACGCGGTTTGCCTCGACGCGATCTAACCGAATAATGATCCGAAGTGGAGTGCACGGAATGTCCTCAGCTTGGGACTACACGCAATCGCCATGGCATGACGAAAAGAGATCGGAGCGATGGCTTACATGTTTGGAGCGCACAGGTGCAGAGAACGTGCGTTACCGACTTGCGCAGACTGATGCTGGATCAGCCGGAGCTATCGCCATAGGCGTTGAACCAAAAGTCACGATAGGTTTTGCTCAAGAGTGGCTTGCATGGAAGGATAAGTGCAAATCCGAACGGGAAGATGCCTTTAGACGGACTCAGATATTCTGGACACGCTGGGCTGCGATAGTAGCCACGATCATTGCAGGTGGATCGGCAGTGAATTGGCTATGGCCCTACGTCAAGGCTGTTATCCCGTAGACCCCCCAACGAGACTCGAACCAGCCCGTCAAACTTCCCCCCGCCAAAATAGCCAACAAACGACTACTTTAGTCAACCATCGAATACTTGTATTTATTGCCAAACATCAGTCCTAATTCCGCTTGGATAAACAGATTGTACATCCGTGCATCATCATGATTCTATCATAATATCAAGTACTTATTAGAACATGTCGCAATCATGTTGCGCACAGGCTCGGGAGCGCCTACCTATCTGGGGTAGCTCCAAGAGCCTTAAACTCAGATGCCGACAAGTAAAAACAAACAGGCCGCGAAGAGCAAAGGCCGATCAAGACTGTCCAACGGACACGTTCTACCAGCGTCTGTCGACGCGCGAAGTCAATGGGCGCGTCGTTTCCGAGATTTACTTATCCAGCACGCCACCGATCTCGGTGGCCCTGATTTAATGTCCGCTGCCGAAACAGCGATCATACGACGAGCCGTAACCCTGATTACCGAGCTTGAACGCATGGAGGCGAAGTTCGCGCTGAGAGGGAAAGCCGAGCCTGCCGAATTGGACGCCTATCAACGCGCAAGTAATTCAATGAGACGCCTCCTCGAAAGCGTGGGACTACAGAGACGCTCTCGCGATGTGACGCCAAGCTTGCAGGAATATATCGCCAGCAATTATCCAGCCGAAGAAGCGCAAGCCGTCGAATCCGAATCGGAGTCGAGGGAATGATTGAACGCGTTCGCGTGGCACGCCGAAGAATTAGCAGGCAAACACAACGGTCCTTGACAATTCTCGATGCTGTCCACGATCCCGCGCTATTCCGTCCGTTCTTCAAGAACCCAAAGTCATGGGCGACATGGTTTGTAGTTCTCGCAGCTATCTTTGCTCTGCCTATGACGCCGGAGGAACTGCGCCTCTTTCAACAACTCACCGGCCGCACAGAAGCACCGAACAAGATCGCTAAGGAAGTTTGGTTGGCGATTGGACGACGTGGCGGCAAAAGCCGAATCATTGCACTGATCGCGGTATGGCTTGCTTGCTTCTTCGATTACAAACCGTACCTCGCACCGGGCGAAAGAGGTGTCGTGCAGATTATCGCCTGTGATCGTAAGCAGGCAAAAGTGGTTCTGCGATATATCAAGGCGTTTCTTACGAACACGCCGATGTTGGCCCGCATGATTGAGGGTGAAACAACCGAGAGCATTTCCCTGACAAACAACATTACCATTGAAGTCGTAACAGCTTCTTTCCGAAGCGTGCGCGGATTTACGCTGGTCGCCGCGCTCTGCGACGAGATCGCGTTCTGGCAGGGTGAGGACTCGGCCAGCCCAGATACTGAGATACTTGCTGCACTTCGTCCTGCAATGGCAACGATCCCGAACGCCATGCTGCTAGCTGCGTCCTCGCCTTATGCTCGTAAAGGTGCATTGTACGAGGCATACCAGGTTCATTACGGCAAGGATCACGATCCGGTTCTTGTCGTTCAGGCCGCTACCGCAACAATCAATCCCGTTGTCGACGCCAAGATCATAGCTGATGCCTATGAGGCTGATCCTGCTTCGGCAGCAGCCGAATATGGCGCTCAGTTTCGTCGAGATATCTCAGCGTATATTTCGAGCGAAAGCGTGAATGCATGTGTGACGAAAGGAATCTACGAACGTCCTTTCGATGCTAAACTAAGTTATCTCGGCTTCGTCGATCCATCGGGTGGCAGCGCAGATAGCTTCACGCTTGCTATTGGCCATTCTGATTATGCGCGACAGACCGTTGTGATTGATTGTCTTCGCGAGCGGCAACCGCCGTTTAGTCCGGAATCCGTTGTCGAAGAGTTTTGCAGAACGTTGAAGGATTATCGCGTCACGACGATTGTTGGTGATCGATATGCAGGTGAATGGCCTCGCGAAGTTTTTGCGAAATGTGGAATCAGGTTCGAGCAATCCGCGCAACCGAAAAGCTCTCTTTATAATAGTCTACTGCCGTTGATTAATTCTGCACGCATTGAACTGCTCGATAACCCTCGACTCATATCTCAATTGACGGGACTGGAACGTCGAACAGCACGCGGCGGCCGCGACAGCATTGATCATGCTCCGAACTCGCATGACGACGTCGCGAATGCCGTTGCAGGGCTTGCTTCACTCGCCAACCAATACGGCGGATACGATACCTCATATTCTTGGGTTGACGGTGACGATAACGACGACGCTGCTTCCGCCGCGCGTGAACAAAGGCGTCAGCGCATAATCGCAGCTATGAACGGTGAGTTCGACGGCGACCATACTACGCCAGCACACCCAACTTTATCCGACGAGGATTTAGCCCGCTACGCAGCACCGATTCGACTGCCATGGTGAAGAACGTTTCTTGAAACTAACAGGAGTTCGAAGATGAAAAAAGGAACCAGATTTTATCGCAATGCTGACGGCGTCGAACTTAGCGAGGACGAGGCGCTTTCAAATGGGGTGCTGCGCGACGGCGTTGTTTTATCGGTGCCAACCGCAATGCGAGATTCGATCACGCGGCAGCGGGCCGCTGCGAAGCGCGCCGTCCGCGTCACAGACGCGTTCGGTGGCGAAGCCGGTCGTCGCCCCGGATTCGCATTCGCTGTGAAAGATCAAGCCGCGTCTGACGCAAAACGGGAAGCATATCAAAATTATGAAGCTCGCGTAACGAACCAATGGCGCGATCAAGGCGAGAGCGACGACGACGTCAACGAGTTTTTCGCCAGTAATGGCGATTTTATCGAAGGTGCCGTTTGTACGGTCAAGGGGCCGGATTATCCGGACGACTACGGCTCACCCGGACATATTCGCGACGGCGTTTGCGTACCAGATCGCCTAGGCCAGCGTGATGGCCTGAGCATTCGTGACGCTGTGCGCGAACATCGCAAACGCATGGAAAGTGTTTATCGCAAACATGACACGCGTCTGAGTAACGCGTGGCGCGAGGGTTGATCAATGTCGGCGGATCGAAGACTGGCCAGAAGGGAGGTACAAATGAACAATTCCCCGGAATCGACAAACGAAGAATACTCACTTGAGCAGCGCATTTCGGTTGCGCTCAGTGATGAAAACGCCAGCAGTGCGGCGTTGACTAAATTGATTGACGAAGTCGAGGCTGCTGCCGCCGCAGCAGATGTTACCGCGACTGCCCTCCGATCTGAATCGCTTGATCTAGTCCTGACGCCCGATGTAGGCGATGCGCCTCAGCGAATCGTTCATGCCGAGATGACCCGTGACCGGCTGAATAACATAATGCCAAAATTGCGGGACAAATTAAGCGATGCTCTTTACGCTGAACAGTGCGAGCGCTGGTATGCCGATTGCGAGCGCGTCCAAGCACGCCTCGAAGAAGCAGTGTCGGCATTTCGGGAGTACCACGAGCATGCGCAGGCGATTGCTGATATGTTTGCGCTCGCAGCAAACGTCGATAAGGAGGTTGATCGCATCAACGCCTCCGCGCCCGACGGGGTGCACATGCGGCTCAAGCCCGTCGAACTGCAAGCGCGCGGTCTAGACCGCTTCGACCGAAATCATCCCTCATTGGCTGCTACCGCCGAACTGGGCTGCTGGGACGATTCCAGCCGCAAAGTTTGGCCTCTACGGCATTCCAATTCCCTCGCGGTTGCGGTTGCCGCGAGCATGTCCGTTCTTTATCATCCGGGCGGCGCATGGGCTGAGCCGGAGGTCCAAGCGAGACGACGAGCAGAAATCGAAAAGCAGCAACGGGAGATTGCCGCTTATCACGAACGGACAACAAGCGATCAGGAGGCAAGGATAAATCGCGAGGAGCGCGAGCGCTTCGCCGCCTTGCATAACCATTAACATCCAATTTCACCGGGGTGGCCTGTCGTACTTGTCGAGTATCGGTGTCGACTGCTTTTGAAGCATGGGCGACCTTCTCATTACGCGCGTTGCCGCGCGGCCGACGATTTCCTCGACGAAGCCCCGCCATGCCGCAAGATCGTCGAAGTCGCGAGACGCGCGCAGCAACAGGGTGTCTGCGAGCGCTCTTTTGAGATGGCCATTCTCCCCTCCACGCCTCTCGGTCGAGCCTGGCATCTTCCCCTCTCGCGAATCGATTCCGGCCCACCTGATACACCGGGGATGATTTGCGGGCGATTATCCGCTACCCATCGTCAAACAAAGGGAATCACTCACGGGGCTTACAAGGGGCAATTGATGGCGCAGGATAATGGGACGAATGCGTCCATCTACAAACATAACCAGGAAACCGTGCAGCGTCCCGATGCAGGCGTCGAAGCCCAGTTCTCGAACAAGAAGGGGCCAAAGACCTACCGCTATGACTCCAGTTTGGCACCGGAGCTATCATGGGACGAGAGCGCCGACCGCGCCTTTGCCGAGTGGCTACTGGTGCTGGTCGCCGACGCAGCGGAAAAGGGAGAGACAACAGTCTTCTCCGCACCGCAGGTGTGGGCGGGCAATGGGGAAAGCTTCTCGTCGCTGTCCCAATGTGTGGCCCGCCTTCGCAGCCTGACCAAGCCCTTCCTCAATTGGACCGGCAAAGCCGAGCGGCAGCAGGTGACCGTGCCCACGCTGCCGCTGTTCGTCCACGAGCGGCACTCAACGCAGGCGATCCTGGAAACGTTGAAGTCGCACAAGGCGCTGGGCACCAACCTCGACCTGTTCGGCGACACTGGCCTCGATGTGGCCGACAAGCTGGACGCCTACGAGCACAACGGACCGTGGACTAACCGGCTCATCCTCGGCGACTCATTGCAGGTGATGAACTCCCTGCTCGAATACGAGGGCATGGGCGGTCAGGTGCAGATGATCTATTTCGATCCGCCCTATGGCGTGAAATTTGGATCGAACTTCCAGCCGTTCGTTCGCAAGAACAAGGTCTCCGACGGCTCCGATGACGACATGATCCGCGAGCCGGAGATGGTCAAGGCATTTCGTGATACCTGGGAGTTGGGTCTTCACTCATATCTTACCTACCTTCGCGACAGACTGCTGCTTGCCAGAGAATTGCTGACCCCATCTGGCTCTGTCTTCATCCAAATTTCCGATGAAAACCTCAGCCTCGTAAGAGATGTGGTAAGCGAGGTTTTCGGCTTAGAGAACTACGTCGTTACGATCCCCGTTAAGAAGAAAGGGAGCCAGAAAGGCGGTCTAATCGACCCAGTCAACGATTATCTGGTCTGGGCTACCAAAGACAAAGAACAGCTACGCCGAAAATACAATCAGCTGTTCGAAAAGGCTCCACTGGACAGCGATTTGATTGAGACGTTTCGCTACGTCGAACTTCCTGATGGGACCGAGCTGACAATTGTTGAGTTGGAAAAGAGAGAGAGCAAACCAGATCGGTACTATCGCGATAACCCAGATCTTCTTTTCGTCGATTTTCCGGGAGCACGAGTATTTACGTCTGAAAATTACACAGGCGGTAAGCCGGGAAAATCGCAGGCTGTAACATACACGTTTAAGGGACGAAAATTCGATCCCGGAATCAGCAATGGTCTCGGCTGGAAAACCGATGCCGTGTCAGAAGATGGTGGTCCATCGGGAATGGACAAACTGGCGAAAGCCAACAGGCTATTCATTGGGAAAAACCAACTTCGTTACAAGCGTTATCATGACGATTTCGGTTATCGCGCGATATCCAATTGGTGGGATGGTTTCGGCGGAGCAAGCGATCCCATTTACGTTGTACAAACGAACGAACGAGTCATCGAACGCTGCGTTTTAATGACGAGTGATCCAGGTGACCTCATAGTGGACATAACCTGTGGATCAGGGTCTACCGCCATAGTAGCGGAGCAATGGGGGCGCCGTTGGATTACTTGCGATACTTCCCGTGTGCCGATTGCGTTGGCGCGGCAACGACTACTAACTGCGACTTTTCCTTGGTACAGGCTGCGCGATCCGGCCCAAGGACCGAGTGGCGGATTCGTTTACGAACGCAAGCGAAATAACAAGGGCCAAGAAACGGGTGGTATGATTCCCCACATCGTGGCCAGCACGATTGCCAACGATGAGGCGCCGCTCATGGAGACGCTTGTCCATAGGCCAGAGCGGAATAACAAGATCACCCGAGTCACGGGAGCCTTCACGGTTGAGGCGACCATTCAAGCTGCGATTATTCTCGAAGAAGAATCAGGAAGCGCTTCGCCCCGCGGGATTGCAGGAAATCCACGCGCCTACCTCGACCGCATGATCGAGTTGCTCCGCCAGAGCAAAACCCTGCACCTGCCTGGCAATGTGACCCTGCAACTGGAAGCGATCAGCCCGCTTGCCGACCGCGAGTATCTCCATGCCGAGGGCCTCGCAAAGAACGGCAGCGAGAAGCGCATCGCCTTCGTCTTCGGCCCGGAGGACGGTGCCATCGGCTCCGAATACGTCTTCAACGCCCACACCGAGGCCTTGCAGCAAGGCTTCCAGCAACTGTTTCTCTTCGGCTTCGCCATCCAGGCGAAGGCTCGTGAGATGCTGGACAAGCTGAAAGTCCCGACCACCTATGTGGCGGTGACGCCGGACGTGGTCATGTCCGACTTGCTCAAGACCAGCAAGACCAGCGAAATCTTCTCCATCACCGGCCTGCCGGACGTGACGGTGGAACATGCCGGAAAGGAGAGGGACGGAACGCCACTCCACCGCGTCGTCATCAAGGGGCTCGACATCTTCCGGCCCGACACCATGGAGACGGACGAGGTCAAGGCCGAGAACCTGCCGTGCTGGATGCTCGACGGCAACTACAACGGCATGGTGTTCATGGCGACGCAGGTGTTCTTTCCAAAGACCGGCGCTTGGGAAAACCTGCAAAAATCACTCAAAGGCCAATTTAGCGACAGCGTTTGGGAGCATCTTGCCGGAACGGTAAGCGAGCCCTTCGTGCTCGGCGACAAGAAACGCATCGCCGTGAAGGCCATCGACGAGCGTGGCAACGAGCTGATGGTGGTCAAGTCCGCCGAGGGTGGCCACTGATGCCCGCCGCCCCGCAACAGGAGCCACCGATCGTCGCCGAGGTGGACTCGCCGATTATCAATTCGCCCTTCCGCGAGCCGGAGCATTACTGGCAGATCGAGCGCGGGAAGCCGCCGGTCAAGGCCGAGGGGCGCCGCCGCGCCAGCTACTTCTACCGCGTACCGGAACATGTCGGGCGCGGGAAGAAGGGAAAGAAGCAAGCCGAACTGTTCGACGACGCCAAGGGCGAGGAAGTCGAGCTTGAGATCGTCAATCTCATCCGCGAGCGGGTGAAGGAGTGGCGCGACGGCGGACGCTCCGGCGGCGTTGCCTATGACGGTGCATCGCCGGTAACCAAGGAGCTGCTGGAACTCTGGCGCAGTGGCGACCGGATGCAGCGCCTGTTCTTCGCGCAGATCGAAGCGGTTGAGACGATCATCTTCCTGACCGAGGCCACCGACATCTATCGGAAAGGCGTCCCGGAAATTCCGAAGGACGAGCCCGGCTTGGAATCCAAGGCGGCCGGCGTGCGCGCCTTCCTACGCTACGCCTGCAAGATGGCGACCGGCTCTGGCAAAACGACCGTGATGGGGATGCTGGCCGGGTGGTCCATTCTCAACAGCGTAGCTTCGCCGCGCGATGACCGCTTCTCCGACACGATCCTGATCGTTTGCCCAAATATCACCATCCGCGAGCGCTTGCAGGAATTGGACCCGGCACTCGGCGACCTGAGCCTGTATCGCACACGGCAACTGGTGCCGCCTCACCGCATGGAAGAACTGCGCCGTGGCGAGGTGATGATTGCGAACTGGCACCGCCTTGCAAAGAAGGAAACGAACACTGTTAACGGCGACTCCGCCAAAGTCGTCAAGACCGGCGAGCCCGTCGAGGTCGTGAAGTATGCCGGCAAGGTCAACGCGATGGTCGAGACGAAATACTTCGAGTCCGATGCCGCCTGGTTCAAGCGCATCCGCCGCGAAATCGGCAGCGGTAAGGGTCGAAGCTCGCACTGGCTAATTTTCAACGATGAGGCGCACCACGCCTATCGTCGCGGCGACAGCACGACCGAGGATGAGACTCTCGACGACGACAAGGACCTCGCCAGCAAGAACGAGCGCGAGGCAACCATCTGGATCGAAGGGCTCGACCGCATCAACAAGCTGGCCGGCGGCAGCCGGAGGCGCGGCATCCATCTCTGCATCGACCTGTCAGCGACGCCCTTCTATATCCAGGGCTCCGGCAACGATGTCGGCAAACCATTCCCTTGGGTGGTCTGCGACTTTGGCCTGCTCGATGCGATCGAGTCGGGCCTTGTGAAGATTCCGCAGTTGCCCGCCCGCGACGTGACCGGGGCGTCGGAAGCGGCATATTTCAACATCTGGCGATGGGTGCAAGCCAAGGCGAAGGAAGATGGCCTTGGCACCACCATCACGCCGGAAATCGTCATGAACTATGCCAGCGCCCCCATCAATCTTCTGGCGGCCGAATGGCATCAGCGCTTCCTTGAATGGGAGCAGTTTTCCAAACAGCAGCAGAAGCATCCCGTCCCGCCGGTTTTCATCGTTGTCTGCCGTGATACGGCCGTCGCGCGTGAGGTGCATTCTTGGCTCGCCAACGGCAATGATAGCTATGGCGTCTCGCCTGCGTATTTCCGCAACCCTCCCGGCCAGGAGGTCACGGTCCGCATTGACTCGAAGGTGATCGAAGACATCGAGGCCGGCGGCACCAAGGACGAGACGCGCCGGCTGCGCTTCATCCTCGACACGGTGGGCAAGGCTGAGTGGCCTGGCGGCAAGGTGCCGGAGGACTGGTCGGAGCTTGTTCGCAAGCACAACGATAAAGCCGCGAACGACGACAATGACGGATCGCTGAAATGGATTGATGAGCGCATTCCGCCGGGGCGCGATGTGCGCTGCATCGTCTCGGTGGCGATGCTCGCCGAAGGCTGGGACGCCAACACCGTGACCCACATCGTCGGCCTGCGTCCGTTCGGATCGCAGCTTCTCTGCGAGCAGGTCGTGGGTCGCGCCCTGCGCCGCAAGAGCTATGCGCTCAATGAGGAAACACAAATGTTCGCCGAGGAGACCGCCAAGGTCTTCGGCGTGCCATTCGAGTTGATCCCGTTCAAGGTCTCGCAGGTAGGGCCACAGCCGCCGCAGCCAGACCCGAACCATATCTATTCAGTGCCCGAAAAGGCCGAGTATGAGATCAGCTTTCCCATCGTGACCGGTTATCACCAGTCGGGAAGCCTCGATGTCTCGGTCGATTGGGATCAGGTGGCGAAAGTCACCATCGACCCTATGCGTATCCCGCAGCTCGTCGAGCTGACGCCGCTCACCACGCCAGACGGCACGCTCGCGGCCTACGGCCCCGGCGAAAAGCCGGTGCTTTCGTTGAAAGACTGGCGCGCCCTGTTCCGCGACCAGCAGGTCGCCTTCCGCCTTGCGCGGGAAATCTGCCTGCGCTGGCAAGCCGACAACGGCGCGACCGTGGTGCCGATGCAGCAATTATTCCCGCGCGTGGCCTTTGCCGCCAAGCGATTCCTTACCGAGAAGCTAGACAGGAAGGGCGACAGCCAGCCCTGCGACGTGCTTCTCGTCGGCGAATATATGCAATCATCCATCGCCGCAATGCTCGATGCGATCAAGAAAGGCGCGTCAACAACCGATGCCGAAGTTGCGATCATTCCGCAAGGGGCATCTGGTCGCGGCAGCACGCTCCATGTCGATTTCCATACAACGAAGCCGATCTATCCAGTCAATCATTGCCACCTGAACGCTATGGTCGCGGACACCCAAAAATGGGAGCAGAGCGCTGCCTTCGTCCTCGACACGCATCGCGGTGTAAAAAAATGGGTGAAGAATGACCGGCTCGGCTTCTTCATCCCGTATCGCCGACGTGGACTGCTTGCAAAATATATCCCCGACTTCATCGCCGTGACTGACAAGGGCGAGAACGTGATCATAGAGATCAAGGGACAGGCCAATGATGATGCGGATACCAAATCCAAAGCTGCACGGCGATGGACCGACGCCGTGACCCGGCCCGGTTCACATGGAACTTGGCACTATCTCTTTGTCACCGATCCTGGACGCCTTGGGCTGGACTTGAATGCTCACACTGAGGCGGCTTGGGATCAGGGCGAGTTCGAGCTAATGACATAGCCTGCGAGCTTCGTCTCAGTCTTTCAGGATTTTGGCTTTTCGGACGGTAGCCCAGACCATCCTCGAATGCCCGTCATTGGATGCACCGATAGAAACATCGACTGATCGGGTACTGTCATGTTTCGACACTTATGGTCTAGTTTGTAAACGGGAGTGGCCTAGTTTGAATTAAGGAATTGCTTACCATTTCAGGTGTGGTCTCGCTCCGAAGGAGACGGGACAATGAACGATCACGAACGATGCGCGTGGGAGACCATGCGAGCTTGGCAAGAGGCGCGCGACGTTTGCGAGCCTGGGTCAAAACAATGGGAAGATTTGGATCGCGAGTTTAGAAAAGCGGAAGCCGAACATTATAGAGTGAAGGATTAGGCCGCCTCAGGGGGCGGCCTCGTTCGTTTCTGGCCCTTGATGCTCTTGTTCTCCGGCCATGGCCCTTACCTTTCCGCCGGGCGGCGGGTCTTGCACATCCTGCGCGCCTGCTCGGCCGTCGAACCAACGCCCGCGCCGGTGGCCATAGCCGCCGAATGAAAATGGAACTTTGGAACCCAATCTTCCGGGCTCTGGCAAGGCGTTTAAATCGCCCGACGTGGCTTCGACAGCGATTCTGGTCGGGTTCCAGTATCTTGCGCGGCTCTCTCTCAACATGCATGGACGGGCTTCTGTCGCCAAAACATAGAAGGGAAGGTTCCACGGAACTTATCCATGAGTTTGAACGCGAGAGCGCGAGACCGAATCGCGCGCGAGTCCGGATCATGCGCAAAACAATCCTCGAAATCGATTGGCTTAGTCCGAAGCAGCCGATCATCGTCGGAGTTAAGGACGGCGAGACGCAAGATTGCCTCTTGGTTGCTCATGCACTCGCATACCCGCCTTCGGAAGGCCGCACGTTGCTAATACGCACGGTGCCAACCTGTCCGCCCACTTAGAGACAATGCCTTCTAAGCCCATACGACAGACGCGCTCGAAAATGACAGCCGCGTCCTCGTCCAAGTGCTCGGTACTGGAGCGACGGGGCCCGTTTCACCAAGAAGCTTCCTTAGCCTCTTCTTGCGCTTAAGCAGGGGCAGCTCCCGCAGAGATCTTCGCCATTGAGTCTCAGCAAGTCGAAGGCACAGAGCACAGCCTCATCGTCGTGCAGGCGATGTGAAGCTTGTTGAAGTCGGCGCGCCCGTCAGCCGCTAGGCACGCTACTTCGCCGTCCAAGACGACGGATGTAAACATCGAGCCTCACAAGCCCCGCGACCGCTACGCAAACGCCAGTAGGACGAGGTCAGTACGCCAGCTTCTTCCACCCGAACGCGTGAAGCTGTTGGACGCCTGCGAACGTGCTGGCTGGCGACCGCATCGAGCGTATGCAGCGGATTGGAAGTTGGGCGAGGCGGCGCTCAACGCGGAACTGAGCAGTTTACTCAAAACGCACACCTAACCAACTTGTCATCTGCCGTTCACTGTCCCTTCCGATGCGGCTTCATCCCGGCCGACGAGGAATAGCGCGCTACAATTTCTGCATGACGACGCTGGCGGTGGTAGAGTGGGCAATCAAGAAATACGTGGAAGAATATCCGAATTTCCTTGATTGGCCGCCCTATGTCTTTGTCGAGGTGCTGCCGGTACTCACCGACCAAACAAAGTTGCGCGATCTCCAACTGCTCCGGCTTCATCTGGCCGTGGCCAGGGAATGCATACTGCGGATCATCCGCAATTTCTTCACCCAATCGCGCAACTGCGTCGGATCAACCCCAAGGTCTTCTGCGGCCTGCGCACGCGAGGAACGAAAGTCGGAAAGGAAATGCGTGGTACCCCATGTTGCCTTCCCGCCCGCCTTGAACTGTGAGACCGGAAGCGAGCAGAGTGACACCGCACTTGGGCATTGGCCTGAACACGGACATCCGTCGCATTATTTGCAAGTTTCTTTCATTGCTGAAACCGCAGAAGTCCTGTCACTGTAGTCTCCGACGAGTCCTCTCTCATTATGCCCGCTCCGATCGAACAACCAGTACCAATCATAGCTCCCGCCGGTCACGCGGTAACGGTGTTGTTTCACCACGATAGCGTCGAGATAATCGCTGTGAGCGCAAAAATTCAGTACGATTAGATCATTGGCAGGGATGACATAATTTTCTTTTTTCTCGCGAAGGTCATATGAATGCAATGCAGATGATGTCACCCAAGCTGGTGAGAGAAAAAAAAGCTGCTCGCCCGTGGAGGTAAATTGCTTTTCATTGAAGAAGCAAAGTTGGTCCGACGCGCCATTACCAGCATGCCCGAGCAGAAGAACCTCCTCCGCCGAGCCATCAACATTAACACGCCTAAGTTCGTCAGCCATGGGGCCGGAAATGCAATCCTCCTGCGAGGACTGACCATTAGAGCGCGTGAAAACCACGAACTGCGCATCTGGCGCAAGTACTGGATCAGAATCTCGACCGGAGAAAGTCAATCGACGTTCTTGATCGCCAACCTTGACATACACATTCCCCCGTCTGACGTAAGCAAAAGAGGCGTTGGGCGACGGCTGATTAGACAGAATGATGCCAAGCCTCTTGCATCCTTTCGCGAATTCTCCGATTTTTTCAGGTTCTTCGAGATTTTTTGCAATTTCCGGCAAGCTTTGGTGGTCTTTAGCAAAGCCACGGCAGACACTTCGCAAATATTCAGGACCAGACTTAATCCAGCACGATGGCGCAGGAGAACACGCGAAGGTGGTCGCGGGCATGAACAGTAAAGTCGCAGCCCCAACCAGAATTGATACTTTCATCCTGATGTTCCTTAGCTTCTTTATCGGCTCAGGTTTACCGTCGCAATGCGCAGACGCCAACCGAGATGGCGTTTATCGTGGTATCCAAATGTCCGTTTGCCAACGGGGAATTGACGGTCGTTCGTCGTGCGGGGCTGGGGCGGCTCGCTGTTTAAGGAGAATGCGTCGGCGCGATGCTCCCAAAGTCTTAAAGATATATTCTTGATATTTCTTTTTAGGGGTATAGTGTTTGCTTACAGCGAGGTTCGCGAGTTCCTCCCTCGCTGCAGACTGAGGGGATTGCAATCCCAGCGATCCGGCACTCGACGCTCATGGGGGTGCCGGATCGCTTCCTCATCTTTGCATTCAAGCCACCGGCTGGTCCCGCAAAAGAGCCGAGAAGGGATTTCCAATGAATACCGTCGAGCAAGATCAAAGAGACGCCGAAGACTCTGCCAACGATCAGACAAATCCTCGTGCCAGTGTCAGCTTGGTGCCGATGCTTGTGGCAGGGGTTGCTCTAACTTTCGGCGGGATGATTGCCGCTCTTGTTTTCACTTCGGTGACTTAACCGCTGCAAATCGTTTGCTGAAATCTGTGTCAGTGAGATCGATCCTCACATGCCCGCCGCCTTGCAGTCCCGGATTGCTTCGGTGACGGAAAGTTTCGGATGATGATGCATAACTCGAAGAACCGTGTCTTGATCCTCTGGAGGGAGTTTTTTGAGTCGCCGTTGGTCCAACTCGCTTAACGACCTGAGCAGTTCTTCCAGATGCGGTTCGAACAAAGTACCCTTACCTCCTTAGCCTCCCAGTGGGATGACGTTGACTTCGGGCGGGTTGACGATGCGGTCGACGAGGGACTAACCCAACAATAATTTCTCCCCCGCCGCCAACTCCGCAGCATGATCGTCCCCTGACGGAAACAGATGGCCGTAAACGTCGAGCGTCATTGCGATGGAGGCATGGCCCAGCCGCTCCTGCACCACCTTGGCTGGCAATTCCAGACCGCCGTCGACCTTTCGGTTGATGCACCATGACGCGAAGAAATGCCGTAAGCAATGCAGGCCGCTGTACTTCGCCGCCATGATCGGCTTTCCGTCTTTGTCAAGCTTCGGGTTGCCTTGCTCATCCAGTTCGGGCGTTACAATACTCGCCTTCTTCATGGCCGGTTTCAGTTGTCGCTCTAGGATATTGCGGTGCGCCTCGACATTGCCTTTGCCGTTCGGAAACACCAGCCACAGCCTGCCCTCTTTCTTTGGGCATTGCAGCTTCCATTCGCGTAACGCCTGCACCAGTCCGGGGGTGAGAGGTAAAGTGCGCTCGCTCGCCTCCGACTTCGGCACACCCATCTGATTGTGTTTGTCGGCGCGTCGCACCACGTGCAATTCTTTTCTAGTCAAATCGACATCGATCCACTGCAAGCCGCGCAACTCGGAGGCGCGAAGGCCGGTGAACACGGCGGTCAGCAGCAAAATACGAAACGAGCCGGTTGCCGTAGCGAGTAACGAACGCACTTCGTAAGGAGTCGGAATGTCGACACCGACTTTCAGCTTTCTCTTCTTTTTTCTTCGCGCATCACTATTGCCACGCGACTCGCGCACCGGGTTGCGGACAATGTGTCCGCGTTTCTGCGCATCAGAAAGCAGCGCACCCAGTGACACGCGCACGGCACGCACCATGGCCGGTGACCTCCCCTCCTCCCGCAATGTGTCTTCGAAAATGCAAACGAACGGTACGGTGACCTTGGACAGCTTCACGCGCCCGATGAAAGGCACGATGTGCAAGTCCACATGCTGCCGATATTGATCGAGCGTGCCGTCCTGCAAACGGGACTTGCAACGCGTGATCCAGTTTTCGGCCGCATCCTTGATCGTGAGGCTGGTACTTTCAGGGACGTGAACGCCCTCGCTGATCTGCACCGTAGTGGTTGCTGCAAACGAATCCGCGTCGCCCTTTCGCTTGAAAGTCTTGAGGCGTCGCCCGCCCTGCTGATCCACATAATCAACAACCCATGCTTCGCGATGCTGGCCCGTTTCGGTGGCCCAAACGCGCTTACGGACAGACATTGAAACCTGCTGAGAAAGGGTTCGCAATATTTGTAAATATATGGGACCCGATCCCGTCGATGCAACATGAATGCAACATATCGACGGATTTATGAGCAATATCAATACCTGATCGAAGACTCTGACTCTGTTTGTCTAGGTTCGAATCCTAGTTCCCCAGCCAGCCTCTATTCTCCTCCTTGCAGATCAAAGACGTCGAACGCGCAGCCCGAACTTTCGGCAGCAACCTCCGTCACCCGGCAGCCCGCCCGCGCCGCGCCCCCCTTGCGGTTAACGAACCGCTAATTTCCGCGAGCGAAGCCAGATCCGGGCGACCCGCGTCCTCAAAGCCTATTCTCCAATGAAATCAGTATGACGCGCCGAACCACGCAACGCGCATGGCAGATCTGTCATGCTGCCCGAGAGGGTCCGGGTTTAACCGTTTTGACAATAACTGCATGCGACAGTCGGGGTCGACAGCACAAGAATTGTGATCGGAAAAATGCTTCATTCGACTTCCGCCACCTCATTCGGACGCGTGATTTCGGTACGCGGGTCGCAGGCGCGCGTCGGTATTCTGAAGACCAGCCGGATGTCCCCCGCCGCAGTGCGCGCCACGGTGGGACGATCCGTCAGCCTGCGCAGCACGACCTCCACGATCGTCGCCATGATCACCGAGGTCTCCTGCGAAAATCTGCCGTCCTCGGACGAGTTCATGGCAAGCGCCTCTGTCGACCTGCTCGGCGAAATCCTCGACAGCTCCGGTTCCCGCCCCCGATTCCAGCGCGGCGTCACCAACTATCCGGCGATCGACGACCCGGCGGACCTGATCACGAACCAGGAACTGCGCACCATCTACACGCCCAACGGAGCGGATCAGATCGACATCGGCACGCTGCAGCAGGACCAGTCCGTCATCGCCTATGTCGACATCGAGGAAATGCTCAGCAAGCATTTCGCCGTGCTCGGCTCAACCGGCGTCGGCAAGTCGAGCGGCGTTTCGCTGCTCATCAACGAAATCCTGAAATCGCGGCCCAGTCTCCGCATCTTCCTGCTCGACGTTCACAACGAGTACGGCAGGTGTTTCGGCGAGCGCTCGATCGTCCTCAACCCGCGCAATCTGAAATTGCCGTTCTGGCTCTTCAACTTCGAGGAAATCGTCGACGTCCTGTTCGCAGGCCGGCCCGGCGTGCCGGAAGAACTCGACATCCTCGCCGAGGTGATCCCGATCGCGAAGGGAATCTATACGCAATATCAGCACGCCGACCGCGTCGGCCTCAAGCGCGTCGATCCCAAGAGCGTGGGCTTCACCGCCGATACGCCCGTGCCCTATCGACTGGTCGACATGATCTCGCTGATCGACGAGCGCATGGGCAAACTCGAGAACCGCTCGTCGCGCATCGTCTACCACAAGCTGATCTCGCGCATCGAAACCGTGCGCAACGATCCCCGCT
>NZ_MKRN01000201.1:20442-48057 GCF_001896955.1 Nitrobacter sp. 62-13 | reverse complement strand
GAACGGCAAGCTCGGCGCGCCGCTGAAGGGCGCGATGCTGATCGGCAACGGTCCGACCGACCTGCATCGCATCACCATGGTCGGCAACGACACCGCGCTTGACGACGGCGTCGGCACCTGCGGCAAGAACGGACAGGGCGTGCCGGTCGGCGTCGGGCAGCCGACGCTGCGCATGGATCGGATCACGGTCGGAGGAACGGGCGGATGAGCTTGGAATCGTCAACGTCGGGCTCGATGGTTCGCCGCTGGGGTGGACAGATCGTTCAGATCGCGGCGATCGTGCTCGTGGTGCTGCTCGCCAAGGGCGCGCTCGCCGAGCCGTTCTACGTGCCGTCGGCATCGATGGAGCCGACGCTTTTGATCGGCGACGCGCTATTGGCGTCGAAATACCCTTACGGCTACTCGACCGCCTCGATGCCGATCCACGTCTCCTTTCCCGAGACGTCGCGCGTTTTCGGCGAACTGCCCAAACGCGGCGACGTCGTGGTCTTCCGCTGGCCGGGCGACCGTTCGCAAGTCTGGGTGAAGCGCGTCATCGGCCTGCCCGGCGACCGCATCCAGATGCGCGACGGCCAGGTCTGGATCAATGGACAGCCCGCTCCGTTGAAAGCCGACGGAATCGGCGAGGCCGAGGATGACAACGGCTCCGACGAGCCGGCGCACCGTTATGTGGAAACGCTGCCGGGCGGCGTCTCGCACACCATTTTCAAGATTCACGACAACGGCCGGCTCGACAACACCGCGGAAGTGACGGTGCCGCCGGGCCATCTGTTCGTGATGGGCGACAACCGCGACAACTCCGCGGACAGTCGCGTACCCGTCCGCCAGGGCGGCGTCGGCCTGCTCTCGACCGACAACCTGGTCGGCCGCGTCGATGCGATCGTCGGCTCGTGGGACATGGGCATCCGCAACCAACCGGTCTGGACCTGGCTCTCCGGATTCCGTCTCGCGCGTTTTTTCACGGCGGTGCACTGACAGAGCTTGCCGGCGAATAGCCCGACAACCGATCGAGCATGCTCTCGAAAAGTGGAAACCGGTTTTCGGAAAAAGATCATGCTCAAACAAAAAGACAAGCGACGAGTCTGATTCATCGCAGTTGAAACAGGCTCCGGCGGAGCGGCGGTGTCGCCGGCGTCGCCGGCGTCGCCGACATGATCGTGAGGCCGGATCCGGGACCGAACTTCTGCGCCGAGAGCTATTCGGCGAAAGTCAAACGGTGGAAGACACTGTGGCCGGAACTCACGGCGTTGCCTGCGTCCACGTCTTGACGGAACGCTATCGCACCACCCCGGAGGTGAAGCCAGGCCGGCGGTGCGGCGGCTTGATTTCCTTTTTCAGGAAGCATCGCGCGGCCTTGCCGGCATAGCCAGGCCGTGCATACGTCCATGCCCGACACTTGCTATCGGCATCGCAGGCATGGCGGCAGATTTGATCGGCGTCGGCTCGTTCGTCTTTCTTGAGTTCGAAGACGCGATAGTCGCCACCGGAGCGATCGGTGGACGTTTCGACCGGGCCGATCCGACGCTCGATCACGCCAGCCCCGCGCACGCCGGACACGCAGCAGGGATTCGCGATCCGCGGCGGAACGGCATTTTTGAGCCAGCACACCGCTATCTCCGACCCCTCGCCGGGATAGCTGAAGCTCCAGGAACGGCAATGGCGGTCGCGCTCGCAGGCCAGCGCGCAGTCGGCCGGGTCGCCCGACCGCAGCGTCATTCGCAGATAGTCAGCGCCGGGCCGGTCGAAATTCGTCTGCGCATGCGCCGGCCGCGCCGCTGCAAGGGCCATCATCGACAGCGCAGCCAGCAGGATCAGGCCAGCCTTCAATGCATTGACTTTCAACACAGGCCGCAAAGCTAAAGTGTCCCGAACAAGAAGAGCGCGGATAATGCTCATTCAATCGCCATGTTGATGTATGGCGGATGAACGGGCCGCCGCCAACCCGCCGCTGCTCCAAAGGCCGGACGAGAAGCGATTTCTTGTGGCCCAATCCGAATCCGACGTTCGCTTCGCGCGAATTCAGAACGCGTATTCGCTGTAGGCCGGTTCCACGGATCCCGCCCATGCGCCGTCGAATTTTTCCAGCATCTCCTCGGCGGGAGAGCGGCCTGAATCCAGGATCCGGTCGAGCGGCTCCAGATGCCGCGACTCGTCGCGACCGAGATGATCGACATGGCCGCGCCGGCGCAGCCCCGCATGCGCGAGCACCAGGCATTCCTTGGCGATCTCGAACAGATAACGATCCTTGATCCGGGCCTTGAATCCCATCCGCGGCACGTCATCGCGCAACGCCTGACGTTCCGGCGCATTCCAGCGCTTCACGATGTCCCAGGCCGCATCGAGGCTGCTGTTGTCGTAGAGCAGCCCGACCCAGAATGCCGGCAGTGCCGGCAGGCGCCCCCACGGCACCCCGTCGGCGCCACGCATTTCCAGATAGCGCTTGAGCCGCACCTCGGGAAAAATCGTCGACAGATGATTGGCCCAATCCGAAAGGGTCGGCCGCTCGCCGGGGATGGCCTCGTTCCTGCCGTCGAAGAAATCGCGGAACGAGGTACCGGACACGTCGATATAATTTTCGCCGCGCTTGACGAAATACATGGGAACGTCGAGCGCATAGTCGACCCAACGTTCGAATCCCATGCCGTCCTCGAACGCCCACGGGATCATGCCGGCGCGGGCATTGTCGGTGTCGCGCCAGATTTCCGAACGGAACGACAGGAAGCCATTTGGCTTGCCTTCGGTGAAGGGAGAGTTTGCGAACAACGCCGTCGCAATCGGCTGCAGCGCCACCGAGACGCGGAGCTTCTTGACCATGTCGGCTTCGGACGAGAAATCGAGATTGGTCTGAACCGTGCAGGTCCGGAACATCATGTCGAGGCCGTACCGGCCGACCTTCGGCATGTAGTCGCGCATGATTCTGTAACGGCCCTTCGGCATCATCGGAATCTGCGCCCGCGACCATGACGGCGTCATCCCAAGGCCGAGAAATCCGATGCCGAGCGGCGTCGCGATCTCCTTGACCTGCGCCAGATGCGCGGCCAGCTCCGACTGGGTCTGATGCACCGTTTCAACCGGCGCGCCCGACAGCTCGAACTGCCCACCGGGCTCCAGCGAAATCGCGCCGCCGCCGGTGACGTCATGGAGGCCGATGATGTTGCCCTGCTCCATGATCGGCTCCCAGCCAAGCAGGAGCTGCATGCCTTCCAGCAATGCGCCGATGCCGCGCGCGCCTTCATACGGCACGGGCTGGTGGCCCTGAAGCGTGAAAGGCGTTTTTTCGTGCTCGGTGCCGATGCGGAATTCGGACGCGGGCTTCACGCCGGCTTCCAGCCACGCCACGAGTTCGTCGCGCGATTGCAGCGGCGTCATATCGATCTGGTCACGCGCCATGAAAAATCCCGGTGTGGGGCGTTTCGATCGAACGCACGCAATGTAGGCCTAGAGAATATCGAGCCGAATGGCCCGCAACCGCGCAAGACGAAAGAGACCTCATCGCGCGGACGCACCGTCTCTCACAGCAAGCGCTTGAGCCTCATTGCAGGAACAACCGAGCCGGTCAAGCAGCCCGCAAAGCTTCGCGGCGTCGGCGTCGGAGAGTTTGGAGCCGACATGCTCTTCGATCGCCGCCGAATAGGCCTGCCACATCCTTTTCTGCAAGTCGCGTCCGGCCTCGGTGATCTCGACGAACTGACCGCGCTTGTCGGCCTTGCATTCACGCCGCGCCGCCAGCCCCTCATCGACCAGACGATCGATCAGGCGCGAGGTTGCGTATTGCGGCAGCAGCATCTGTTTTTCCAGCTCGACCGGTCGCAATTCGCCGGCCTGTGCGCGAGACAGTTCGGAGAGCGCGTCGTAGCAGGCGAGAGAGGGAAAACCTGCCTCCTTCAACTCGTGCTCCACCGTGTTCAGTACGCAGCTCTGCACGCGCATCAGGCGAATCCAGGCAGCGACCGCCTCGATGGAGGGTTTGCGTCTCATCATGAAGTCCTTGTCCCGCGACCAGCTTACCGTACTCGATGCAACTGCATCAATCGTGATCCAGTGGCCCCCAAGACCGCAGCTAAGACGCGGCCTACGATTCAGCAAAACGCCGGGGACATGGCGAAGGCGCTTTCGTCCGGGTTCCTCGCTCGCCCCGTCGCAAACCGGGCGTGAGGCGCGCTCGTGGTCATCGGCGCATGTGGCGCTGGAGCGGTCGTATCCAAAAGCCCTCCCGATGGAAAATGTTGTGTATAATCATTAATACAATCAAGGATTGTATATGGCTTGGCAGCGGGGCCTCGCGCCTTCCCCAAAATGCAACTTTTAGCCGTAGCCGCACAACTCCTTAACCCGTTGTTTACCGTAACACGAAAAGGTTGGGCCTCGGAGGCAGACCCTGCGCCGGTTTGAATTGTCTATTCAAAAGGCGCGCAGGGAGCCCGAAGGCGCATCGCATGCGCCGGACAGACACCGGACGAAAGCATGAACTCGCGCGGATCGTGGAGCGAAGACGGAATCGAACCATCCGTTCGCGAGCGGGCCGAAGCAGCCGCGCGGAACGCCGGAATGTCCCTGAACGAGTGGCTCAGCTCAACGGTCGGCAACGCCGTGCCGGTGGCGAAAGCCCCGCTCGCCAGCGAGGACAGCCACGACGTGGCGGACATTCATCGACGGCTGGATTCAATCACGCGACAGATCGACCAGTTGTCGAGCCCGGCCAGGCCCGGCGAACCCGCCGTCGCGCGCCAACTCAACGACGCCATCTCACGGCTGGATGCCAGGCTCGCCCGCGTCGCCGCACAGACGCCCCCGGCGGACCCGCAACACCGCGCCGACAGGGTGGAGCGTGCCGCGGCCGAGGTCTACAGCCGGTCGACGCTGCCCGATTCCGCCTCGCTCGAATTCGCGATCGCGGAAGTCGCGGCGCGCCAGCATGAACTCGATGACGCGTCGCACGCCTCGTCGCCGCGCCGCCCACCGCCTGTCGCCCCGGCGATGACACCACCGCGGCCGGCATCGGATTTCTCCGGCCTCGAACGTCAGCTCTTCAAAATCACGAGCCAGATCGAATCGCTGCAGCGCCCGGACGGAATCGAGCAGTCGATCGCCGCATTCCGCAGCGAGCTGGCTGGAATCCGCCACATCATCACGGAGGCGATGCCACGCCGCGCGATCGAATCGATCGAGAACGAGATTCGTTCGCTGTCGCAGCGCATCGACGACATTCGGCAAAGCGGAAGCGATGGCCAGGCGTTGGCGAATATCGAACGCGCCCTCAATGAGATCTACGACGCGCTGCGATCGCTGAAACCGGCTGAGCAACTTGCGGGATTCGACGACGCGATCCGTAATCTCGGCAACAAGATCGATACCATCGTACGCGACAGCGGCGACAGCGGCGTGGTGCAGCAGCTCGAAAACGCGATCGTTGCGCTTCGCGGCATCGTTTCCAACGTCGCTTCCAACGATGCGCTGGCGCGGCTCAGCGACGACCTCACCATGCTGTCGTCGAAGGTCGATCAACTCGGCCGATCCGACGGCCGTAGCGATTCGTTCTCCGCACTCGAACAGCGCGTCGCCGCCCTGACGGAGGCACTGGAAAACCGCGAACGCCCCGCCTCCGGCAGCTCCGAGCAGCTTGAAGAAGCCGTACGCGCGCTATCCGATCGTCTCGACCGTCTGCCGGCCGGTCACGATTCATCGTCGGCGCTGGCGCATCTCGAACAACGGGTCTCGTTACTGCTCGAAAGACTCGACACCGCAAGTCCGCACCCCGGAACCGATCTCGGGCGCGTCGAGGAAGGTTTGCAGGATATCCTGCATCATCTGGAACGGCAGCAGGCCGGGCTTGCGGCGCTGGCCGAAAGCGGCCCGCGCAATGCAGGCCCCGCGATGGACAGCGAGGTCGTCGAGGCGATCAAGCGCGAACTGTCGGAGATGCGCTTCTGCCAGTCGGAAACCGACCGTCATACCCAGGACTCGCTCGAGGCCGTTCATAACACGCTCGGGCATGTTGTCGACCGGCTGGCGATGATCGAGGGTGATCTGCGCGCAGTCCGCGCCATGCCTGCCGCCCCGCCTCGCGGAGCGACACCGGAGCCGCCGGCGGGCCAGCCGCCAAGGCCCGAATTGCCGAATCCCGTGCTGTCGCAGATGACGACGCCGCAACCTGCTCCGGCCACCTCGACGCCACCGCCGATTCCGCCGCGCGCGATGGACGAAGGTTCAAAGGAAACCTTGGAGCATTCGGGAACGCGGCGCCCGCCGCAACCGCGCCCCGCGATCGATCCGGACCTGCCGCCCGATCATCCCCTGGAGCCGGGTACCCGTGTGGTGGGACACGGAGCGTCGACGTCGGAGCGCATCGCAGCTTCCGAAAGCACGATCGGCCAAATCACGGATGCGCCAAGCGATCGATCGGCTTCATCTTTCATCGCTGCGGCGCGTCGGGCCGCGCAGGCGGCCACCGCGGCTTCGCCATCGCCCGACAAGACCGGCCGAACCAAGATCGCCATCGAACCGGCCAATCCCGCCACACGCGGGTCCAGCCTCACCTCCAAGATCCGCTCGCTGCTCGTCGGAGTCAGCGTGGTGGTGATCGTGCTCGGCGGATTCAAGTTCGCACTGTCGCTGCTCGATGGACCCCAGCGCGCGGCGGTCAGCGACACCAGCCCGGTCGTTCCGTCCGAGGCGACGCCGCCGCCCGTCGATGCCAAGCCCGCTTCCGACAATCCTGCGACGCCGTCGATGACTTCGCCCACGCCGCTCGACCGGCAATCGATGATTTCGCCGCCATCCGAAAGCAGCGCGGCGCCGTCCGAAAACCCGTCAGACATGCCCCCGGCAAGCCAGCCCGCCGACATCACCGGCGCGATTCCCGGCACCTCTGCACGTCCTGCGGCTGCACACACGCTGGAGCCGATATCAATTCCCCGCTCCGAATCCCTCCCCGACAGTATCGGCAGCCCGAAGCTGCGGAGCGCCGCGCTCCACGGCGACGCCGCGGCGGCGTTCGAAATCGGCGCCCGCTATGCGGAGGGCAAAGGCGTTGCCGTCAATTACAGCGAAGCTGCGAAATGGTACGATCGCGCGGCGCGCGCCGGCGTGGTGCCCGCCATGTTCAGGCTTGGCACCCTGCATGAAAAGGGCCTCGGCGTAACCAAGGACGTCGATGCGGCACGACGCTACTATTTGCAGGCGGCCGAACGGGACAACGCCAAGGCCATGCACAACCTCGCGGTGCTTGACGCCGATGGCGGCGGCAAGGGCGCCAACTACACCAGCGCGGCGCAATGGTTCCGCAAGGCCGCCGAGCGCGGCGTCGCCGACAGCCAATTCAATCTCGGCATACTCTATGCCCGTGGCATCGGCATCGAACAAAATCTCGCGGAATCCTACAAATGGTTCAGCCTTGCTGCCGCTAACGGCGACGTCGACTCCAGCCGTAAGCGCGACGAAGTCGCCAAGCGGCTCGATCCGCAGACGCTTGCCGCGGCCAAGCAGGCGGTTCAAACGTTCGTTCCCAAGCCTCAGCCGGAGGATGCGGTCGGCGTCGCAAGTCCCGCCGGCGGATGGGACGGCGCGGCCGCACAGCCCGCAGCAAAGCCCCTGGCCACAACAAAGCCCCAGACCAAGACCACGGCGACCAAGACCACGGCAGCTCGTTCCGCGCCGGCCAAGCAGGCGATGGCCAGGCAGGCTGCGCGTTAATCCCCGTTAGTCATCGACGTTGGACCTGAGCGGGAGCCGGGCGAAAAAGCCCGGCCGTGCCGAATTCGTTAACCCCGGCCGCTGATGATTTCGGTTATGCAAGTGATGCGGCCTGCAACCTCGCCGCACATCGAAGGTCCATGCTGCGGAAAGGCGCCGGCCGGCCCGCGGCCAAATCCGAAATCGAACGCGCGTGCAACTCTATCTCCCGATCGCCGATCTTCCGGTCAACGTATTCCTCATCCTGGCGATGGGCGCGGCGGTGGGTTTCGTATCCGGCATGTTCGGCATCGGCGGCGGCTTCCTGATGACGCCACTGCTGATCTTTATCGGCATCGCGCCTGCGGTCGCTGTCGCAACCGTCGCTAGCCACATCGCCGCTTCCTCCTTCTCCGGCGCGCTATCCTACTGGCGCAGGCGCGCGATCGATCCGATGCTCGCGCTGATCCTGTTGGGCGGCGCCATCGCCGGAACCATGCTCGGCGTCTGGACCTTCACGCAGTTGCGCGCGCTGGGCCAGCTCGATCTTTTGATCGCACTGTCCTATGTGGTGCTATTGTCCGGCGTCGGCGGAGCGATGTTCTGGGAGGGATTGCGCGCCATGCGGCGTGCCCGGCATGGTCAGGTGGTACCGCCGCGGCGCTCCGGCGGTCACGGCTGGATCCACGGTCTGCCGCTGAAAGTCCGTTTCAAGCGTTCCAAAATCTATCTATCGGCGATCCCGGTGGTCGCTATCGGACTCGCCATCGGCTTCATCGGCGCGATCATGGGTATCGGCGGCGGCTTCATCCTGGTGCCGACGCTGATCTACCTGCTGCGCATACCGACGTCGACGGTGATCGGCACCTCCATGCTGCTCACCCTCGTCACCATGACCTTCGCCACCGTACTGCACGCCGCCACCAACCATCTTGTCGACGTCGTGCTCGCATTGATCCTGATGACCGGCGGCGTGACCGGCGCCCAATTCGGCGCACGCGCCGGCCAGCGCATCCGCGGCGAACACCTGCGCCTGCTGCTCGGGCTGTTGATCCTGGCGGTCGGAATCCGCTTTGCGGTCGAATTGGGCATTCGTCCCAACGACCTTTACACCCTCCGAGAAATAACGGGCGGTCCATGAGGAGGCGCGCAACATTCCCGGCGATGGGCCTGGCGCTGCTGCTCAGCGCTGCCTTCGTCGCGGACGATGCGCGCGCCGAGCACTTGATCGTCTCGGTGTCGAACCATCGCGTTACCGTGACGTCGAACTATTCGGGCGAGGAGCTGGTGCTGTTCGGCTCCATCGAGCGCGACGGCAATGCCGCCGTTCCGCGCAGCGGCTACGATCTCGTCGTGACCGTCAGCGGTCCCCGCGCCGATATGGTCACGCGCCGCAAAGAGCGCCGGTTCGGCATCTGGGTCAATGCCGATTCCCGGGAATTTCTCCAGGTCCCATCCTATCTTGCGGCATTCGCCAACCGGCCGCTGGACAAGATCGCCCCGCCGGACGTCCTGCGACGGCAGCAGCTCGGATTGAACAACGTGCTGCTGAGGCAGCGCGTCGGACCCGATTACGCCGACGTCGTCACGAGCGACCCGTTCCGCCGCGCCTTCATAAGGCTGCGCGCCGAACAAGGGCTGTATCGCGAGAACACATCGGCCGTGACCTTCCTGACGCCGACCCTATTCCGCACCAGTATTCCGCTTCCGGCGGAAGTGCCGATCGGCACCTACACCGTCGGAATCAAGCTCCTCGCGGATGGCGCGCTGGTCGCAAAGACCGAGACGGCGTTCGAAATCGTCAAGGTCGGTTTCGAGCAGTTCGTCGCCACAGCCGCACGGCAACACGGCCTCCTCTACGGCGTGGCGACGGCATGTATAGGGCTGATGGCGGGCTGGATGGCGTCGATCGTCTTCCGCAGAGACTGACGGGCAATCCATGGCGCGCTACAGCGCCCATGCGACGCCCATCGCGACGACTCCGGCGGCCATCACTGCGGTGGCAAGCCAGCCCAGCCAATACAGCTTGCCGGTGACGACAAACCTGCCCATGACGTCGCGGCGGCGCACCATCGCCATCAGCAGCACCATCACGGGCACCGCAAGCACGCCGTTGATGACCGCGCTCCAGTACAACGCCTGGATGGGGTCGACGGGTGTGAAATTGAGAGCGATCCCGATCGCCGCCGACAGCGCCAGCACCCCATAGAACGCCGCCGCCTCCTTCGGCTTGCGCGCCAGCCCGACCGGCCATCGCCGTCCCTCGCCGACGGCGTAGGCCGCCGAGCCCGCCAGCACCGGAATCGCCAGCAAGCCGGTGCCGACGATGCCGAGCGCGAAGATCACTTCCGCGAACCGGCCCGCAATCGGCCGCAACGCTTCCGCGGCCTGCGCCGACGTCTCGATGTCGGTCTTGCCGGCGGCATGAAAGGTCGCGGCGGCGGTGAGGATGATCGCGATCGCGATCAGGCTGGAGAACGCCATCCCGACGATGGTGTCGGCGCGGATGCGGCTGAACTCCTGCCGCGCGCCATGATGCCGGTGGAGCAGCGGCTGTTTCGCGGAATCGACCCGCTGATCCTCGGCTTCCTGCGAAGCCTGCCAGAAGAACAGATAGGGCGAGATCGTCGTGCCCAGGATGGCGACGACGGTGGTGAGAAACGAGGCGTTGAATTCCACGCGCGGGATCAGCAGGCCCGCGACCGCTTCGCCCCAGGACACATGCGCAACCGCCATCGCGCCGACATAGGTGAACAGGCTCAGCGTCAGCCATTTCAGGACTGCGACATAGCGGGCGTAATCCAGAAAGATCTGCGCCACCACCGATGTGACGCCGAACAGCAGCACGTAGGCAAAGGTGGGACCGCCGAACAGCAGCCTCGACGCATCCGCCATGGCGCCGAGATCGGCGGCAACGTTGATGGTGTTGGCGATAAACAGCAGCGCGACGATGCCGTTCAGCAGGCTGCCCGGATAATGGCGGCAGACATTGCCGGCGATGCCATGCCCGGTGACGCGCCCGACCCGCGCGGAAATCTCCTGGATCGCCGCCATCAGCGGAAACGTCAGCACCATGGTCCAGCTCGCGGCATAGCCGAGCTGCGCGCCGGTCTGGCTGTAGGTGCCGATGCCGGAGGGGTCGTCGTCCGCCGCGCCGGTGATGAGGCCCGGACCCAGCGTTTTGAAAATGGCACGCCACCGAAGCGGCTCCCGACCCTCGCCTTTCAAAGACAGGTTGGACGTGCCCAGCTCTTCATTTTTTTCGCGAACCGCTTTTGAATGTTCCATTCCCGCTCCAGCCGCGCCAGACAACGCGGTGGGCAAATTCCGGTTCCGGAGACAGAACTCATGCGCCGGGACCGACGGACCACGCCCGCGCATTCGCCACGGATCAGTCTGTTGCGGTGATTTCGATCTCGGTCGCGATGCCCGGTTCCAGCATTTTCAGCCGTGCGCCAAAACCGAGTATGTCGAACGACGACCTGAGATCGTCGCCATTCTGTCTCAGATGCTTCCATCCGTCGTGATGCACCGGCACGATCATGGCATCTGGAAAAGCTCTGGCCGTTTCGATGGTGTCGTTGGTGTCCATGGTGATGTGGAAAGGCCCGCGCGTCTGCGCCGCGCCCGCGAAAGGCAGCACGATCCCTGCCTTGAAGCGCTTCGCCACTTCGGCGACCCCCTCGAACCAGACCGTGTCGCCGGTGATATAGACCGGCCGGATGCCCGGATCGGCCAAGGTCAGAACGAAGCCGATGACGTCGCCCGCGATGGGCTCGATCCCGGCTGGACCATGCCGCGCGGGCGCAGCCGTGATCGTCAACACGCGTCCATCGGGCTTGGTGAGGCGGGCGCTCGCCCATGGTGCCAGGCCTTCAGCATGGCCGCCGAGCCGCTTCGCCCCCGCGACCGTTGTCAGCACGCGAGTTGCGGTTTTCAGAAAATCCCGGCCCGAATCGTCGAGATTGTCACGGTGCTGGTCGTGGCTGAGCAGCACAGCATCGACCGCACCGATGTTGTCGGCGCTGAGCGCAGGACCCGACAGCTTTTCGAGTGTCACATGCGGCAGCGTGTACGAGCCGGGCGCGTCGAAGGTCGGATCGGTCAGCAGACGGAAGCCGCCGACTTCGATCAGGGCCGTCGGGCCGCCGATCAGGGTGATACGGAGCGAGGTCATGGCAGGTCTCCTAGCTCGCGGGCTGCGTTCGGGCGGCCGCGGGACGGGTGACGAGGTAAATGCCGAGCGCCACCGGAACGATCCCGAGCAGATCGCGGAGCGCGAGGTGCTCGCCGAGCACCAGCCAGGCGAACAATATGGCAAGCGGCGGCATCAGGAAGTGATAGGCACTTGCCGCGGTCGCGCCGCAGACCTTGAGCAGGTGAAACCACAGCACATAGGCGAGGATCGAGCCGCACAGCACGAGGTAGGCAAACGCCGCCAGCAGGCGCCAGCTCGGCGCGATATCGCCGACATCGGACAGCGCCGACGCGAACGGCAGCAACGCGACGCCGCCAGCCAGATTCTGGATGCCGTTGCCGAGCCACAGATCGCCTTTCGGCGCAAAGACCTTGAACAAGATGGTGCCGCCGACGATCGAGGCGAGCGATGCCAGCGTGAACATGATTCCGTGCAGGCTGTCGGTGCCGACCGAGATGCGATCCCAGACGATGAAGGCGACACCTGCGATGCCGAGCAAAAGGCCTGCGACCTTGCGCCAGGTCAGGCTCTCGCCGAGAAAGACAGCGGCCAGCACAGCGGTGACCACCGGATTGGCGCTGACGATCAGGCCGCCGAGACCGGCCGAGACGGTTTGCAGACCGGTGTAGCCAAGGCCGAGATACAGCGCATTGTTGGCGATGCCGAGCAACGCAAAGATCGCGACGTCGCGGCGGGAGAGCGACCAGCCCTCGCCCCGCAGCATGGCAATGCCGAAAATCAGGATGGCCGCCAGCAGAAATCGCGCGGTGAGCAGGATCAGCGGCGGACAATCGGTGACGCCGATCTTGCCGGCGACGAAGGCGAAGCTCCACAGCAGGCAGAACGCGGCGATGGCGAGCGGCAGCGTGTTGAAGGCGGAGCGTGGTGCGGCGGGCGAGGCAAGGGAGGGCGACATGAGGGACATCGGGAAGTCTCCTTTGCCTCCGATGTAGGCCCGGGCCTTGCCATTTGGAAATTAAATGATAAAATATTGATAAGTGGATTTTCGAATGGTTTACGCCATGCTGGATCTGGAGTTGCTGCGCAGTTTCGTGTCCGTGGTTGACGCCGGGGGCTTCACCCGCGCCGGCGAGCGCGTCCACCGCACCCAGTCGACCGTCAGCCAGCAGATCAAGCGGCTGGAGGACGACTTTGGCCGTCCCCTGCTCAATCGCATCGGCAAGAAGGTCGTGCCCACTGAGGATGGCGAGCGGCTTTTGGCCTATGCACGGCGTCTGCTGGCGCTGGCGGAGGAAACCCGCGACGTGCTGGCGCGACCGAAAGGCGACGGCGTGGTCCGGCTCGGCATCCCCGAGGATTTCGCCGCCTATCGCCTGACCGAATTGCTGGCGAGTTTCATGCGCTCGCGTCCCGGTTTGCGGCTCGACGTCCGCGCCGACCAGAGCATGTGTCTGCGCCGCGACCTCGAGCGCAGCGAACTCGATCTGGCGCTGCTCAAGCGACCCGCCGGCGAGAAGGGCGGCATCAGCGCATGGCCCGAGCGGGTCCACTGGGTGACCAGCAAGATCCATCCCGTCGATCCGGGAACGCAATCCGTTCCGCTGATCGGTTTTCCGCCCGGCTGCCTGTATCGGGCGGGCGCCATTCACGCCATCGAAAGCGCGGGCCGCACCTGGCACATGGCCTATACCAGTTCGAGCCTCGCGGGAATCCAGGCCGCGGTCGCCGCCGGCCTGGGCCTGGGCATTCTCTCCGAGATCGCGATTCAGCCCACGCATCGCGTCCTGAGCGCAAAAGACGGCTTTGCGCCGATCGCCAAAACCGAAGTGGCGCTGATGGCTACGCCGGAGGCGAGCCCGGCCACGCTGCGCATCGCCGATCTGCTGGCGAATTTCTGCGATTCGGTGCAGGCGAAGGCGGCGTGATCAACAGCAGCGCGATGCCGCGATCGCGTGCATCCGGCTGTCGCCGAGCACATGCGCGACGAAATCGGTCGAGAATATCCGGGCGAACGCCCTGTCGCGGATGCTGAGGCCGCCGGCATAGGCGCCGAACGCCGGCATAACGGTGCGTTCTCCGTCGCTTGCAAAACAGCGCCGCTCCATGGAACGGCCACGCGTCGAGACCCGCGCCTTTGGATGCAGGTGACCTGCGATTTCTCCGACCTCACCTGTCGGCTCATGGCGGAACACGATCCCGCCCAGCGCCACCTCGGTTGCGACCACGCCGCCGAGATCGCACGGCAGCGCCGGATCGTGGTTGCCGGAAATCCAGATCCAGTCGCGTCGCGCCTGCAGAGCCGAAAGCGCCTCGCGATCCGGCGCCGACAGCCGCTGATGGGCGTCAGGATCGTGAAAGCTGTCGCCGAGCGCGATCACGATGCACGGATCATAATGCGCGATGACGGTCGCAAGCCGCGCAAGCGTCGCCTGGGTGTCATAGGGCGGCAGCAGCACACCGCGGGTCGCGAAGCTCGAGCCCTTTTCCAGATGCAGGTCGGAGACGACAAGCAGACGCTCCTGTTCCCAGAACAACGCGCCTGAGAGATCGGCCACAAACGCGACGGCTGCGACCAGCAGGGGTGAGCCCGGACGGGCATCGTTGATGGCCAGCACGCTCAAGAGGTGATCCGAATCGGAAAGAGGCTCGTCGCTTTCATAGATCATGCGAACGATCTTCCGGAAAGAGCCGAGACCAAGGGAACCCGGCAAATATGGACCGCGACGGCATCACCGCTCCATCGCTTCCTTGACGAGATCCTCGGCCGCTTCCGCGAGCAACTCGTCCGACGCCTCGCCATAAACCGCCTCGCGGCCGATCTCCAGCATCACGGGAACCGCGAGCGGCGAAATATGGTCGAGCGGCTTGTGGGTGATGCGCCCCTTGATACGCGCCAGCATATCGCTCAGGCGGCGGATATCGAGCAGTCCGGTCGCGGCGTCCGCCCGCGCCGCGCGCAGCAGCACGTGATCCGGTTGATGCTTGCGCAGCACGTCGTAGACCAGATCGGTCGAGAACAGAACCTGACGCCGGCTTTTCTCCTCGCCGGTGAAGCGGCGCGCGATCAGCCCCGAGATGATGGCGCAACTGCGGAAGGTGCGCTTCATCAGCGCCGATTCCGCAAGCCATGCCTCGAGATCGTCGCCCAGCATATCCGGATCGAACAGCGCGTCGAGATCGAGCCGGCGTTGCCGGATCATGGTCGACGCATCACCGAGCATCCAGATCGCCAGCGCGTATTCATTGGCGACGAAGCCGAGGGGCCGCACACGCATGCGCTCCAGCCGCCGCGTCAACAGCATGCCGAGCGTCTGATGCGCGAGCCGTCCCTCGAACGGATAGCAGACCAGATAGTGCTTGTCGGCGCGCGGGAAGCTTTCGACGATCATCTCGCGCGCATGAGGGACGCGCGAGAATGACGCCTGCAGCGACAGCCATTCCCGCACCTGGTCCGGCAAGCCGTTCCAGGCGCGCTTGTCGTCCAGCAGATTGCGCACGCGTTCGGCGAGATAGGTCGAGAGCGGGAACTTGCCGCCCATGTAGGACGGCACCTTCGGACTGTCGTCATTGGCGCGCGAGACGTAGACCTGATCCTCAACCAGCGCCTCGTAGCGCACGATCTCGCCGCCAAATACGAAGGTGTCGCCGGCAACAAGTCCCTCGATGAAATATTCCTCGATCTCGCCCAGCATCCGCCCGCCGCGCGCGATCGCGCCGGTCGATCCCTTGCTCCCGTTTCGGCCGCCGTGCCGCGAGCGCACCAGCTTCACCTTCAGCATCGCTTCCTCGACGATGGTGCCGACGTTGAGGCGATAGCTCTGCCGCACGCGCGGATTGGCGACGCGCCAGCGGCCGTCCTTGTCCTGCCTGATGCGGGCGAAGCGCTCATAGGTCTTCAGCGCATAGCCGCCGGTGGCGACAAAATCGATCACGTCATCGAAATCGGCGCGCGCGAGATTCGCGTAGGGCGCCGCGGTGCGCACCTCGTCGAAGAGTTGATCGGCATGGAACGGCTCGCCGCAGGCGCAGCCGAGCACGTGCTGCGCCAGCACGTCGAGCGCGCCGGAGCGCAAGGGCGGCGTATCCTGCGCGTTCTCGTTCACCGCATCGATGGCGACGCGGCATTCGAGCACCTCAAACCGATTCGCCGGCACCAGCACCGCGCGCGAGGCCTCGTCGAGCCGGTGATTGGCGCGACCGATGCGCTGCATCAGCCGCGACGATCCTTTCGGCGCGCCGATGTTGATGACGAGATCGACGTCGCCCCAGTCGACGCCGAGATCGAGCGACGACGTGCAGACCACGCCGCGCAGGCGGCCCGCCGTCATCGCCTGCTCCACCTTGCGGCGCTGCGCGACGTCGAGCGAGCCGTGATGCAGCGCGATGGCGAGACCGTCGTCATTGATGCGCCAGAGATCCTGGAACAGCATCTCGGCCTGGCTGCGGGTATTGACGAACACCAGCGTCGTCCTGTTGCGCCTGATGAGATCGTAGACCTCTGCCAACGCGTGTCGCGCCGAGTGCCCCGCCCATGGCAGCCGTTCGCTTGTGTCGAGCATTTCGACGACCGGAGCCGCGGCGCCACCGGCCGTGACGATATCGGCGGCGGCAGTTCGGCTTTCGGGTTGCGGCACCAGAAATCGCGCCAGCGACTCCGGGTCGGCCACCGTGGCCGACAGACCGATCGCGCGCATCTGCGGCGCCAGCCGCCACAATCGCGCCAGCGCCAGCGACAGCAGATCGCCGCGTTTTGAGGTCACCAGCGCGTGCAGTTCGTCGAGCACCACGCGCCGCAACGACGAGAACAGGAACGGCGCATCGTCCGACGCCAGCAGCAGCGCCATCTGCTCCGGCGTCGTGAGCAGAATGTCCGGCGGATAGCGCCGCTGCCGCTGCCGCCGCGACACCGGCGTGTCGCCGGTGCGGGTCTCGACCTTGATCGGCAGTTCCATCTCCGCGATCGGAGCTTCGAGATTGCGGGCGATATCGACCGCCAGCGCCTTCAGCGGCGAGATGTAGAGCGTGTGAAGGCCTCTTCCCTCTCCCCGTTCGCGGGGAGAGGGTGGCGCGAAACGCGTCGGGTGAGGGGCGGCCTCGGATAGTGCTATCTGCCCCTCACCCGGTTTGCTCGCTTCCCTCGCAAACCGACCTCTCCCCGCAGGCGGGGAGAGGTGTTTCTCACTCAACTCCCCCAGCGTCGGCAAAAATCCCGCCAGCGTCTTGCCGGCGCCGGTCGGCGCGATCAGCAGCGTCGAACGGCCCTCGCGCGCCTTGCGCAACAATTCGAGTTGATGCGCGCGCGGCAACCACCCACGCATCGCAAACCAGCGCAGGAAACCGTCGGGCAGCGGAAGCCGCGCTTCGCGATCAGCGATGTCCACGCTCCGAGAGGTAGGCGGTCCTGCTTGTCCGGTCGAGGCCGGGAGCGGAGCGAATCAGCGCGTCGATCCGCGGAGCGGCTGCCTCGCATGGTCCCGAGGCCGCCAAGGCATTGAGCCGATGTCGGCGACCCACATGCCCGATCACTGATTTTTCGCCTTTTTTCAGCAAACAACCATCATTCCCGGCGACTGTGGCTACCGAAACACAGACAAGTTACCGGTCGAAGCGTACAGTTCCGCACACATTCGCAGATGGGGAACACAATGAAAAAAATTCTGCTCGGCGCTCTGCTCGCCAGCACCGCGATGAGCGCCCAGGCGGCCGATCTCGCGGTTAAGGCTCCTTATTACAAAGCGCCGGTAGTCGCCATTTACGACTGGACCGGTTTCTATGTCGGCGCGAACGTCGGTCTCGGGCTCGGCCGCAACCGGACGATTCACGACGCAGCAGGTCCTGCCTCCGACAATTCCACCTATCTCTCGCCGCAAGGCGCCATTGGCGGCGGTCAGATCGGCTATAACTGGCAGACCAATTCGTTCCTGGGACCGTTGGTGCTCGGCGTCGAGGCCGACATCCAGGGCGCCGATATGCGAGATGGTTATCCCAATCTTCCGATCAATCTCGGCGCTCAATATTCCCAGAAGCTGGACTGGTTTGGCACGGTTCGCGGTCGTGTCGGTCTCGCCACCGGTCCGGTCCTGACCTACATCACGGCTGGCTACGCCTATGGCAATGTCAATACCACCGTGACGGAAGGCGGGGTGGCGTCGTCAGTCGGCAGCGGCCGCGGCGGCTGGACCTGGGGCAGCGGTGTGGAGGCCGCCCTGGGCGGCAACTGGACCGGCAAGATTGAATATCTTTGGCTGGACCTCGGCAACAGGACCGATGCGCTGGCATTCGCCGGACAATCGCTTCGCAGCGAATACCGTGAAAACATCTTTCGCGTCGGTCTGAACTATCGCATCGGTGGCAACAGCAATTATACGCCTGTCGCAGCGGCAAACTGGACCGGGTTTTATCTCGGCGGCAATGTCGGCTCAGGAACGGCGCGCAATCGCAGTTCGATGGTCGGCAGCGGCGCAAACGAGCTATTCAATCTGACCCCGGACGGAATCATCGGCGGCGTGCAGGCCGGGTACAACTGGCAGGCCGGCAACTGGGTCTACGGCCTCGAAGCCGACATCCAGGGCTCGACCCAGCAGGATAACAAGACTTGTATCCTGGGATGCATTGCGGCTGAGTCCGCCGCCTATGACGCAACGCTGCCGTGGTTTGGCACCGTGCGTGGACGTCTTGGCTATTCGATTGGCTCGACGTTGTTCTACGGCACCGGCGGTCTTGCCTATGGCGACGTGAAGACAAGAATGACCGGAACTTTCCTAGGAACAACAAATGTTAATTCCCTAACCGAAACCCGCACCGGCTGGACAGTGGGCGCCGGCATCGAAACGCCTTTTACCTTCCTGGGGCTGTTCGGACCGAACTGGACTACCACAACCGAATATCTCTATGTCGATCTGGGATCGACGTCGGCTGCGGAATTGGTTGGCGGTCTGCCGGTGACCACCACGACCGAGGTCAAGGAGCACATCTTCCGCACCGGCCTGAACTATCACTTCAACACGCCGGTAACCGCGAGATACTGATCGCAGCGGGTCCGGGCTTTCAAAGTCCGGTGCAGGCTGTGTGAAAACTTGGGGAGTGGGCAAGAAGGCCGCATCGGATGACGATGCGGCCTTTTTTCATGGGTGGATTTCGACGTGTTGCCGCGGCAACGATCCGTGAAAGCAGTGACTCTTCTGCGGAAGCCGGCATAATCCTCGCGCCATGTCCGATCTCGTGATCCGAGCCGCCAATGAGGCCGACCTTCCAGCCGTCACCGAGATTTACGAGCACGCCGTCCGTTTCGGGACCGCGACTTTCGAGCTTGTCCCACCCGATCTCGCGGAAATGACGCGGCGTTTCGGCGCGCTGACGGATGACGGCTTTCCTTTTCTGGCCGCGGAACTGGCGGAAGCCGTGGTCGGCTATGCCTATGCCGGTCCCTACCGGTCAAGGCCGGCCTATCGCTTCACCGTGGAGGACTCGATCTATCTGGTCCCCGCCGCCCAGCGCCGCGGCATCGGGATACAGTTGCTGCGCCGCCTGATCGCCGAATGCGAGGCGCGCGGCTATCGCCAGATGATCGCGGTCATCGGCGATTCCGCCAATGCGGGATCGATCGGGGTGCACGCGCGCGCAGGCTTTGCGATGATCGGCACTCATCGCTCGGTCGGCCTCAAGTTCGGCCGCTGGCTCGACACCGTGATGATGCAACTCCCGCTTGGCGACGGCAGCACGACAATCCCCGACGGCACGGCGGGCTGACGACCGACACGGTTGGCGGACCGTCGCGCTTTGTTTCCCCACGCCGATCGGATTTCGGGCCCCGTTCCGGTTCGCAGGGGCTCCCGAAGACTTAACGCGACGGGCCGCCGCACTTGCGCGGCCTGATCCGCAATTCCCATGTTCTGAGGTGCCGTCCCCATTCCCCGGGGGCGATCCGAGGAGTTCGATGAACTATTTTCGCACTGCGATCCTGCTGGCAGGCCTCACCGGCCTGTTCATGGGTGTGGGCTATCTGATCGGCGGCGCCAGTGGCGCGATGATCGCGCTCGCTGTCGCGGCCGCAACCAATATCTTCGCCTACTGGAACTCCGACCGCATGGTGCTGTCGATGTACGGCGCCCACGAGGTCGACGCCGGCACGGCGCCCGACCTGCACCGGCTGGTGGCCGACCTCGCCGCGCGCGCCGGGCTGCCGATGCCGCGCGTATTCCTGATGGACAACCCGCAGCCCAATGCCTTCGCCACCGGCCGCAATCCGGAGAACGCTGCGGTGGCGGTGACCACCGGGCTCGTGCAATCCTTGCGCCGCGAGGAACTGGCTGGGGTGATTGCGCATGAACTCGCGCACATCAAGCATCATGACACGCTTCTGATGACGATCACCGCAACGATCGCCGGCGCGATCTCGATGCTGGCGCAGTTCGGCATGTTCTTCGGCGGCAATCGCGACAACAACGGACCCGGCATCCTCGGTTCGCTTGCGATGATGATCCTCGCGCCGCTCGCCGCCATGCTGGTGCAGATGGCGATCAGTCGAACCCGCGAATACGCGGCCGACGAGATGGGCGCGCGCATCTGCGGTCAGCCGATGTGGCTCGCCTCGGCGCTCGCGAAGATCGACAGCGCCGCTCATCAGGTGCCGAACATGGAGGCGGAACGCGCGCCCGCCACCGCGCACATGTTCATCATCAATCCGCTGTCGGGGCGCGGCATGGATAATCTCTTTGCCACTCATCCTTCGACCGAAAACCGCATCGCAGCGTTGCAGAAGCTCACCGGGCAATCCGGCTTTGCTCCGACCGCATCAGATGGCCGTTCCAGCAGCGCCTGGGGCGAGCAGTCGCCTCCACGACGTGGTCCCTGGGGCTAGCTACATCGCCAGGCAAACCACCTTGGTCGCGTGAGGATCGTCTCCGGTTCATGGCAGGCGAGCGAATCGGCTGCGGCCAATCGCCCGCGGTCCATCGCTTGCCCGCCAGTTCGGAATCGGTTTCGTGTGACGCTTTGGCATGGAGATTCCATAGAAATGCTCAAGCGGATTGCGATGCTGACTATTGCGATGGGTTTGTTCGGCGCGATGGCTGCTGCCAGTGCCGACGCCGTCATTCCCACCAGGGATATTGCCGGCGCCAGGGATAACGCGCTGCTGAAGCGTTACGACGGCTCGTTCGTCGTGAGCTATGAGCGTCTCGCCTTCACCGATTTCAAGGTGCCGCTGTCGAGTCTCGAAAAGGCGGACGACGATCAGCGCGATCGCATGAACAACCGGGTGTTCAAACCGAAAGAGGAAATCGAGGTCGAGGGGGCGCGCACGCGGATTGCCTACCTGATGCCGGCCGGGCGCTCGCCGCTTGAGGTGTTGCGCAACTATCAGGACGTTGTGAAAGAGGCCGGCGGTGAAGTCCTCTACACTTGCAAAAAGGACGAATGCGGCGGCGATCCCGAGCGCTCCAGCGACGGCGGCGGCGGTGAAATGAGCCTCATGATGTATTTCGTTTACGCGAGCCAGCTCAAGGATGCGGATTTTTCCAACGGCAAATGCGCGCTGGCGTCTCATATCGACGATCAGCGATTTTTCGCCGCGAAAATTCCGCAAGGCGGCGGAGACGCCTATGTCACGGTGCAGACGTTCCAGGTCAAGGACGACCTGTACTGCAAGGCGTTCAACGAACGGACCGTGGCGCTGGTGCATATCGTCGAGCCTAAGCCGCGCGAACAGAAGATGGTCGTGGTGAAGGCCGAGGAGATGGCGCGAAGCATCGGCACGACCGGCCGCGTCGCCCTTTATGGCATTTTCTTCGACACCGACAGAGCCGATCTCAAATCCGAGTCCGGTCCGACGCTGGCCGAGATCGCAGGCCTGCTCAAGGCCGACCCGAGGCTCGCTGTGCTGATCGTCGGTCACACCGACAATCAGGGGGCGTTCGACCACAATCTCGACCTGTCTCGCCGACGCGCCGAGGCGGTGGTGAAGGCACTGGCGGCGAATTACAGGATCGATCCCAGGCGCCTGCGCGCGGCCGGGGTCGGCATGATGGCGCCGGCGGCATCGAATGACGCCGACGACGGCCGAGCCAGGAATCGCCGGGTGGAAGTGGTCAAGCTGAACTGACGGGCTGCCTTTCGGCCCACGCGCGCCGCGACGTCAGCTCTGACCTCGTCCCGACACCGGCGGCAAATTGACGGGCCGCCGGTGGGGATTCTCTGTGTGCGGGTTCGGTCGGTAACGTTAACGAGCCGGCCCAGCCCCCCTGTCGCGGGCTTTCGCGCGTCGCCCCGACCATGTTTGCGCACCCTGGAAAAATAATTGGAACCAAAGAGCGGTATGAGGCGTTTCGTTCCGATGTGACCTTGGTATGCGGCGTACCTGGGGTTAACCCCTGCAGACCGGCCGGCCTACCCAACGACCTGTCCGTTCGATGCTGGAGAAGGCAAGTATCAATACCCAGGCTTTCCTCGCCGGCGGCGGGGAAATGGGAAGTTTGACGCGCCGGTTCAATTGGGCCGCAACGTCGCTCGGCGCGCCTGAAGCATGGCCCCAAAGCCTGCGCACAGCCGTCCGCATCATGCTCAACACCAACCACCCGATGTTCATCTGGTGGGGGCCGGATCTGATCCAGTTCTATAATGACGCCTACCGCCAAACCATGGGACCAGAGCGGCACCCCGGCGCGCTCGGCCAGAAGGGCAAAGAGTGCTGGGCTGAGATTTGGGACATCATCGGCCCTCAGATCGAGCACGTCATAGCCGGGCGCGGCGCGACCTGGCACGAGGACCAACTGGTTCCGGTGACGCGCCACGGCAAGCTCGAGCAAGTCTACTGGACCTACGGCTTCAGCCCGATCGACGACGATCAAGGGGTCGGCGGGGTGCTCGTGGTGTGTCGCGACGTCACGCGAGAGCATTTGGCCAAGCTCGCCTTGCAGGAGCGGGAGGTGGAGCTTGCGCGTGTGCAGACAATCGGCCGGATCGGCGGTCTCGAGGTCGATATGCGCACCGGTCATCGCAGTCGAAAGTCACCGGAATATCTGAAGATACACGGCCTTCCGCCGGAAGCCCTCCACGAAAGCCGCGAGGACTGGCTGCGCCGCGTCCATCCCGATGACCGCGCGGTCGCCGAAGGGCAGTTCATCGATACGGTGCGGGGCGGTGACCGCGAGTATGCGGTGCGCTACCGCATCATCCGGCCGAGCGACGGCGAGACACGCTGGATTTCCGCGCGGTCGGTGATCGAGCGCGACGCCGACGGCAAGGCTGTCCGGCTGTTCGGCGCGCACATCGACATCACCGATCAGGTCGAGGCGGAGCGCGCCATCCGCCAGCGCGAGGAGGAATTCCGCACGCTTGCGGAAGCGCTGCCGCATCACGTCTGGACCGCGACAACCGACGGCTCGTTCAACTGGTTCAATCCGCGCGTCTACGACTATGTCGGCGTGAAGCCGGGCGAACTCAGCAGCAGGGTCTGGAGCAATGTTGTCCACCCCGACGACGCATGTGTTGCGGCTGCGGCGTGGAAACGTGCGGTGAGCAGCGGCGAGCCCTACGAGATCGAATTCCGGCTGCGCAAGGCCGACGGCAGCTATCGTTGGTTTCTGGCACGCGCGGTGCCGGCCCGCGATGAAGACGGCCGCATCACCCGCTGGATCGGCACCAACACCGATGTCCACGATCAGAAGCGGATCGCCAGCAAGCTCGCAGAACTGAACGCGACGCTCGCCGAGCGAGTGGAGGAGAAAACCCGCGAGCGCGACCGGATCTGGAACGTGTCGCAGGACCTGCTACTGGTGACCGACCATGACGGCATCTGGCATTCCGTCAATCCCGCCTGGACCAGGACGCTCGGCTGGAGCGAGGCTGAATTGCTGGAACGCACCGCCGAATGGATCGAACACCCCGAAGATATCGTCAAGACCCGGGTCGAGATCCGCCGGCTTGCGCGGGGCAAGGCCACGGTGCGATTCGAAAACCGGCTCCGCGACAAGGCCGGCTCCTATCACTGGCTGTCCTGGACCGCGGTCCCCGACCAGGATCTGATCTACGCCGTTGCGCGCGACGTCACCGCGGAGAAAGCAGCGGCGGAACGGTTGAGAACGGCCGAGGAAGCGCTGCGTCAATCACAGAAAATGGAAGCGGTCGGCCAATTGACCGGCGGCATCGCCCACGACTTCAATAATCTGCTCACCGGGATCGTGGGCTCGCTGGATCTGATGCAGACGCGCCTCAATCAGGGACGCACCGATCGCGCCGGCCGCTACATCGAGGCCGCGATGGCTTCGGCCCACCGGGCCGCGGCTCTGACGCACCGGCTGCTGGCGTTCGCCCGCAGACAGCCCCTGGTGCCGAAGCCGGTCGATGCCAATCAACTCGTCCTCTCGCTGGCTGACTTGCTGCGCAGGACCATCGGCGAGGCCATCGATCTGGAGATCGCGCCGTCCGAACGGCTGTGGCAGACGCTATGCGATCCGAACCAGCTCGAAAGCGCGCTGCTCAACCTCGCCATCAACGCGCGGGACGCCATGCCCGGTGGCGGCAAACTCGCGATCACGACCGCCAACACGACCGTCCGCGCCGCCGACGCCGGCTCATCCGCCATGCAGCCGGGCGATTATATCTGCATCACCGTCGCCGACACCGGAACAGGGATGACGCCCGAAGTAGCGGCGCGCGCTTTCGATCCTTTTTTCACCACGAAGCCGATCGGTCAGGGAACCGGACTGGGCCTGTCGATGATCTACGGATTCGCCCGACAATCGAACGGCCACATCTCGCTCGACACCGCGCCGGGACAGGGCACATCGATCAGGCTTTACCTGCCGCGCCATGATGGCGCGCCAGAGACCGACCAGGTTTCGCACATCAGCAGGGACAGGATCGCGGCAACCGGCGAAACCGTGCTCGTTGTCGAGGATGAACCGGTCGTGCGCGCCGTCATCATCGAGATGCTCAACGATCAGGGCTATCTGACGCGCGAGGCGGCCGACGGAGCGGCGGGCTTGCGGATTCTGCAACTGGACAAGCCCGTCGATCTTCTGCTGACAGACATAGGGTTGCCGGGCATGAACGGCCGTCAGCTGGCGGATCAAGCGCGGGAGCTGCGACCGAATCTGAAAATCCTCTTCATGACGGGCTATGCCGAGAACGCCGCGAACGCCGACGGCTTTCTCCAGCCCGGCATGGACATGATCACCAAGCCGTTCGATCTCGGCCATCTATCGCAGCGCGTGCGCGACATCATCTCAAGCTGAGGCGCACCAACGCCATTGGCTTTGTCATGATGACGAGCCTGCAAACGCGGAAGATGGCGATACCATCGATACGATATTGTTCCATGGAACAGTGCGTTTTTGCACGCGGAGACCGGCGGAACGAATGCCCAAGCTCGGACTTTTCTCCTCCGCAATATTCATGATCGGAGGAAAACCTGATGGTCCGTCACGTTCTTGGAACTGCCGCAATCGCAATTGCGCTGAGTCTCCCCGTATCCGCCATCGCCCAAGGCGTACCCGGCGGGATGGAGCATGGCGCTCGCGAAGGCGAACGGGCTGCGGGGCCGGTCGGTGCGGTTGTTGGAGGCACGGTCGGCGCTGTCGTCGGAGGTGTGGCCGGCGTTCTCGGTGTCGACCAGCGTCCGCGTTTCCATCACTACGTGGTGGAACAGCACCATCCGTCGTTTCACTATCGCGAGCGAGTCGAGGTCGGAACCGTGCTGCCGGACGCTGGTGTAACATATTATGCAGTGCCGGCTGAGTATGGCGCGCACCAGTACCGCTATACGATCGTGAACGACAGGACCGTGCTGGTCGATCCTCGAAGCCACCGAGTCGTCGAGGTGATCGATTAAAACAACGCGCATCCTTGACATCAAAACAAGAGGCCGCCCCTCTGGCGGCCTCTTTGCATGCATGGGCGCTGCGTCACACGCAGCCGATCAGAAACGGGTTGCTCCTTCGCTCGTGGCCGATGCTCGATCCCGGGCCGTGTCCGCAGATGAAAGCGACGTCGTCGCTGAGCGGAAGCAGCTTCTCGGTAATGGATTTGATCAACGTGGCATGGTTGCCGCCGGGCAGGTCGGTGCGCCCGATCGAGCCGTTGAACAAGACGTCGCCGACGTGGGCGAAACCCATCTCTCTATTGAGAAAAACCACGCTGCCCGGCGAGTGGCCGGGACAATGAAGAATGTCGAATTCGAGTTCGCCAATCTTGACGCTGTTGCCCTCTTCGAGCCAGCGATCCGGCGCAAAGTTGCGCATCCCGGTCATGCCGTAATTGCGTCCGCTCTCGATCACCAGATCGAGCAGGAATTGGTCGGCGATATGCGGCCCCACGATCGGAACCTTCAGCGCGTCGCGCAATTCCGCTGCGCCGCCGACATGATCGATGTGACCATGCGTGAGCCAGATTTGTTTGACGCTCACGCCTGCTTTATCGATGGTGCGCCTGATGAGCGGAACGTCGCCGCCGGGATCGATGACCACGGCATCCCGGGTGGCTTCGCACCACAACAGCGTGCAATTCTGGCGGAACGGCGTCACCGGGATGATCGTAGCGCCGGCCTTTGTGCTGGTCTGGTTGTCGGTCCGCTTTTCCGGGGTCATGCGCGAGAAATTCCGATTTGTGACGTTGCCGGTTATATACTCCTGAAAGATCAAAAAACACCGGCGTGGCTGACCCGCGTTTTTGCTATGGTCTTGTCGCCATGGAATCGCGCGTCCCTCATATCGCCCTTGTGCCGCCGCCAGACCGCCGCCAGTCGGAGACCGCGCTGGCGATTGCGCGTGGAACGGGACGGTTCTTGCGATCGCTGGGATTTTCCTGCATCGGCGAATTGCCGCTCCCGTCCGGACGGCGCGCCGATCTTGTAGCTCTCAACGCAAGCGGCGAGATCTGGATCGTCGAAATCAAGTCATCGGTCGAGGATTTGCGCGCCGATCGAAAGTGGCAGGATTATCGCGCGCATTGCGACCGCCTGTTCTTCGCCTTTACGCGCGATCTGCCGTGCGGGATTTTTCCCGCAGACACCGGCCTCATCGTTGCCGACGCCTATGGCGCTCATTTGCATTGCGAAGCGCCGGAGCACCGCCTGGCGGCGCCGACGCGCAAGGCGATGATGCTCCGCTTCGCGTTGGCGGCGGCCCAGCGGCTCAATCGTCTCGTCGATCCGCAAGGCCATGCCGAAGGGGAGTTCTGACTTTTGTCTTTCCGGACGTCGCGACAGCGGCGATCCGGAATCCGGCAACATGGAGAAGCGACTGGATTTCCGGGTTCGCGAATCCTGTTCGCGCTCCGGAATGACGAGCTATTTTCCTATGCAGGCGCTTCCATCCGCGGGTCACGTCCGAAGACATGCTGCGCTCGAAAACGCTATAGGTCATCAGAGAGCAGATCAGCGCGGCGCACGTTTCGCCAAAATACGCTGCAGCGTGCGGCGATGCATGTTGAGCCGCCGGGCCGTCTCCGACACGTTGCGATTGCACATCTCATAAATGCGCTGGATGTGTTCCCAACGCACGCGATCGGCCGACATCGGGTTCTGCGGCAGCTCGGACTTCTCCGAGTTGCTGGCGAGCAGAGCCGCGACCACGTCGTCGGCGTCGGCGGGCTTGGACAGATAATCGACGGCGCCCATTTTCACCGCGGTCACTGCAGTTGCGATATTGCCATAACCGGTCAGCACGATCGCCCGAGCGTCGGGGCGCTCACGCTTCAGGGCCGACACCACGTCAAGACCGTTGCCGTCGCCCAAGCGCAAATCCACCACGGCAAAGGCCGGCGCGGATTTTCCGATATGCGCAAGG
>NZ_MKRN01000201.1:0-20436 GCF_001896955.1 Nitrobacter sp. 62-13 | reverse complement strand
GAGACGCTGTCGCAGGACGTCACTTCGAAGCCGCGGGTTTCCATGGCACGCGACAGACGTTCGAGAAACGGCTTGTCATCCTCGACGATCAGCAGCGAGCGGTCGGCTTGCGGGAAAACGTCGGGGGTAGCGTTCACGATAAGACCTCGCGCTTGGTTGCAGTCAAAATCATATGGGCGCTCAAAGCCACGGCGCAAGCGATGACGGATTGCGATCGCCGTCCCTCACAGCTAAGCCGTTGCCTCCGCGATTGTTTTCAACGTTTCGAAGCGAACGCGGGGCCAGACGATCTGAACCACCGCGCCATGCTCCGGAAACGTCCGATTGTTAAAGGACACCCTCGCGCCGGTACGCTCCAGCAGGGTGCGCGCGATAAAGATCCCGAGACCGAGACCGCTGCGTCCGCCTTGCGCATCGCCGGCGTTGCGGCGGCGCGACAGGTACGGTTCGCCGATTCGCTTGAGAATGTCGGGAACGATTCCAGGGCCATCGTCGGAAATCACGATCCCGACGGTATCGCTGTTCCACCAGGCATTGACGTCGACGGCGCTGCGCGCGAAGTCGACGGCATTTTCCAGAATGTTGCCAACGCCGTAAAGGATCGCGGGGTTGCGCATGCCGACGGGCTCATGGTCGCCGGCGGCCGCGATGGTGGTCTTGATGTCGATGCCGAAGTCGCGATGCGGCGCCACGGTTTCCTCGATCAGGGTCGACAGCGGCATCCGGTCGAACGGCGCGCCGGACGACGACAGTTGCGCGATCTTGGCGAGGATATCGCGGCAACGCTGCGCCTGCTCCCGCACGATGCCGAGATCGCTGGCCAACCGCTGAGGATCCTGCGTGCCGTTCTCCTGCAAGGCTTTTTCCAGTTCGCGCGAAACCAGGAAGATGGTCGACAGCGGCGTTCCGAGTTCATGCGCCGCGGCGGCGGCAAGGCCGTCGATCTGGGTCAGATGCTGTTCGCGAGCCAGAACCAGTTCGGTCGCCGCCAGCGCGTCGGACAGCTTGCGCGCCTGCTCCGTGACCTGAAACGTATAGAGGCTGGTGACGCCGATCGCGAGCACGATCGAGAACCAGACGCCGGCGAGATAGATCGGCGGCAGGATCAGCGGGTCATCGACATCCCACGGCAGCGGCAGATGTGTGAAGCCCAGGATTGTCGCGCAGGCGATTGCGAATGCGCCGAGCGCCATGGTCAGCCGGGTCGGCAATGCCGTGGCGGAAATCAGCACGGGCGCGAGGAACAGATACGAGAACGGGTTCTGCAAACCGCCGGTGAAGAACAGCAGGGCGGCGAGTTCGGTGATGTTCAGCGCAAGCAGCGCCGCCGCATGGCGCGGCTCGAGCCGCTGCATCGGGTCGAAAATAACCTGCAAAGCCAGGTTCAGCAGCGAGGACAAGCCGACGATCGTCACGCAGGGAATGATCGGCAGATCGAATTCCAGCCCATGCGCGACAACGAAGATCGCCGCGAGTTGCCCCAGCGCAGCGAGCCAGCGCAGCCGCAGGATGGTATCCAGCCGAACGTAGCGGCGCGGATGGTTGAAATCGGAGACGGCGACGTCGGTCATTTCTCGCAACTTATAGCGTTTTCGAGCGACGCCCGCGACGCGGAAGGCGGGTCGCGGGCGAGAGCCGCGACCTCGGGGCGCTCTGCGATGTCGGCGATCAAGGCGGCGCCGTTCGCGGGCTCGCCGGGAACGTTCCTCATGGAGGCGGCGCCTCGCCGGGTCCTTGCCAATGAACTTGGATGGCGAGAGGTATTTCGGCCACATCCGTGCTCGCGGAAAGCATAAACCTACTATATGTAGATCTTCATAGACCGGGGGCGGATTGACGCAGTGTCTCGCAGCGGCCACTATGTTGCGATGCAAAAGGGGATTGAGCAGAATGCCTATCGGTGAATTTGGACGGCCGCCGGAGATGCCGGCGGAAGTCAGCCCCACGATGACGACGCCGATGTACTGGATGTACGAGATGGCGCAGGCGTCGCTCAATCCGGCTCGCGCCGTCACCGACGCGACAAGGATATTGTTCCAGAACCCGCTCAATCCGTGGTCGAGCACCGAATTCGGCAAAACCGTCGCCGCCGGCTGCGAACTGTTCGAGCGCACCACGCGACGCTACGGCAAACCGGAATGGGGCCTGCATGAGACCGAGGTCAACGGCATACGCACGCCGATCGAGATCCGCTCGGTCTGGGAAAAGCCGTTCTGTCGTCTGCTCTACTTCGACCGCAAGCATGTACGTCCGCTGAGGAAGCCACAGCCGCGCGTGCTGCTGGTGGCGCCGATGTCAGGTCACTACGCGACATTGCTGCGCGGAACCGTCGAGGCATTCATGCCGACGCATGACGTCTATATCACCGACTGGTCGGACGCCCGGATGGTTCCGATATCCGAAGGGCGTTTCGATCTCGATGACTACGTCGATTACCTGATCGAGATTCTGCATGTGCTGGGCGGCAACGTTCATGTCATCGCGGTCTGCCAGCCCTCGGTGCCGGTGCTGGCGGCGGTATCGGTGATGGAGGCCGCGGGCGACCCATGCGTGCCGCTGTCGATGACGCTGATGGGCGGGCCGATCGATACCCGCAACAACCCCACCGCCGTCAACGACCTCGCCGCCGAGAAAGGCACGGACTGGTTCCGCAACCATGTCATCACCAAGGTGCCATTCCCGCATCCCGGCGTGATGCGTGACGTCTATCCGGGCTTCCTGCAGTTGAACGGCTTCATCAGCATGAATCTCGATCGCCACATGGCCGCGCACAAGAGTCTGTTCAAGAACCTGGTCAAGGGAGACGGCGATCTCGTCGACAAGCACCGCGATTTCTACGACGAGTATCTCGCCGTCATGGACCTGACCGCGGAATATTATTTGCAGACGGTCGATCTCGTATTCGTCAAGCACGCGCTGCCCGAAGGCAAAATGACCCATCGCGGCCGGCCCGTCGATCCTTCTAAGATCACGCGCGTCGCTCTGATGACCGTGGAGGGCGAGAACGACGATATTTCCGGGCTCGGGCAGACCGAAGCGGCTCACGCGCTATGCACGTCGATTTCCGACAATCGGCGGATTCATTATGTGCAGAAGGGCGTCGGCCATTACGGCGTGTTCAACGGTTCGCGTTTCAAGTCCGAGATCGTGCCGCGCATCAACGATTTCATGCAATCCGTCACCACCACACCGGCGCGAGCGTCGCTCCGTGCGGCGGCCGAGTGAATCTGAATAGCACTCAAACGATCCGCCGATGACGAAATGATCCGGTGGACGTGGCCCACCGCCGGAATTCTCTAGGATTCGACCAGATTTGGGCGGCGGGAAAATAATGAGTTCAGATTCATGCCTAGAACGCCCGAATCGGGCTGAATGAACACCAAATATTTTGTTCCGATACCCATTCCATAGGGGGCTCGCTTCAAAACCCCACTGTATATTGGGCAAATGATTTGTTTTTGCGCCGAGCGATTCGACTGGCGGCGGTTATGGCAAAGTCCGGGCGCTACCCCCGCCTCCGGATTTGCTGAAATGGCCCGCGCACTTCTTTATCGACGTCCCGCTGAACCCTCCCGGCTTCTCGTCAAGCATGGTTCTCAGATCTATTCGGTGCGCTTGCGCCGCCATCGCCGCGCTCGCCGCTATACGTTGCGAATCCATCCGAGCGATCGCGAAGCGATCCTGACCATGCCGCCACGGGGAACGCTCGCGGAGGCCAAGGACTTTGCGCAACGCCACGGCGGCTGGATCGCGGCGCGCCTCGGACGGCTGCCGAAGGCGGCCCCGTTCCACCACGGCGCGATCATTCCGTTGCGCGGCGTCGCCCACCGGATCGTGCATCGCGCCGGCGAGCGCGGCACGGTGTGGACCGAAACGCGCGACAGCGGCGAAAAGATTCTCTGTGTGGCCGGCGGTTTCGAACATCTCGATCGGCGCGTACACGATTTTCTCAAGCGCGAAGCGCGGCGCGACCTGCAAAAGGCCGCGGAACGCTATGCCGACATGCTGGACGTCAAGGTCAAGCGGCTTTCGATCCGCGATCAGTCGAGCCGCTGGGGATCATGCACATCGTCGGGATCGCTGTCGTTTTCGTGGCGCCTTATCCTGGCGCCGCCGTTCGTGCTGGATTATCTCGCCGCCCACGAGGTCGCCCACCTCGTTGAAATGAATCATTCGCCGCGATTCTGGAAAGTGGTGGGTCGTATCTGCAATCACGTCGAGCGGGCCAAGCGGTGGCTCGACGCCGAAGGCAACGATCTGCATCGCTACGGCATTCAGGATTAACGGACTCGTCGCGGTCCGCCGACCCTCTTTTCGTCATTCCGGGGCGCGACGCAGTCGTGAACCCGGAATCCATAACCGCCATAGAGATTGAACGTGGATTCCGGGATCGCCGCTAACGTGGCGTCCGGAATGACAGCAAGGATTATAGTTCTACCGCCCGCCGAACAGCCGGTCGACGAGCCAGCCGTCCAGTCCGCTTGCGGCTTCCGGCCGGACGTCGGATCGGATCGGCTGAGGTCGGCTGCCGACCGGCGCCGGAGCCGCGGCGGGGACAGGAACCGGCGGCGCGACGACCTGCCGGCCGAGCTGTGCGATGTCCGGAAGCAGGCCGCGCTGCGTGCCGGGGATCGGTTCGGGCCGCAGGCCCTGATGCGCGGCGCGCATGAAACGCGTCCAGATCTCCACCGGCAGGCCGCCGCCGGTGGCCTTGCGGGTCGGCGTGTTGTCGTCGTTGCCGAGCCACACCCCGGTTACGAGCTTCGCCGTGTAGCCGACGAACCACGCATCGCGAAAATCCTGGCTGGTGCCGGTCTTGCCGGCGGCGGTCCATCCGGGAATCTCGGCCTTGCGGGCGGTGCCGCTGATCAGCGTCTGCTCCATCATGGTGTTCATCATGGCGACGGCGCGCGGATCGACCACGCGATCCGGCGCATCCTGCGAGCGCGCGTAGAGCAGCTTGTTGCCCTCGACGGTGCGGATGCGATCGACGATGTGGGCATTGGCGGCATATCCGCCATTGGCGAACGGCGCATAGGCGCCGACCAGTTCCAGCGGCGACACCTCGGAGGTGCCGAGCGCGATCGAGGCGTTGGATTCCAGTTTTGAGGTGATGCCGAGCCGGTGCGCGGTGCGGACTACATTCGTGGCCCCGACCTCCAGTCCGAGCCGGACCGCAACCGTGTTCAGCGACATCGCAAGCGCCTGCGTCAGCGTCACCGCGCCGAAATATTCGTGACTGTAGTTCTCCGGCCGCCAACCCTTGACGTCGAGCGGAGCGTCCTGCCGGATCGTCTCGGGCGTCAGTCCGGCCTCGATCGCGGTGAGATAGACAAACGGCTTGAACGCCGAACCGGGCTGGCGCTTCGCGGTCACCGCACGGTTGAACTGGCTGTCGGCGTAGTTGCGCCCCCCGACCATGGCGCGCACCGCTCCATCGGGCGTCATCGCCACCAATGCGCCCTGGCTGACATTGAACTTGACGCTTTTCGCGGCCAGTTCGTCGATCACGGCGGCTTCCGCCGCGCTCTGCAATTTCGGATCGATGGTGGTTTCGACGACGATACTCTGGTCGACCTGGCCCACCAGATCGTCGAGCACCTCGCCGACCCAGTCGGCGACATAATTGATCGTGCCGGCGCTGGCCGGCTTCACGGCATAGGAGGGATGGGTTCCGGCGGCCTGCGCCTGCTGCGCGGTGATGAAGCGGGCGTCGACCATCGCAGCGAGCACGACCTTTGCGCGAGCCTCGGCGCCTTCCGGGTTGCGGTCCGGCGCCAGACGCGACGGCGACTTGACGAGACCGGCCAGCATGGCGGCCTCGGCGAGCGTGACGTTCTTCGCCGGTTTGCCGAAATATTTCTGCGCTGCCGCCTCGACGCCATAGGCGCCGGAGCCGAAGTAGACGCGGTTGAGATAAAGTTCGAGAATCTGCGCCTTGGTGTGCTTGCGCTCCAGCCAGAGCGCGAGTTCGACCTCCTGAAGCTTTCGCTCGAGCGTGCGCTCCTGGGTCAGGAACAGGTTTTTCGCGAGTTGCTGGGTCAAGGTCGAACCGCCCTGCGATACCCCCCGGTGCATGACGTTTGCAACGGCCGCGCGCAGGATGCCGACCGGATCGACGCCGTAATGCGAATAGAACCGGCGGTCTTCGATCGCGATGAAGGCCTTGGGCAAATAGGGCGGCAGGTCCTTGAGCGAAACGTTGCTGCCAGCCATTTCCCCGCGCGTCGCCAGCACGCTGCCGTCCGCGCCGACGATCTGGATGGTCGGCGGGCGTTTCGGAATTTCGAGCGACTGGATCGGCGGCAGATGCGCGCCGACATAGACCACCACGCCGACCACGGCGATGGCCGCCCATAAAGAAAGCACGGCGCCCCAATAGACCACGCGCGACAGACGAACGCGCCTGCGCTTCCGGCCTTTGCCGTTGCGATCAGACGACGGCTTGCGTGAGCCGCCGCCACCCGAACCGGCGGCTTTGCGCGGCGCGGCGCGTTTGGCCGGCGTGTCGTCGGCAACCGTGATGCGATCGAGCGGATTGAGGCGCAACTCCGCGAGCGAAGCGGCAAATCCGCTGAAGACCGGCTCCTTGCGGCCGCGGCGTTTTTTTCGTCCCCATCCCATACGCAACAACGCCCATGCCCGACCCGCGGCACGTCAGTGGTGGTTCAGAAGTTCGCTTCATCGCCCGGCCGGTTCGTCAAGCGAACGTCTGAACCCCAAATCACACCAGAATCATAGGATTGCCAGTGTCCCCGGGATTTCGAAGCTCGCATCGAAGGCTGCTGCTAGGACGTGCCAACTTCGAAGTCGGGACACTAGCGGCCGGGGTTTAAGGGAGGGTTACCCGAAAGTTAACGCAAGATTAGGGGTTGAGGCAGTCGCCGCGCGCGCGACCGATAACGCACACGCGATGCTAACCGCTCGCGTCGTCGGAAATGACGGGTCCGAATAGTTCCCAGCGTTGGCCGTTGAAGCGCATCATCTGCATCTGCTTGTTGACGCGATAATCGTCCGGCGCCGTGTTGATCCTGATGTCGGGCAGCAACAGGTCGAGGCCGACGTTCTTCAGATTGGCGGCCTGGTTCATGACGTTCGCGCGCGTGAGATCGTCGCCGCACTGCTTCAGCACCTGCACCAGCAGTTGGGCCGTGCTGTAACCATAGGAATTGAAGTTCGAGTTCTCGTCACCCTCCGGATAGTACTTCGCCATGAAGGCGAAGTACTTCTTCATGCCCGGATCGTCCTTCCACTGCGGATCGAGCGGATCCTTGCCGTAGTTGGTGCTGATGATGCCCTTCGAGGCGTCCAGCCCCGCCGGCTGCAATACCGCACCCACCGAGGTCGCGTTGATGTCGAGGATATGGACCGGCTTCCAGCCGAGCTCAAAAGTCTTTCGGATCGCCTGTGCGGCCTGCTTCGGCGTCGCGGCGCTGAACAGCAGCGTGGCCCCGGCGGCGCGCAGCTTGAGGATCTGCGAATCGACGGTCGGATCGGACACCTCATAGGCCGCTTCGGCGACGATCATTTTCGAGGCCCTAGCGCCCAGCCCCGATTTCAGCCCCTTGAGATAGTCCTTGCCGACGTCGTCGTTCTGATAGAGTACGCCGATCTTGGCATCCGGATGGTCCTTCAGGATGTATTGGCCGTAGATCCGTCCTTCGACGACGTAACTGGGGTTGAAGCCGATGGTCCATGGATATTTCTTTGGATCGCTGAAGCGCGAGGCTCCGGTGGCGGCGAAGAGCTGCGGCACTTTCTTCGCGTTCAGATATTTCTGGACGGCCGCATTGGGCGGCGTTCCGATGAGCTGAAAGGTCAGCAGCACCTCGTCGCTCTCGACCAGCTTGCGAACCTGTTCGACGGTCTTCGGCGGACTGTAGGCGTCATCATACTGGATCAGATTGATCTTGCGTCCGTTAACGCCGCCTTCGTCGTTGACCATCCTCATGTAAGCGGCCTGCACCTTGCCGATGGTGGCGTAAGCCGAGATGGGTCCACTGAACGGTACGGTCTGGCCGATCTTGATTTCGGTGTCGGTGACGCCGGGGCCGTATTTTTTCTGGGCGGAAGCCTGCGAGACCGACAGCGTGACAGCCAATGCCGCCGTCACGGCCCAACCCAGCACACGGTTTTTCATTGCATTGCTTATGATCGTGCTCACCAGATGCATGATCGTGTCCATGGTCCGGCCGAATCAAGCGTCGGTTCAAACCTGAATGAAGGTCAAACGCATTGCAAGCCGTCCTGCGAGAAGCATGGAACCTCAGACGGCGGAAGGATTCGCCGCATTGCCGGTGGCAAGCAGATGGATCAGCGCGCGCTTGATCGCGGCCTGTCGGGTCGGGGCGGTGATCCGGGCCCCGAGAAGATCGGTGACGTAGAACACGTCGCGCGCGCGCTCGCCGAATGTCGACACGTGGGCGGACGCGATGTTGAGGTTGAGCTTCGAGATCGCGGCGGTGAGCTGGAACAGCAGTCCGGGCCGGTCTACTCCCGAAACCTCGATCACGGTATGGCGGTCCGACCACTGGTTGTTGACGATGACCTCGGGTTCCACCACAAACGGCCGTAGCTTGGCCTTTCCGCCAGCGCGGCGAGCCACCACGTCGGGCAGGCGCAGCCGGCCTTCGAGCACCTGCTCGATGATCTCGCCGATGCGGGCGGCGCGGCGTCCCTCATCTTCGTCGCGGTCGTATTCACGGGAGATCGCGATGGTGTCGAGCGCCTGCCCGTCGGTGGTCGTATAGATCTGCGCATCGACGATGTTGGCGCCGGCGGACGCACACGCTCCGGCGATGATCGACAACAGCCAGGGATGGTCATTGGCCAGGATCGTCAGTTCCGTGACACCCCGCGCCTCGTCGAAGCCGACATTGACGTTGAGCTTCTGCCCGGTCTGCTCGCTGGCGCGCAGGAAACGCGCATGCCTGATCTTGTGCGCGAGATCGACCTTGAGCCAATAGGCCGGATAATGCCGCGCGATATAGGCGTTGAGTTCCTGCTCCGACCATTCGGTGAAGGCAGCGCGAAACTCCGCCTGGGCCGCCGCGATGCGCTCGGAACGATTGACCTCGGAGAAGCCCCCCGTCAGCACCGGTTCCGTCTCGTAATAAAGGGTGCGCAGCAGTTGCGCCTTCCAGCCGTTCCAGACGCCGGGGCCGACGCCGCGGATGTCGGCGGTGGTCAGGATCGTCAGGAGCTTCATCTGCTCGACCGACTGCACCACGGCCGCGAAATTCTCGATGGTCTTGCGGTCGGACAGGTCGCGCGACTGGGCCACTTTGGACATCGTCAGATGCTGTTCGATCAGCCATGCGACCAGCTCGGTGTCGGCGGCATTGAAGCCGAGACGCGGGCACAACCGGCGCGCCACCCTGGCGCCCGCGATCGAATGATCCTCGGGCCGGCCCTTTGCGACGTCGTGAAGCAGGGTCGTGATGTAGATGACGGGCCGGTGCTCGGGGCGAATCTTGCGCATCAGCTCGCTGGCGAGGGCGACTTCGTCATTGCCGCCGCGCTCGATGTCCTGAAGGATGCCGATGCAGCGGATCAGATGCTCGTCCACCGTGTAGTGATGGTACATGTTGAACTGCATCATCGAGACGATCTTGCCGAAAGCGCGGATGAAATGACCGAGTACCCCGGTCTCGTTCATCCGGCGCAGCACGGTCTCCGCGTCGTTCGACGTCAGGATTTCCATGAACAGCCGGTTGGCTTCCGGGTTCTCGCGAAGCTGCGCGTTGATCAGCCGCCGCGACCGCGTGACGGTTCGCAAGGCGTCCGGATGAAACGCCAGGTTGTTCTTCTGCGCGAGACGGAACATGCGGATCAGGTTGACGGGATCGCGCTTGAAGACGTCCGGCGAGGCCAGATTGATGCGGTTATTGTCGATAATAAAGTCATCGTCGTCCGGCACCCGTCGCAATTCCGTGCCGCGCTGCAGTTTCGACATTATGCGACCGAGAGCCGGCGCCGGCTTGGCCTGCTGGTCCTCGAGCTTGGCGCAAAGGATGGCGGTGAGGTCGCCGACGTCCTTGGCGGTCAGGAAGTAGTGCTTCATGAAGCGCTCGACATCCTGCATCCCGGGATGAGAGGTGTATCCAAGCCGCACCGCGATCTCGCGTTGCAGGTCGAACGACAGCCGTTCCTCGGCCCTGCCGGTGGCGAAGTGCAGGTTGCAGCGTACCGACCACAGGAAGTCGGCGCAGCGGCGGAAGGTCCGGTACTCGCGGACGTCGAACACGCCGCACTTCAGCAATTCGTGGCTTTCATGGACCCGGTAGACATACTTCGCGATCCAGAACAGCGTGTGCAGGTCGCGCAATCCCCCCTTGCCGTCCTTGACGTTGGGCTCGACCAGATAGCGCGACTGGCCGGCGCGGCGATGCCGCTCCTCACGCTCGGCAAGTTTGGCGGTGACGAATTCCGCCGCCGTTCCCTGCACCACTTCCTTGTCGAAACGGGTCACCAGCTCGTCGTAAAGCGCCCGGTCGCCGGCGAGGAACCGGGTCTCCAGGATCCCCGTGCGAATCGTCATGTCGCCCCGCGCCTGCCGGATCGATTCGCTGACAGACCGCGTCGCATGACCGACGTTCAGTCCCATGTCCCACAGACAATATAGAATCGCTTCAGCGACCTGTTCCCCCCACGCGGTCTGCTTGTATGGAAGAATGAACAGCAGATCGAGATCGGACTCCGGCGCCATCAGGCCGCGGCCGTAGCCGCCGGTCGCAACCACGGCCATGCGCTCGCCGTCGGAAGGAATCGGGGAATGATAGAGATGGCGCGTCGCGGCTGAAAACGCGAGGCGAATGATTTCGTCCTGGACGAAGCAAAGCCGCTCCGCACAGCGCCGCCCGTGACGATCGCGCAAGAGCCTTGCCTGCGCCGCATCGAGCACCTTGGCGAATTCGGCCTTCAACAACCGGGACACCGCGGAGCGGAAGGCGTCCTCGTGTCCGGCGTGTTTCTCGGCCAGCGCATCGATGTCGCCTGTGATCCTGGCGGTATCGAAGCCGTCGGCGGCTGCGGCCGCGTCACTTGTCGTCGCAATATCCATCGCCTATCCGGATAACGGACGCCACGCGGGCTGTCACCGGAGATTGTCGGCCGCACACGATGGATCCATGCTGCATGTGACCGGCTTTGAGCAAGGATGTCCTCCAGCCGGAGCATCCGAAAAATCTATTTTCTCGTTGACTGAGGTTTACAACTATTTGACATAAGATGGCTTTTTCGCCCGGCCGAACGGCTCGCATTTTCAACCTCCCAGGAGACATTATCATGTTCAAGCCCGCACGCCGTGCTGTGCTCGCCGCCATCGCCGCAGCCGCGCTTTTGCCCGCGGCGGCGTTCGCCGCTGACGCGCCGAAAGAAATTCACATGGACTGGGCGACCTACAACCCGGTGTCGATGCTGATGAAGGACAAGGGGCTGGTCGAGAAGGAATTCGCCAAGGACGGCATCACCGTGCGCTGGGTCCAGACCCTCGGTTCCAACAAGGCGCTCGAATTCCTGAACGCCGGTTCGATCGATTTCGGCTCCACCGCCGGTTCCGCGGCGCTGGTGGCAAGGATCAACGGCAATCCGCTCAAATCCGTCTATGTCTATTCGAAACCGGAATGGACGGCGCTCGTCACCCGCAAGGACACGACGATCAAGACGGTGACCGACCTCAAGGGCAAGCGCGTCGCGGTCACGCGCGGCACCGATCCGCATATCTTCCTCGTCCGCGCGCTGCAGAAGTTCGGCATGTCCGAAAAGGACATCGTCCCGGTGCTGCTGCAGCATCCCGACGGCAAGACCGCGCTGATCCGGGGCGACGTCGAAGCCTGGGCCGGTCTCGATCCGATGATGGCGCAGGCGGAACTGCAGGACGGCGCGCGGCTGTTTTATCGCGATGCCGACGCCAACACCTACGGCATCCTCAACGTGCGGGAAGAGTTCCTGAAAAAATATCCCGAGATCACCCGGCGCGTGCTGGGCGTCTATGAGACCGCGCGCAAATACGCGGTCGCCCATCCGGAGGAACTGGAAGCGAGCTTCATCGCCGCCACCAAGCTGCCCAAGGACGTGGTTGAAAAGCAGTTGCGCGAGCGCACCGACATCTCGAACGGCAAGATCGGCAAGGCCCAGCGCGACACCATTCTCGCCGCCGGCCTGGCGCTTCAGCAGGCCGGCGTCCTCGACGCCAAGGTCGACGTCAAGGCCGCGCTCGACAATCTGATCGACGATCAGGTCCCGCTGCCGGCCAATTGATCGGTCGGCTCGTCCACAACAAGCGAGGACCGGCTCGCCGGCCCTCGTCTTTATTTCGGTCTTGCAATCGGCGGCCGGACAGGGTTTGGCAATGACGATGACGCTGGACACCCCCGTCGAGAGCACACAGTCACTCGCGCCGCCGTCTGCGGCGCGGTGGCGGCGCTGGACGCGTCCGGCGCTCGGCCTGCTGCTGCCGCTCACCGCGGCAGTCGCGTGGGAATGGGCGGTGGCCGCCGGCTGGTCCAACGGACGACTGGTGCCGCCGCCGTCGACGGTGATTTCGACGATCGACGAACTCGCCCGCAGCGGCGAGCTTTTCCGCCACATGGCGACCACGCTCGAGCGCGTCGGCGCCGGATTCGCACTCGGCGTTGCGGCAGGCACCGTGCTGGGCGCGATCTCGGGCTATTGGGGGCTGGCGCGACAACTGCTCGATCCGACCATCCAGGCGCTGCGCGCCATTCCCTCGATCGCCTGGGTGCCGCTGTTCATCCTGTGGCTTGGCATTTTCGAACTGTCCAAGGTTGCCCTGATCGCCGTCGGCGTGTTTTTCCCGATCTATCTTGGCGTCATGGGCGCCATCCTTTCGGTCGATCGCAAGATCGTCGAGGTCGGCCGCACCTTCCGCCTCAGCGGGCCAGCGATGATCCGTCGCATTCTGCTGCCCGCGGTGCTGCCGGCCTATGTGGTGTCGTTGCGCGTCGGCCTCGGTCTCGGCTGGATGTTCGTGGTGGCGGCGGAATTCATGGGCGCCTCCGAAGGACTCGGCTATCTCCTGATCGACGGCCAGCAGCTCGGCAAGCCGGCGCAGATCCTCGCCGCCATCGTGATCTTCGCGATCCTCGGCAAGACCACCGACTGGCTGATCGAAATCGCGGCGATGCCGTTCCTGCGCTGGCAGGATGCGTTCGCGCCAAGCCGCGGGGCGTTCTGATGCTGGTGCTCGACCGCGTCGGCAAGACCTATCCCAACGGCGTCAACGCGCTTGAGCGGTTTTCGACCGAGATCAGGCTCGGCGAGATCGTCGCCGTCATCGGCGGCTCGGGCTGCGGAAAATCGACGCTGCTGCGCGCCATCGCGGGCCTCGACCGCGCCAGCTATGGCGCCATCACGCTCGACGGCGAAGCCCTCACCGCGCCGCATCCCAAGGTCGGCATCATCTTTCAGGAGCCGCGGCTGCTGCCATGGCTGAGCGTCGCCGACAACATCGGCTTCGGTCTGTCGGACGTGTCTGCGACCGAGCGGCGGGAACGCGTCGCCGCCGCGCTCGCCAAGGTCGGCCTGTCCGACAAGGCTAAGGCGTGGCCTCGCGAACTGTCGGGCGGACAGGCGCAGCGCGTCGCGATCGCGCGGGCGCTGGTGGTGCGGCCCGAAGTGCTTCTGCTCGATGAGCCGTTCTCAGCGCTTGACGCCTTCACGCGGCGCGATCTGCAGGATCACCTGCTCGATCTGTGGTCGGAGACCCGCCCGACTTTGGTGCTCGTGACCCACGACGTCGACGAGGCGGTGGTGCTGGCGGATCGGGTGGTGGTGATGCGGCCGCGGCCGGGACGACTGTTCGAGCAGGCGGAGATCAGCCTGGCGCGTCCGCGCGACCGCAATTCGGAACTGTTCGAGACCACCAAGCGGCGCATCCTGACCGCACTCGATCGCTCGCTCGACCAGGCCGCGCCCGACCCGACGGCGGCGGCCGAGACCGGCGATGCGCTGTGGTGGTGAAGCCGGCGCGCCGCGGCTACAATTGCTCTGACTGAGTTCAGGAAAAGGAGAGGTTGATGGATGCCGCCGAGCTTCGCGCCACGCAGGCCCCGATCAAGGAGCGCTACAAGAGTGACCCGAAATCAGCGCTGATCACGCTGAAGGCGCGGGGGTCGATCGACAACGACGGCATCGCCTGCAAGGTGGAGACCGGACGCGCGCTCGCGGTCGCGGGGCTTCACCCGGCCACCGGCGGCTCCGGCCTCGAATTGTGCTCGGGCGACATGCTGCTCGAGGCGCTGGTCGCCTGCGCCGGCGTCACGCTGAAGTCGGTTGCGACCGCGATCGAGGTGCCGCTGAAATCCGGCCACGTCAGCGCCGAGGGCGATCTCGATTTTCGCGGCACGCTCGGCGTCGACAAGGAAACGCCGGTCGGCTTCGAATCGATCCGCCTGCGGTTCGATGTCGAGACCGATGCGCCGCAGGACAAGCTCGATCTCCTGCTCAAGCTGACCGAGCGCTATTGCGTCGTCTATCAGACCATCAAGAACGGACCGAAAGTGTCTGTCGAGATGAAAAGGATGTGAGGCCGGGAGGCCCCGCGCGAATTCCGGAGCCTTTGCGCTTCTGACGGAATTAGAAGCGGGGCTCTATGTTTTTGATTCGACACGTTTTCTTCATGCGAACCGGTTTCCACTTCGCTCGAAAACGCTGTGGAGCGTTCGTGACCGGAGCAGGATGCCGGCAAAGCACGCCGAAACCGGCTTTCAAGGGGTTTCGATCACGCACCCCCGACCCCAGATAAAGCGGCATGACCTCACAACCGTCCGCCTCCGCTATTTCGCCCGAAACCCCGGTGCGCGCGCCCTCGGCTGTTCCGGTCGACGATGCCGTGATTCCGTTCGAGGTGAGCACCCTCGACCTGCGCGGACGGCTGACGCGGCTCGGACCCGCGCTCGACGAACTGCTGGTCCGGCATGACTATCCCGTACCGGTCGCCAAGCTGCTCGGCGAGGCGATCGTGCTGACGACATTGCTCGGCTCCTCGCTCAAGTTCGAGGGCCGCTTCATCCTGCAAACCCAGACCGACGGACCGGTATCGTTCCTGATTGTCGACTTTCGGGCGCCGGCCCGGCTGCGGGCTTATGCCCGTTTCGACAAAACGCGGCTTGGCGATGCGATGGATTCAGGCGCGCTGCTCGGCCGCGGCCATCTCGCCATGACCATCGATCAGGGCCCCGACATGAGCCGCTATCAGGGCCTCGTAGCCCTGGACGGCGGCAGCCTCGAAGACGCCGCGCATGAGTATTTTCTGCGTTCCGAACAAATTCCGACGCGGGTCCGCCTCGCGGTCGGCGAGGAGTGGCGCAGGGACGGCAATGGTCCGAAGCGCGGCTGGCGCGGCGGCGGCATGCTGCTGCAATTCCTGCCCAAGGCGTCGGAGCGCGCGCGTCAGGCCGATCTCGATCCCGGCGACGCGCCCGAGGGCAGCGCGGTGCATACCGTGGCGGAGGACGATGCCTGGGTCGAGGGCCAGTCGCTGATCGCGACCGTCGAGGATATCGAACTGATCGATCCCGATTTATCCGGCGAGCGGCTGCTGTACCGGCTATTCCATGAGCGCGGGGTCCGGGTGTTTCCATCGCAGGCGCTGCAGGCGCAATGTTCATGCTCGCGCGACGCGGTGGAGGCGATGCTGAAGAGTTTCGTGCCGCAGGACCGCTCCGGGATGGTGCAGGACGGCAAGGTCGCCGTGACCTGCGAATTCTGCAGCTCCGTCTACGAATTCACGCCGGAGGAAGCCGGCGTGGAATAGGGCCGCCGCCTCTTCAGCGCCTTTCCGCTTCTGGTGGAATCAGAAGCGGGCTCTATGATTTTGATTGGACGCGTTTTCTTCACGCGAACCGGTATCCACTTCGCTCGAAAACGCTCTAATTCAGCACGCGCTTGCTGTCGGGGCTGTCGAGCGAAAAAGTGGGGACATCGATTTCGAACGGCTCGCCGCTTCGGATCGAGACCATCTGATAGCGTCCGCTCATGAAGCCGTTGGCGGTCGGCAGCGGAACGCCGCTGGTATATTCGAAGCGCTCTCCGGGCGCGAGCACCGGCTGCTCGCCGACCACGCCCTCGCCGCGGACTTCCTGCTTCCGCCCGGAGGCATCGGTGATGATCCAGTGCCGCGTGCGCAACTGGACGGTATCCGACCCGGCATTGGTGATGACCACGGTGTAGGACCAAAAAAAATGGCCCCGCTCGGCCGACGATCGCTCCGGCATGAAATTCGGCTCGACAGTGACTTCGATCTGGCGGGTAACGGCGCGGTACATCTCAAACTCTCTCCAGAGCATTTTCCGGCCAAGTGGAGTCCGGTTAGGCGCAAGAAAATGCTCTCACCTTATAACTTGCGCGTATTCCGATCGCAAAACCGGTATCCACCTTTGCGGAATACGCGCCAGCGTCTTTGCGCGACTTGGCGCAATCATAGCGAAAACAGGCGCAGGAACCAGCCCCCACTTAGTTGTGACAGCGCGCGGTTCCGGACCAAAATGCCGGCCGCAATATTGCTTTTTTGTCACCGTTAGCGTGAAGCTGTCGTCCCGTAAATCAGTCTCGACCGGGGGCGTTCGAGACCTTTCGAAGCAGAGCGCATGCCGTCGGTTGCCGATCAGGTCGGAGCCCGCGCCAAGGTGGCGGCCGATGGCGCCATGCGCGAAGCACCGGCTATTCCGAGCCCGACCGCGCCCGCCGAGCGCGAACTGCGGCTCGATCTGTTCCGCGGTCTGGCGCTCTGGCTGATTTTCATCGACCACCTGCCGCAGAACCTTCTGACCTGGCTCACCATCCGCAATTACGGCTTCAGCGACGCCACCGAAATTTTCATCTTCATCTCGGGCTATACGGCGGCGTTCGTCTACGGGCGCGTCATGCTGCAGCGGGGATTCATCGTCGCCGCCGCGCGCATTCTCAAGCGCGTCTGGCAGATCTACGTGGCGCATATCTTTCTGTTCACGATCTTTCTCGCGGAAATTTCCTACGTCGCGAGCCGTTTCGAGAACCCGCTTTACACCGAGGAAATGGGCATTCTCGATTTCCTCAAGCAGCCCGACGTCACGATCGTGCAGGCGCTGCTGCTCAAGTTCAGGCCCGTCAACATGGACGTGCTGCCGCTCTATATCGCGCTGATGCTTTTCTTTCCGCCGATGCTGGCGCTGATGCAGCGCAAGGCAGACCTGGCGCTGGCGCTGTCGGTGGGCCTCTATGCGCTCACCTGGCAGTTCGATCTGGCGCTGCCGGCCTATCCCAACGGGGTCTGGTTCTTCAATCCCTTCGCCTGGCAACTGCTGTTCGTATTCGGGGCGTGGTGCGCGCTCGGAGGCGCGAAGCGGACGTCGCGCATCGTCCGGTCGCCGATCACGCTGTGGGTTTGCGTCGTCTATCTGGTGTTCGCCTTCTACACGACGCTGACCTGGCACGTGCCGCAGCTCAACTATTTCATGCCCCGCATCGTCGAGCAGTGGATGTATCCCATCGACAAGACCAACCTCGACGTGCTTCGCCTCGCCCATTTCCTGGCGCTCGCTGCGCTCACCGTCCGCTTCCTGCCGAGGGACTGGCCGGGGCTGACCTCGCCATGGCTGCGGCCGATGATCCTGTGCGGTCAGCATTCGCTTGAGATTTTCTGCATCGGCGTCTTCCTGGCATTCGCCGGACAGTTCATCCTGGCGGAGTGGTCCGGCGGCGCCGGGATGCACTTCGTTATCAGTGTTTGCGGAATCCTGATCATGTCCGCAGCCGCATGGGTATTTTCATGGTACAAAAAGATGGCCGGCAAGAGCGGGAGCCGTACCAGGACCGCTGACGGCGACGCTGATCTGGCGGGAGGAGGAGCATGAGGGCCGGCTGGATGTCGGTCTTGTTCGTGGTGGCCGGTTTGTCGGCCACCGCCGTCGCGCGTGCCGATGACCCGCCAAAAAGTTGCAGCGTCGCGGCCTATCTGCTGACCAGCGAGAGCACGCTGTCGCGGGTCGCCTCGGCGGTCAAGACCGGCGGGCCGCTCGATATTCTGGTTGTGGGCAGCCGTTCCTCAACCATTTCCGGAGCGGAAAACGACGCCTATCCCGCAAGGCTGCAGGCCACGCTCCGCGAGAAATTAACCGGAATCGTCGTATCCGTTTCCGTGGAACTGACGCCTCGGAAGACCGCCGAGGATGTCGTCCCCGGCCTGGGCAAGCTGGCGCAGACAAAAAAGCCGACCTTGGTGGTATGGCAGACCGGCACCGTCGATGCTATCCGGTCCGTCGATGTCGACCGTTTTCACGATGCCATCGACCAGGGCGTTACTGCGTTGCAAAATGCGGGGGCCGACGTTGTGCTGATGAACATGCAATACAGCCCGCGTACGGAGACCATGATTTCGCCAACCTCCTACATCGACAATATGCGGGTGGTGGCGCAGCAGCACGACGTTCCGCTGTTCGACCGGTTCGCAATCATGAACCAATGGAACGAGACCGGGGAGTTCGATTTGTTCAGCCCGGTGCGCGGCGTCGACCAGGCCAAACGCGTTCACGATTGCCTCGGCCGCGCCTTGTCGACATTCATCATCAATACCGCCCATATCGACACCGCCAAACTCGGGACCCGGCGCCAATGACGAGCAGCGGTCGCTTCTCGCGCAACGCTGGTGCGGCCATGCTGGCGATCATGTTGATCGGCGTATCGACCTCGGGCGTGATTGCGCAAACTTCGCCGGCTAATGCGCTGGCGCTGCCGATGGGCAGCGCCAGCCTGTCTGCACCGCCGTCGAGCGGCGCTATGGCAGCGGCCCCCGGCGCGCCGACGCAGAACCTGACCGAAACCCCGATCGACAAGGCAAAGGCGGTTGCCGCCCGCGTCCGCGACATCTTCAACCGCGTCCCCTGCCTGCCGCCGAAAGGCGTCTCGCAATCGATGGGGTCGCTGCCGCATGTCGCGGCCAAGCTGGCCACCAACAAGCCGGTCGTCATCGTGGCCTTCGGCTCGTCATCGACGCAAGGGTACGGCGCGACCTCGCCCGACTTCAATTACCCGAACCAGTTGGCGGCCCAGTTGCACCGCAAGTATCCGGCGGCCGCCATTACCGTGATCAATCGCGGCAAGGGCGGCGAGGATGCGCCGGAGATGATGAAGCGGTTGCGATCGGAAGTGATCGATGCCAAGCCGGACATGGTGATCTGGCAAGTCGGCACCAACGCGGTGCTGCGCAATCTGGATCCCGCGAGCACGGTGAAAACCGTCGAAGACGGCGTCGCGACCATTCAGGCCTCCGGCGCCGATCTGGTTCTGGTCGATCCGCAATACGCCCCCGCCGTCAATGCGAGGGGCGAGAATGCCGGCAAGATGGTCCGCCTGCTGAGCAAGGTCGCACACTACAGGCACGTCGGGATTTTTCCGCGCTTCGAGGTCATGCGCGACTGGCACGACCGGCAGTCGCTGCCGTTCGACATCTTCGTGACCAAGGACGGCCTGCACATGAACGACTGGGGCTATGCCTGTTTCGCCCAGTTACTCGGCGACGACATCATCAAGTCGGTGGACCAGATTCAGGCAGGCATCAGGCTGCCAGCGGCCACGGCGGTCAATCGGCCGTTGTGAGACCGTTATGTCCCGGACGCGGTGCAGCGTTCTTCACGCTGCTCCGCTAAGTCCGGATCACAAAGTCACTGCACTACGGTCCCGCACCAGCAGCGCGCCGCTCTCCGCAGTGCAAAGCATCCGGACACACGACCTCTCACACCGTCTCCAGGGCGGCAGCGAGATCCTCGATCAGATCGTCCTTGTGTTCGAGACCGACCGAATAGCGGATGAAGCCTTCGCCGATGCCGAGGCCAGCGCGGACCTCCGGCGCGAGCCGCTGGTGGGTGGTCGTCGCCGGGTGGGTCACGAGGCTCTTGGCGTCGCCGAGGTTATTCGAGATGCGCGCGAGCTTCAGCGCGTTGAGGCAGCGGAAGGCGCCCGCCTTGCCGCCCTTGACCTCGAAGCCGATCAGCGTTGACCCGGCGCGCATCTGCTTCTTCACGAGCGCCGCCTGCGGATGGTCGGGCCGGCCGGGATAGATGAGGCGGGACACTTTGGGGTGCGACGCCAGCGCATCCGCGATCGCCGCCGCGCTCTCGGTCTGCTGGCGCACGCGGACGCCGAGCGTCTCAAGCCCTTTCAGCAGAACCCAGGCGTTGAACGGCGAGATCGACGGCCCGGTCTGGCGGATGAAGGTCTGCAGGTGATCCTGAACGAAGGCGTTCGACGCCAGGATGATGCCGCCGAGCGTGCGTCCCTGGCCGTCGATATGCTTGGTTGCCGAATACACCACAACGTCGGCGCCGAGCGCCAGCGGGCTTTGCCAGATCGGCGTCGCGAACACGTTGTCGACGATCAGCCGCGCGCCGGCCTGATGCGCGATGTCGGCGATGCCGCCGATGTCGAGCACGTCGAGCG
>NZ_MKRN01000200.1 GCF_001896955.1 Nitrobacter sp. 62-13 | reverse complement strand
TCCGATGCTGAGCGAGCCGCGACCGGAATATCACGGCATCCGGATGCAGGAGACGTTCGGCAACTTCGCATTCGCGATCGCCTGCCGCGTGCTGGGCCTGCGCGACCTCGGCCCGGCGCTGTCGCCGTTCAACGCCTTCATGATCCTGACCGGCATCGAAACGCTGCCGCTGCGGATGCAGAGGCATTGCGAGAACGCTCAGGCGATCGCCGAATGGCTGGCCGCGCATCCCGCGGTCGCCGCCGTCAACTACGCCGGATTGCCGAGCGACAAGTACAACGCGCTCGCGCGCAAATATTCGCCGAAGGGCGCGGGCGCGGTGTTCACGTTCAGCCTGAAGGGCGGATACGACGCCGGCGTCAATCTGGTGTCGAAGCTCCGGTTGTTTTCGCACCTCGCCAACATCGGTGATACCCGCTCGCTCGTGATCCACCCCGCATCGACCACGCACAGCCAGCTCGACGACGCGGCCAAGACCCGGGCCGGCGCCGGACCCGACATCGTCCGCCTGTCGATCGGCATCGAGGACAAGGAAGACCTGATGGCCGATCTCGATCAGGCGATGACGTAGTAGAGAAGAGGCAACTGACGCGTTCGCGGTCAACTGCGGCAGGGATTGCTTTGGGAGCGATTGTTAGTGGCGCGGGTGCTCAAATTTATAAAAGACAACAAGATCGCCGTATTTGGATTCGGATTTGTCCTGGCGGTGAGTGTGCTGATCCGCTTCGCGATGGTCGGGAGTGAAGGCCGGGTGGTTGTAGCGTCCGCATTAAATCAGTCCAAAATTGCGATGACGCAGGTGAGTTGCCTATCGATCGATCCGCACAAGATAAGATTTAATGGAGCCGAGTACGATACTTCTAAAGTGATGAAATTGATCGATGAAGTATTCTCAATTCAGCCGACGCTACTCGAATCCGAACAAGTGGCCTGTCCCTGGGTATTTGCCGCAACAATTGTAAAGAACGCGAACTTTGGAGTTAAGCACAATGGCAGGCCTGCAAAATATTTAGTCTCGGTTGATGTTTGTGCATCGCGGCCGGGCAAACAAGTGTTGGACCCGAACTGGTGCCTTTCGAAGAATGTTTATGTCTTTGGTTCGCCCCTCCCTGTGCCAACGCTGTTCAAGCTTGGCTTGATCGGGCTCGGTCGGCTCCAAAGCAAGCAGAGCAACGAGTGGGACGTCTTTGACGAGAGAGTAACGCCGTGACCGATGTGAACGGAATGCGTTTACGACATTCGGGGCAGGCCCGAAATCCGGCCGATGGATACTAATGCGCCGGCCCCGCCTCTGACGACCGCGCTTCACCCATGACCGGCGCCCGCCGCACCTCGGTCAGATAGTTGAGGGTCAGCGACACCCAGATGATGCCGTAAAGCAGCATGAAGCAGCTTGAGTTCACGCCGAACATATCCAGGATCGCTCCGAATATGATCGGCAGCAGAAAGCCGCCCACGCCGCCCGCCATGCCGACGATGCCGGATACCGCTCCCATGCTGTCGGGGAAATCGTCGCCGATATATTTGAATGTCGACGCCATGCCGCAGGCAAAGGCGATGCCGAGCGCGAACAGCAGCATCGTGAAGAACCACGACGGCAAAGCGATGCGGAAGCTCAAGGGATCGCGGATCGTGTGCACGATCAGGTCGGTCTTGGGATAGGACAGCAGGAACAGGCAGACCCAGGCGACCCACAGCACCCACCACGTTACGTTGTGGGCGCCGAAGCGGTCCGACAGCCAGCCGCCGAAAGCGCGGAAGGCGCCGCCGGGCAGCGAGAAGCAGGCGGCCAGCAGCGAGGCCTGCGCGATGGTGAAGCCGTATTCGGTCTTGAAATATTGCGGCATCCAGATCGACAGCGCCGTGAAGCCGCCGAACACGATCGAATAGTACTGGCAGTATTTCCAGACCCGCGGATTGCGCAGCACGGACAGTTGCCGCCACATCGAGGGCACCTGACCGCCGACGCCGGGATCGGGCTTGGACAACACCCAGAACAAAAATGCCGTGACCAGCAGCGCCACCGCATAGACCTTGGGCACCATCTGCCAGCCATAGGCCGCGATCAGCCACGGCGCGACGAACATGTTGAGCGCCGCGCCGACCGTTCCCGCGCCGAAGAAGCCCATCGCGAAACCGCGGCTCTCCTTGGGAAAGAAGCGCGCGACGTAAGGCGTGCCGACCGAAAACGAAGCGCCGACGAGGCCAAGCGCCAGTCCGAGCAGCAGAAACTGCCAGAGCGCGGTCGCATAGGCGGCAAGCCAGAGCGGGACCGCGCAGGCGACCAGCAGAAACAGCATGATGATCCGTCCGCCAAAGCGGTCGGTCCAGATGCCCAGCGGCAGGCGGAAGATCGCGCCGGTGAGGACTGGCGTCGCCGTAAGGAGACCGAACTCGGTCGAATCGAGTCCGAGCTGTTCGCGGATCGGAATGCCGACCACGCCGAACATCATCCAGACCGCGAAACAGACGGTGAAGGCCCAGGTGGTGATGAACAGGACGGACAGGTTGCCGGATCTCGCCATTCCTCGCCCCGATCACGGCCTGCCGTCAGCCGAATGGTTGGCATTCCGGCTTATCGAAACCGCCTTATGCTTTCGCCATCATGATGCAGGTTCGCAAATCTGTACAGCGCCGGAATGCCCTGCTTTCGGACGGTCAGGTTATGGCAAGGTGAATCGGGCCGCGACGATTCGATCAAATCGCGTCACGCCCGGCATGCCTTCAGGTCATACCGGATCATGCCGCGCGTGCTTGTTCTCGTCGGGGAGAGGACGATCTCTTGCGACAGCGAATACAAAGAGTGGGCTCGCCGGCCGGCCGACCCCTAAGCCTAAGACCCCCAGCCTAACCTGCCGCCACGCGGAGCCGTTGCCGCTCCAGCGCGGTGTTGCCGGCCATCAGCCGTTCCGCCTGAACGACCGCGAGCGTCAGGACGAGGATCGCAACTCCCTGATGCACCAGCGCAAGCGGGATCGGAACCTCGTGCAGAAGGGTCAGAATTCCGAGCGTCGCCTGCAACGTCATCGCCGCCGCCAGCCAGAGCGCCCCGCGAACGACCGCGCCGCCGGCGCGCGACACCACCGCGTCAATGAGATGCAGGATGGCGATCGCAAACAGCGTATAGGCCATCATGCGATGCTCGAACTGCACCGTGAGCGTATTGTCGAACAGATTGCGCCACCATGGCTGTTCGAAAAACAGCCGCGCGGAGGACGGAATGAACGATCCGTCGATGTCGGGCCAGGTGTTGAAGACCTTGCCGGCGCGCAGTCCGGCGACCAGCGCCCCGAAATAAAGCTGCACGAACACCAGCACGACCAGAACGCCGCTGGTCATCCGCAATCGCAGCGACGGCTGCAACGACGGTCGATCCGACAACCGCCGCACGGTCCAGACGATCGCCGCGAAAATCAGCAGAGCCAGCACCAGATGGGTCGCGAGACGATATTGCGATACCTCCACGCGATTGGTGAGGCCGGAGGCGACCATCCACCAGCCGACCGCGCCCTGAAGCCCGCCGAGGCCGAAAATGATCCACAGCCGACGTTTCAGATCGGACGGCAACATGCCGCGCCACATGAACCAGAGGAACGGCAGCAGGAAAGCCACGCCGATGAAGCGTCCCAGCAAGCGGTGGCTCCATTCCCACCAGAAGATGGTCTTGAACTGGTCGAGCGTCATGCCCGCGTTCATTTCGCTGTACTGCGGGATTTTCTTGTAGCCCTCGAAGGCCTGGGACCACTCATTTTGCGTGAGCGGGGGCAGCGTGCCCGTCACCGGCTTCCATTCGACGATCGAAAGACCGGACTCGGTCAGCCGGGTCGCCCCGCCGACCAGCACCATGGCGGCGATCAGAAGCGCCACTGTTATCAGCCACCACCGCACGGCGCGCAGCTGGAACCCCTTTTGTGCCATCGGACGGGTCATCAAAATCCGTGTGTTGAATGCATTTTTCGGGCCCTTTATAGTCCACCGCAGCCTCGGCGCAAGCCTCGTCCCAGCCCGCGAGTTGCATTTTTAAGGTATGCGGATCCGCACCCGGAAATTCCTCGGCACCATCGCCCTGCTCGTGCTGGTCGTCGTCTGGTCCCTGCTCGGCATGACGGTTGCGCAGACGCCGTGGCTCGCGGCGTCGGGGCTCTATCAGGCGATCTTCTACCCGGTTGCCGGGCTCGGCTGGGTCTTGCCGGCGATGCCCATCGTCAGTTGGATGGCGAAACCCGACGCGTAAGCCTCTCTCGTCGCCAAATTCATCGGGCATGGGCGCGACCGCCCTCCCCCCTTTACCTATTGCCATTACCCTTTGTTGACATTTCCCATGCGAAGGTCCGGCAAAGCAAAAAAGTAAACAACGGCGATAACAGGCTTTAGCGATGACCATGACGGCTGTGATCGGAGCCCCAACGGCGGCGGATGCGCGCGCGTGGTCGAGCGCGGGACATATCATGCATGTCGAGGTCTTTCACGATTTGCATGAGGCCGAACCGGTCTGGCGCAGTCTGGAGAAGTCGCAGTTCTCGACGCCCTATCAGCGGTTCGATTTCCTGTCGGCCTGGCAGGGGCACGTCGGAACCGGGAATGAGCTTCAACCCTGCGTGATCGTCGCCAGCGATGCCGAGCGGCGGCCGCTGCTGCTGTTGCCGCTGGTGGCCAACGCGGAGAACGGCGTCCGCGTCGCACGCTTCATGGGCGGCAAGCACACGACCTTCAACATGGCGCTCTGGCAACGGGATTTCGCCGCCTCCGCCACGCAGGCCGATCTCGATGCGCTGCTTCGCGGCATCCGCGACGTTCCCGCCAGGATCGACGTGCTGGCGCTTACGCGGCAGCCGCAACGCTGGCGCGACCTGCAAAATCCGATGGCGCTGCTCCCGAACCAGCCCTCCGCCAACGGCTGCCCGCTGATGACGATGGCGCCGGGCGCGGCGCCGTCCGATCGCATCAGCAACTCGTTTCGCCGCCGGCTGAGAAGCAAGGAGCGCAAGCTCCAGGCGCTGCCCGGCTTCCGCTATCGCGTGGCGACGACCGACGCCGAGATCACGCGGATGTGCGATGCGTTCTTCACGATCAAGCCGCTGCGGATGGCCGCGCAGAAGCTGCCGAACGTGTTCGCCGATCCCGGCGTCGAGGACTTCCTGCGCAGGGCCTGCCTGACGCCGCTGCCGGACGGCGGCCACGTCATCGAAATCCACGCCCTCGAATGCGACGCCGAAGTGATCGCGATCTTCGCCGGCGTCGCCGACGGACAGCGCTTCTCGATGATGTTCAACACCTACACGATGTCGGAAAGCGCCCACTACAGTCCGGGCCTGATCCTGATGCGCGATATCGTCGATCACTACGCCGAGCGCGGCTACACCTCGCTCGATCTCGGGATCGGATCGGACGACTACAAGCGTCTGTTCTGCAAGGATGACGAACCGATCTTCGACAGCTATCTGCCGCTCACCACGCGCGGCCGGATGGCCGCCCTCGGCATGTCCTCGATGGCTCGCGCCAAGCGCCTCGTGAAGCAGACGCCGGCATTGAAGCGGATGGCGCAGACGCTGCGCGGCGCGCTGCAGCGCTGACGAGACGTCACCGCCCGGCGGAGGGATTCAGGCCGCCTCGCGCGGACCGTTCTGGATCTCCGGCGGCAGCGACAACGGATCGAGCATCGTCACCGACGCGAAACCTATGGCCGTGAGCTGACCGCTGAACCGCGAACGCGCCTCCGTGCTCATCGACGGGTCGGGAACGACGATCGCGCGCGCCTGATCGGTCAGAAGCCGCGCCGGCAGATCAGTGGCGGTGCCGGCGACGAGCAGGACGTGATCGTAAACCCGCAGCAGAGCATCGAGCGCGATCGTGAGGCGCGGCGATTGCAGCAGCGCGCGATCGGCGCCCGACCGCCCGGCGACCACCAGATGGACCGGCGATTGTCCGTCGCGGCTGATGACCTCGCCGAAGGAGGCCTCGCCCAGCATCAGCTCGGCCAGTCCCGGCGCCGCCGGATCGACCGAGGCCGCGGTCAGGATCGGCGATGCGGGCGACAGATCGACCAGGACCACCCTGGCACCATCCGCCAGAAGCCGCGCGAGCGCCAGCGCGCTCAGCATGATGCGCTCGTTTTCACCGGTGCCCATGATGGTGATCTTGCGCGCCGCCTCGCCCGCAGCCCGCAGGTCGTCCGCGATGCGATCGATTGCGATCAGATCCACGGCCGGCGCGACGCGGAGTTCGTGCAGCTCCGGCGTGGCTGCGGCGGCCTGTTGCGGAACGGGCTCGAACGCAGCCGGCGTCCGCGGCGCGGTGATGCGCAGCAGTTCGCCGGTTGCGACGGTGCCGGCCGTCAGCATCAGCGTCGCCAGCGTCGCGATCAGGACGATGGGCAGCTTCTTGGGATAGGCCGGCGTGTTCGAGACGATGGCGCGCGAGATGATGCGGCCATCGGACGGTGCGGCGTCGATGTTTTCGCGCGTGGTGGCTTCACGATATTTTGCGAGATAGGATTCCAGCAGGTCGCGCTCCGCCCTCGCCTCGCGCTCCAGCGCCCGCAGCTTCACGTCGTCTCCGTTGGAGGACGTTGCCAGCTTCTTCATTTGATCGAGACTGTTGCTGAGGCTCTCGACCCGTCCGCTGGCGATGCGGGCGTCATTTTCGAGCGACCGCGAGATCTTGCCGGCTTCGTCGCGCAACTGGCGATCGAGATCCGCAAGCTGGGCCTTCAGTTCCTTGATCCGCGGATGTTGACCGAGCAGGGTCGAGGATTGCTCCGCCAGTTGCGCGCGCAGCGTCACGCGCTGTTCGGACAGGCGGCGGATCAATTCCGAATTGAGAACCTCGGAAGCCTCGATCGGCTTGCCGCCCTGAAGCATGTCGCGGATCAGCCGCGCTTTCGATTCCGCATCGGACTTGAGCGCGCGCGCGTTGTTCAACTGAGTGTTGATCTCACCCAGTTGCTGGTTCGACAGCGAGGTGTTGTTGGTGCCGATGAAGAGGCTCGACTTCGACCTGAAATCCTCGACCCGCGATTCGGCATCCGCGACCTTCTTGCGCAGGTTGTCGATTTCTCCGGACAGCCACTGACCGGCGGCCCTCGCCTGTCCCTGGCGCGCGTTCAGTTGCAGGGCAAGATAGCCGTCGGCAATCGAATTCGCGACGCGAGCCGCAAGCTCCGGATCGCGCGACTGGAATTCAATGACGATCACGCGGGATTTGTCGACGGCGTAGGCGGTCAGCCGGCTGTAGTACGCATCCAGCACGCGCTCCTGCGGCGTCATCCGCAGCGGATCGCGGCCGATTCCGAACAGCGCCAGCAACGACCTGATCGGCGACACGCCATGCAACACCGGGTCGAATTCCGGATTCTCCGCGAGCTTGTTCTTCTCGATCACCTCGCGGGCAAGATCGCGCGACAGCACCAGTTGCACCTGGCTGGCGACGGCCTCCGGATCGAGCGCGCCGCGCTCGTCGTTGCGCTCGGCGTTCGGACGCAGAAAAACGTTCTCGCGGCCGTCGATCAGGATGCGGGCTTCGGACTTGTATCTGGGCGTAATCAGATTGACGACGACGAGCGAGAGCACGAAGGCGAGCAGCGTCGGGATGATGATCGCGCGCTTCTTTCGCAGCAGCGCCTGCCAGATGACGCGCACGTCGAGATCGCCCGGCTGCGGCGGGGCAGAACCCTGCGACGCAGGCTTTGGCGCGGACGCCGCGTTCGAAACCAGCGTCTTGTCCTTGCCGACACGCCTTAACGCAAACCGCATCACCTACTCCCGCTGGACCCTCGAGCGTCCGAAACCATCACGCTGCCGGCGCGTCCCGGACGCGAATATTCAGTCGAGTCATGCGAGCGGGCGCAACGATTACAGTCCGATTATGGTTGCCATCGGGTTAATTCGGCGCGGCCGGTGCAGACGCGGCCGAAGCGACTCCGCGGGCCGATTACGTTTTATTAACCACAAAAGCCCTTAACTGGATTTGATATTTCATGGAAATGCCTGATGCGAAGCGTGCGCGCCGTAATCCTGTGCCTGTTGACCGTGCTGGCGCTGTCGGGGTGCATGCGGCACCCCGCGCCCGGCGCGATGGTGCGCCCGCTCAACGACCTCGATGCGCTGGCCTATGGCGGACCGCAGGCAGGCCCGCCGCCGCCGGTCGCGCGCCGCGACAAGCGGGTCCGAGCGGCCCGCATCCCTGCCGTGCCGGTGGTCTACGCGGCGAGCCCGCCGCCCGTCATGCACGATCCCGCCTACCGCCTCGATGCCGGCGACCGCCTGCGCATCGTGGTCTACGGCCAGGAGGGCCTCACCAACACCTATCTGGTCGATGCAGGCGGCAGCATCACCATGCCGCTGATCGGCGCGGTCACCGCGCGTGGCCGCACCACGGCCGAACTGTCCGCCGCCATCGCCGCGCGGCTGCGCAACGGCTACATCCGCGAGCCCTATGTCGCCGCCGAGGTCGAAGCCTACCGGCCGTTCTTCATTCTCGGCGAGGTCGCGGCTCCCGGCCAGTATCCGTTCGTGCCCAACATGACGGTCGAAAGCGCCGTCGCCATCGCCGGCGGCTTCTCGCCCCGCGCCAGGCGCGACCGCGTCACCGTCACCCATACCGATGCCCGCGGCACCGTCCGCCTGGTCGTGCCGACCGCAACCCTGCTCAGTCCCGGTGACACCGTCCTGGTCGACGAACGCTGGTTCTGAGGCATGACGCCCTCGCCCGATCAGCCGCTTCGCATCCTGCATGCCGTCCGCGCCCCGGTCGGCGGCATCATCCGCCACATCCTCGACGTCGCCAACGGACAGGCCAGCCGCGGCCATGTCGTCGGCATCGTCGCCGACAGCCTCACCGGCGGCGAGCGCGCGGATGCCGCGTTCGCAGAGATTGCGCCGCGGATGAAGCTTGGCGTTCACCGCATCGCGATCCGGCGCGAACCGCACGTCACCGATCTCTTTGCCTGGATGCAGTTCGCCGCGCTGATACGAAACTTGAAGCCGGATATCCTGCACGGGCATGGCGCCAAGGCCGGCGCTTTCGTGCGGCTCAAGGGACGGTCGCGGAGCACCCTCCGGGTCTATACGCCGCACGGCGGGTCCCTGCACTATCCGCTGACGACGATGAAAGGCGCGTTCTACAGCCGTCTCGAACGCATGCTGATGAACCGCACCGACCTGTTCCTGTTCGAAAGCGCATTCGCGCGCGACACCTATCAGCGGATCGTCGGCACGCCGGCCGGTCTGGTGAAATGCGTATTCAACGGCGTCACCGCCGATGAATTCGATCCAGTCACGTTGGCCGACGATGCGACCGACGTCGCCTATGTCGGCGAGTTCAGGCATATCAAGGGCGCGGACCTGCTGATCGACGCGGTGGCGCGATTGCGGGCCGGCGGCAGGCCCGTCACGCTTACCCTCGGCGGCGACGGCGAGGAGACCGCGGCGTTGAAAGCCCAGATCGAGCGGCTCGATCTCGGCGATGCGGTCCGCTTCATCGGACACGTCAAGGCACGATACGGGTTCTCGAAGGGCCGGTTGCTGGTCGTGCCGTCGCGCGGCGACTCGATGCCTTATGTGGTGATCGAAGCTGCCGCCGCGGGCGTTCCCATGGTCGCTGCGAATGTCGGCGGCATCCCCGAGATTTTCGATTCCCATGCCGACGCGCTGTTCGCGCCCGATCATGTCGGCGCCATGGCGGAGGCCATCGCGGCCGCGCTGGATGACCCCGCCGCCGCGGCGGCGCGCGCCAAATCGCTGCGCGAGCGCATCTTCCAGCATTTCTCGCAGAAGGCGATGGTCGAAGGCGTCATGGCGGGCTATCGCGAGGCGTTTGCGAAACGTTAACCGTTTCCGAAATGCCTCGGTTTCCGCGAAACCAAATCTTCCCGATTTCGTCCTTAAGTCGTTCAGCCCGGCGTCACATTCTGTCGTGCGGCGCAGACGCGGACTTGAGGATATGGATTCTATCAGCGCTCGCTCAAGCAGCGATCCAGCGGCGAGCAGCGGCTCTCCGATACGGATGGAGCGCCGGCGGCGGCTGTCGCCGGCGGCGCTTGCGGTTACCAATCAGAAGGTGCAGCCGGCCTATTCGCCCATCGTCATCGCCGGCGTCGTGCGTGCCGCCGACTTCGTGCTGTTGAGCCTGATCGGCGCCGCGCTCTATCTCGGATACGTCGCCCGCATCGACGGTTTCAACTGGAGCTATATCGCGGCGATCCTTGCCATGGCCGCCGCCGCGGTCGTCTGTTTCCAGGCCGCCGATATATACGAAGTGCAGGTTTTTCGTGGCCAGTTGCGACAGATGACGCGGATGGTCTCGTCATGGTCCTTCGTTTTCCTGCTGTTCATCGGCATCTCTTTCTTCCTCAAGCTTGGCGACGCCGTCTCGCGGCTCTGGCTCGCTTCGTTCTTCTCCATCGGCCTGGCCGGCTTGATCGCGGGGCGACTCATCCTGCGCGCGATCATCCGCCGCTGGGCGCGTGACGGCCGGCTCGACCGCCGCACCGTGATCATCGGTTCAGACGAGAGCGGAGAAAATCTCATCAAGGCGTTGAGAGCGCAGCCGGACTCGGACATCGAAATTCTCGGCGTATTCGATGACCGCAACGACTCGCGTGCACTCGATACCTGCGCCGGAAGCCCGAAGCTCGGCAAGGTCGACGACGTGCTCGAATTCGCGCGGCGGACCCGGCTCGATCTCGTGTTGTTCGCGCTGCCGATCTCGGCCGAAACCCGCATTCTGCAGATGCTCAAGAAGCTGTGGGTGCTGCCGGTGGATATCCGCCTGTCCGCGCACACCAACGAACTGCGTTTCCGGCCCCGCGCCTATTCCTATCTCGGCGAAGTCCCGATGCTCGATGTCTTCGAGGCTCCGATCACCGACTGGGATCTGGTGCTGAAATGGCTGTTCGACAGGGTCGTCGGGGCCTTGATCCTGCTGCTGGTTTCGCCGGTGATGGCGGTGGTCGCGCTCGCGGTCAAGCTCGACAGTCCTGGCCCGGTGCTGTTTCGCCAGAAACGCTTCGGCTTCAACAACGAGCGCATCGACGTCTTCAAATTCCGCTCGCTGTTTCACGATCAGGCCGATCCGCTGGCCGCGAAGGTGGTCACCAAAAACGACAGCCGCGTCACCCGCGTCGGACGCTTCATCCGCAAGACAAGCCTCGACGAGCTGCCGCAGCTTTTCAACGTCGTCTTCAAGGGCAACCTGTCCCTCGTCGGACCACGTCCCCATGCCGTGCAAGGCAAACTGCAGACGCGGCTGTTCGATGAGGCAGTTGACGGTTACTTCGCGCGTCACCGCGTCAAGCCCGGCATTACCGGCTGGGCGCAGATCAACGGATGGCGCGGCGAGATCGACAACGAGGAAAAGATCCAGAAGCGCGTCGAGTTCGATCTCTATTACATCGAGAACTGGTCGGTTCTGTTCGATCTCTACATTCTGCTCAAGACGCCGCTGGCGCTGCTGAAATCAGAGAACGCTTATTGACCCATCCTCGTGCGTTGATTTTGCGAGAGTGCAATGGCCTATCCTGCAGCGGTTGACGGTTCGCTTCGGCCATTGACGCAGGCGCCGGGCGTCGCCGCGCTCCAGCGCGCGCTGCTGTGGCTGGTCGGCGCAGGCGGCGCGATCGTCTACATCGAACCCAGCCCGTATGAATTCGCGACGCTGGCCGCGATGATCGTGTTCGTCGCCACGGGCCTGCGGATGCGGCTGGCGTTCGTTCCGCTGATGCTTCTGCTGTTTCTGATCAACCTCGGCTATACGGTCTGCGCCGCGTACCTCATGGACAAGACGCCGATCGTGAACTGGATCATGACCTCGTGGTACATGGCCGTGACGGTCATCTTCTTCGCGCTGGTGTTTTCGGACGATACGGCGGCACGGCTCGAACTGCTGCGGCGCGGCCTGATTTTCGGCGCGATCGTCGCGTCGCTGGCCGGCATCGCGGGCTATTTCCATCTGGTGCCGGGCGAACACGACCTGCTGACGCTCTATGGGCGCGCGCGCGGCACCTTCAAGGATCCGAACGTGTTCTCCGCGTTCCTGATCCTGCCGGCGCTGTTCGTCCTGCAAAGCATCGTCACGGACCGCTTCGGAAAGGCCGTGCGCAGCGCCATCGCGCTCGGAATCATCGGCCTGGCGCTGCTGCTGGCCTTTTCGCGCGCAGCCTGGGGACAGTTCGTGCTGACGTCGGCCTTCATGCTGGTGCTGATGTTCCTGACCAGCCCGTCAACCAGACAGCGCTCGCGCCTGGTCACGACAGCCGTCATCGCGGCCGCCGCGATCGCGCTGCTGCTGGCGATCCTGCTGTCGTTCGATTCAATCGACAGCCTGTTCAAGGAGCGCGCGAGCTTCGACCAGAGTTACGACGAAGGCCGCTTCGGCCGTTTCGGCCGGCACATTCTCGGCTTCCAGATGGCGCTGGACCTGCCGCTCGGCATCGGCCCGCTGCAGTTCACGCGGTTCTTTCCCGAAGACACCCACAACTCCTATCTGAACGCATTCATGTCGGGGGGATGGATTTCGGGCATCTGCTATCCCGTGCTGATCTTCACCACCGTCGCCCTGGGCTTTCGCTACATTTTCGTCCGGGTTCCGTGGCAACGAGCCTATCTCGCGATTTTCACGGCGTTTCTGGGTACCGTCGGCGAGAGCTTCGTCATCGACACCGACCACTGGCGGCATTACTGGCTGATGCTCGGAATAATGTGGGGCATGTTCGCCGCAGCCCACCGGTACATGGCCGACGCGCGGCAGGTCCCCCGAGCCGAGCAAAGGGTCACGGCTCGATCGTGAACGTCATGCCGGCGTGATCGACGAGACGCTTCAGCAGCGCATCCTTCATCGCGGCGCCCGGCGTCCAGAAGCCGCCGGCCACGTGCGGCGTGTCGCGTCGAAGGCAGATCGCGCATTCCGCGATCATTTTGGAGGTCGATCCGTAACCCGGATCGCGGTCGCCCGTGACCACGGCCTTCATCTGCCGCCCGTCGGGCGCGATGCCCAAGAACAGAAGATCGTAATGTCCGCTCTCGCGCTCTTGCTTCGACGGTCCTTCGCCCGGCTTCGGACCGCCCTGCGCGCCGAGCTTGTTGTTGGCGGCGATGATGGCTTTCGCAGTCGCTTCGCCGGTTTCCTTCGGCCCCGCGACCATCATCTCGTCGTAGACGAAGTCCCGGCCGTAGGGAAAGCCGAGCAGGAAGTTGGAGCGGTGGACGTTGCGGGTGTTGATGTTCGCCATCACGAACGGCGCCACCCACATTCCGATGTCCTCGTCGAACAGCGGCTTGTTACCCGGCGGCTGCTTCGGTCCCTCGAATCCCGGCGTCAGCACGAAGGGGTCGCGCAATTTGGGTAACAGGCTCGGATCGTTGGCGGCCGCGGCGAAGATCGCCTTCATGCTCGCGGCCGTGCCTCCGGAAAACGTTCCCTTCATCTTGCGCACCCGGCCCTTGACCCGCGCAAGGCTCGAGCCAAGCTGTTTTTTGGCGGCTTGCTGAAGAAAGAACACGCCGAGTTCGAACGGCAACGAGTCGTAGCCGCAGGAGAACACGATGCGCGCCCCGGTCTTGCGCGCTTCCGCCTCGTGGGCGTCGATCATCTGCCGCATCCAGATCGGCTCGCCGCAGAGATCGAGATAATCGGTCCCGCCGGCCGCGCAGGCGGCGACCAGACCCGAACCGTAGAGCTGATAAGGCCCGACCGTGCTCAGCACCGAGGCCGTGCGGCCGACCATGGCCTCAAGCGAGGCGGGATCGCCGGCGTCGGCTGCGATCAGCGGCAGGTCGTGCGGCGCGCCGATGGCGTCGCGCACCGACGCCAGCTTGTCGAGATTGCGTCCCGCGATCGCCCACTTCAAATCACCGCCCCGATATTCGGCGGCCAGATATTCCGCGACCAGCCGGCCGGTGAACCCGCTTGCACCGTAGACAACAATATCGAATTCCGCCGACGCCATGACCGATTCCCCAAAAGCGCCCTGCATAGCCTGCGGGCGCGCATCTGCCTATCCGAACCGCATCCAGCGCAGATCGCCCAACCCTCGCCACCGATTTCGACCCGCTCCAGCCTCCACTCCCACAGGGCGTCATCGACTATCGAGATACCTTTGCAGCGCCTTATTAATGATGTTTTTAAGCCACACGTGCCTAGAAAGTGCCTCAAATGAGGCTTCGGCGCCTTAATTGCTGTGCAAATTCCGAACGGGCGGGAACTCCTTCTGTTACTAAACAACGCTCAACGCCACGTCAGATTTTGAGTATTTACGAATGCGATTTCAGATTATTGCGCCAATCGTGATCGGCTTGGTGGCTCTGCCGGTCTCTGCCCATTCCCAAAGCGGTTTTTCGATCAACGATGCGTTGAAACAGGCGGTGGCGACGAACCCCGGCGTGGGCGAAGCTGCCGCCAACCGGCGCGCAACCGAGTCGGAGCTTCGGCAACAACAGAGCACCCTGCTGCCGCAGGTGCGCGTCGAGGGGCGCTGGGGTCCGGAGCGATTCAATCAGAACGTCGTACCGGCTCCGCTGGGTAACGGGAACTGGATGAACGGACGCGCCGCCTCGGTCGTTGTCCGGCAATTACTTTTCGATGGTTTCACCTCGATCAACGAGATCTGGCGTCAGACGGCGCGCGTGAACGCCGCCGCCGCGCGCGTGCACGAGCGAACCGAGTTGCTGGCTCTCGACGCGGCCGAGGCCTATGTCGACGTGACGCGCTATTTGCGCCTCATAACGATAGCCGAGGATAACCTCAGGGTTCACCGAAATCTTTTCGCGAACGTTCAAGCCCGCTTTGACGGCGGACGCGCGGGCGAAGGAGACCTCGAACAGACCCGCGAGCGCGTCGAGGCCGCCGAAGCGACCCTTGCCGGCTTCCGTCAGAGTCTGGATGAAGCTCGCGCGAAATATCGGCGGGCCGTCGGCCTGGAGCCGGTCAATCTGCGAACGCCCGGACGACTCGGCGGGATGCCGAGATCGAAAGACGACTCCCTCGCCCGCGCGTTGCAGTTCAACCCGACCATCAAGGCCGCCGACTCCGACGCGCGCGCGGCAAAGTATGCGTTCGACAGCACCGCGGGCGCATTCGTACCGAACGTCTATCTCGAGGGGCGTGCGTCGCAGGGCATCGATTCGGACAGCTATGTCGGACGCCGTGACGACGTCAGCGGCAAGGTGGTCGTGAGCTGGGATATCTTCCGTGGCGGTCAGGACACCTGGCGGCGCAAGGAAATGGCGGAACGCTACATCGAAGGCACGATGCGGCATGCCCGCCTGCAGCGCGACGCCGTGGAATCGATCGACAAGGCATGGGCCGCACGAACGCTGACCGCCGATCGCATCTCGGCCTTGAGCCGGCAGATCGCCTCGGATCGCAAGGTCATCGTCGCCTACCAGAAGGAGTATGAACTGGGGCAGCGTTCGCTGGTCGATCTCCTGAACGCCCAGAACCAGCTTTTCAACGGGCTCGTGTCGCTGATCTCCACTCAAGGCGTCGCAGTATTCGCCGACTATCAGCTCCTCGCCGCGATGGGAGAACTGATCGAGTATATCAAGGCGCCGCCACCGGCCGATGCAGCGCCGCTGCCGATCAAGCCGTTCGGCCTGTTCCCGACCAAACTTCCGCCCGTCCTGCTGCACGCGCCGGAGTCAGGACCGGCCCCTCTCAAGGCCGAGATCGGGCAGCCGGTCATCCCTCTGAATTTCGCGCCAACGAATGACGGCGGAAAGCGGGGCGCGCGGGATCAAGCGCCCGGCTTCACCGATCGCTGGAACGGGGTCGATCCGACAGCGGAACTGGTCGAGGCCGCGGCCAACTGGCGTGCGCTGCCTCATTGACCATCGCGAGCCGGGGCGCATCGGCAGACCGACGATAAAGTTTAAGTGGACGGCAAGGCGGTTTACGGTCTTTCGCACTTACGCGCGCTGGCGCAGCGATGCTGCGTCCGTGTATGGATGTTAGTATTATTTCGTTCGCCGGTACAAATTAGTATTGATTTGATGTTTTCCGATTTCCGGACCTGATCGCGCTTATGATGGGCCGGCATCGAGCCAGGCCCAGGAAAGCGATCCGTGAACCCCAGCGCGTCAGTCAGCCGCCAGCCGTCCGAGGTGGACGAATCCGAGAGTGTGGACAGTCAGCGGGATTACCTGGCCGACGCCCTGCTCTATCTCGCCGCCCATCATGGTCGTGCGATCAGCCATCAGGCCTTGATTGCCGGGCTCCCTGTTGTCGACGGAAAGTTGACCGCGACGCTCGTCGAACGCGCGGGTTTGCGCGCGGGTCTCGAGATCGAGCCGGTCCAGCGTCCCATTGCCGAGATACCGGCGCTGGTGCTTCCGGCGCTCCTGATCATGAAGAACAGGCCGCCCTTCATCCTGGTCGGCATCGATCGTCCGGACGGAACCGCAACCGTCGTCGAAACCAAACAGCCGGAGGTGCGCGCGGTCTGCGACATCTCCGAACTGGCAGCGAACTATTCCGGCTACACCTTCCTGGTCAAGCCGGCCGGCGCGGCGGACGCCCGAGCCATCGCCGCCGGCGATGTTCCGCGAACGCATTGGTTCTGGAGCGTGGTTCGCAAGTTCGGTTCGAACTACTGGCATGTCGCTCTGGCGGCGTTTCTCGTCAACATGCTCGCCCTTGCCGCACCGCTGTTCACGATGAACGTCTATGACCGCGTCATTCCGAATGGCGCGGTTCCCTCGCTGATAGCGCTCGCGGTCGGGCTCGGCCTGGCGATCATTTTCGATTTCATCATTCGAATTGTCCGCGCCCGGATCATCGACATCACCGGCAAGAAAATCGATGTCGTTCTGGCATCCGATATCTTCGAGCACGTTCTCGCGCTCAAGATGGCGAACCGGCCGACCTCCGTCGGCATTCTCGCCAATCAGATGCGTGATTTCGAATCCGTCAGGGATTTCTTCACATCCGGAACGATCGTTGCCGCAACCGATCTCGTATTCGCTATCATCTTCATCGGCGTCCTTTTTCTGATCGCCGGGCCGCTTGCCTGGATTCCCCTGGCGATGCTGCCGATCGTCCTGACCGCAGGCATCATCCTGCAGCGCCCGCTCGACCGGGCGATCAACCGGCTCCAGGCTGAATCGGCCGCCCGGCACGGCGTCCTGATCGAATCCCTGTCGGGGATCGAGACCGTTCGCGCGACCGGCGCGGAATCGCGAATGCAGACCGCGTGGGAACGCTCGGTTGCGGCGACCGCGAGATCCGGAGAGGAAGTCCATCTCTGGTCGTCCATTGCGCTGACGGTTTCAAGCTCCGCCCAACAGATCACCAGCATGCTCCTGATCGTCGTTGGCGTTTTTCTGGTCCTCGACGGCCAGATCTCGATGGGCGCGCTGATCGGCGCGAACATGCTGTCGGGCCGCGTGCTGGCGCCGATATCCAGCCTCGCCTCCCTGATCACGCGCGCCACGCAGACCGTCATCTCGCTCAAGGCGATCGACAAGCTCATGCAGCTCGAGCGCGAGCGGCCGTCCGGACGCACATTCGTCGAGCGAAAGATCCAGCAGGGCGCTGTCGTTTTCGACAATGTCAGCTTCTCCTATCCAAACAGCAACGAGAGCGCCCTGGAGAAGGTCTCTTTCAAGATCGCGCCCGGCGAGCGGGTCGCGATCATCGGCCGCGTGGGATCGGGCAAGACCACCGTCGGCCGCCTGCTCGCCGGCTTCTACGAGCCGCGGGAAGGAAGCGTTTCGATCGACGGCATCGACTCGCGGCAATACGATCCGGCGGACCTGCGCACCGGGATCGGTTTCGTCATGCAGGATACCGACCTGTTTTTCGGCAAGCTCCGCGACAACATCACGCTCGGCAAACCATCGGCGACGGACGAGGAAGTCGTGAGCGCCGCGAGGCTCGCCGGTGTCGAGCAGTTCATTGCCGGACATCCGCTCGGCTACGACATGCCGATCTCGGAGGGTGGACGCAGCCTGTCCGGCGGGCAGAAGCAGGCGATCGGCCTGGCGCGCGCCATGATCCGCAATCCCAAGATCATCTTCATGGACGAGCCGACGGCGCACTTCGACGTGCGCAGCGAAGCGGAATTCCTCGAGCGGCTGAAAACGCTCGCGAAAACCGACATGACGATCATCGTCTCGACGCACCGCCCGTCCCTGCTCTCGCTGGTCAACCGCATCCTGGTGTTCGACCGCGGCAAGCTGGTCGCGGACGGTCCGCGCGAGGCGATCCTTGCGACCCTTCAAGCAACCGCGCAGGCGAACGCCAAGCGCAAGACCGTACCGGCCAAGTTCGAACCTCCGGCGATGAAGTCCAATGCGGCAGTCTGATTTTGCATTCGCCAATGATGTGCGCGCAGCGGTCGAACTCCGCACGCCGCGAACATCGAGCATGATCCTGCTCTCGACGCTGGCCCTGATCGTGGTCGCGTTGATATGGGCCAATTTTGCGATACTGGATGAAGTGAAGCGCGGCAACGGCCGCGTGATCCCCACTCAACAGATGCAGGTGTTGCAGTCGCTCGAAGGCGGCATCGTCGGCGCCATTCTGGTGAAGGAAGGCGATATCGTCTCCAAGGGCCAGACCGTGATGCGGATCGAGGACATCAAATTCGCTTCCGAGCTCGGCGAGATTCGCGAACGGCGATATGCCACCGCCGCGCGCGTGGCTCGGCTGGAAGCGGAGTCGGCCGGCAAGAGCACGCTGGAATTTCCGCCGGAGCTCGAGAAGGCGGCGCCTGCCGCGGTGGCCGCGGAGCAAAGCCTGTTCCAGGCCCGCGCCCGCAAGCTCGCGCAGGACATCGATGTGATCGTCCAGCAGTCAACGCAGCGCCGCAGCGAGCTCGAAGAGTATAAAGCGACATCGGTCAAACTCACCAACACCCTGAAGCTTTTGCAACGCGAGCTCGACCTCACGCAGAAGCTTTATAACCAGAAAGTCGTTCCCGAGATCGAACTGCTGCGCATCCAGCGGCAGGCCACCGACATGCAGGGGCAACTGGACGTCGCAAAGGCGTCAATGGCCAAGGCGGAGGCCGGCATCCAGGAAGCTGAATCGCGATTGCAGAACGCGAAAGCCACGTTGCGGGCGCAGGCTGACGAAGACCTTGCAAAATCCCGCGGCGATCTCGCGGTGCTCGAGGAAAACATCAAGTCGGCGAAGGACCGCGTCTTCCGCGCCGAGATGAAATCTCCGGTGCACGGCATCGTCAACAAGATCAACGTGACGACCATCGGGGCGGTGATTCAGCCCGGCGGCAATCTGATGGACATCGTTCCGCTGGACGACAATCTGCTGGTCGAGGGTCAGATTCGGCCGCAGGACATCGCCTTCATCAGAGCCGGCCAGGATGCGATCGTGAAGATCTCGGCCTACGACTCGTCGGTCTACGGTTCGCTGAACGGAAAAGTGGAACGCGTCAGCGCCGATGCGATCACCGACGACAAGCCCAGCCGCAACGGCGAGAAGGAAACCTTCTATCGGGTCATCGTCCGCACCGACAAAAACCATCTCGGCACCAGCAAGACTCCGCTGCCGATCATTCCGGGAATGGTTGCGACGGTCGAGGTGATGACGGGACACAAATCGGTTCTCGATTATCTGGTCCGGCCCGCCCGGCTGCTTCGCGACGAAGCGCTGCGCGAGCGTTGAGAGATCGCGAGGCTGCTTTTCAACGCCGCGGCTTGTCTCTTTCACTTTGATTCAAATCTTACGCAATTCTTCGATTAAATCTTACGTGCTTCGGCATCCTCTTGTTGGCCTCGTTGCCGGATATATAAGGCAGACGACACCGCTTTAACGCCGTTCTAGCTGCGCGCAACTACTGATCGTCCCAAACACGGGACGAGGATCGGCTTCACAGCCGACCGACGATCCCGGGAAACTGGGGCGTCGTATGTTGTTCGGATTCAAGAGCCGCATTGTCGTTGCGGGCGCATTTTTCAGCCTCACGATACTGGCCGGCACGACGCATGAAAGCTATGCGGCCAGGAAAGACAGGCTCAAGACCCACATCTTCGATGACCTGATTACGCCATCGATGCTGGAGCCGCCCAAGCCTGCGCCGACGTCGCGAACCAACGGCGCACGCTTCTTCTCGATCAACGGCGTTCTGGCCCGACTCGACGGCAAGGCTCCGCCCGACCAGTCCGTTCGCGTCGCTTCGACCGCCAGCGAGACCGTCACCTCGGATGCTCCGACTCCTGTCGCTGGCGCGGGGTCGGCGACCACGGTGTCATCCGAACCGTTCGGCCTGTTGACGTTCAAGGCTCCGGAAGGCGTGCTGTGGCGCAAATGGCGCGTCTTGAAAGCCGAGTTCGATACCGAGATGCGCGTCGTCGCAGCCTGCCGGAACGATCCGACGGCCTGCACACCGGCTGCCAGCCGCTTCGTTGCGTTGATCGCCGAAGCGAAAGCGCATGACGGCCGGGGCCGTCTGGAAGCGGTGAACCGCCTCGTCAACCGCGCGATCCTCTACACCAGCGACCTGGCGCAACACGGCGTGCCCGACGTCTGGTCGGCTCCTCTCGCGTCGCTTCGCAGCGGCCGCGGCGACTGCGAGGACTATGCGATCGCCAAATATGCGCTGCTCCGGGAGACCGGCACCGCCGAACAGGACCTTCGCATTTTGCTCGTGCGCGACCGTTCGGCCCGCGAGGATCATGCCGTGCTCGCGGTGAGGGATCGCAATAGCTGGGTCATCCTCGACAATCGCCGTCCGGCGCTCGCGACCGACAGCGAGGCCGGCTACCTGACGCCGATGTACGCGCTCAACGAGAACGGCATCAGCCTGTTTGCCTCGCCCTATTTGACCCAGCATGATCGCAGCGCGAATACCATGCTGCCAGCGGATGGCGCTGCTCCACCGAGAACCGGCAATTCGTCCACGCCGCTCGCGGCATTCCGGATGAGCGATTTCGATCGACCGGAAACGCCGACCGTCTCGGGCGACGCCGGCGCCGGGCTGCCGTTTCTGCTCTGAACATCATGGCCGGGCGACACGCGCGGCGCCCGATGCGATTGCGACCGCACGGCGAACGCTTACATGCCGGAGCCTTGCGGCTTCTGAGGGATCACAAGCGGACTTCGGCTTTTGCTGGACGCGGTTTCTACACGCGAAGCCGGTAGCCACTTCGCTCGAAAGCACTATAGTCTGTTGGTTTGTTGGCAGCGGCGGTCCGCCACGATAAACCCGGCTTGCATGGTGCGTCCCGTGATACCGAAATCCCGCGCCGCCCCAGGCGGCTTGATGTCGCTGGCGACATTCGGCGCGAATTTCACGCTCGCCGCCGCGCTGATGTCTTCGGCATGGGCCCAGGGCGCAACCGTCGAACGGTCGGCCAAAGGCGCCGCGGCGACCAATATCCAGGTCGGACTTTACCTCAACGTCAAACCCGATTGCACGAGCGGCACCCTGCCCGCCATACGCCTGCTCGCTCCGCCCGCCAATGGAACGCTGACAATCAAGCGCGGCAAGGTGACGGCCACCAACTACAAACAGTGCCTCGCGCTCGAGGTGCCCGGCTTCGTCGCCTTCTACAAATCGAAACCCGATTTCGCCGGCGTCGACAGCGCCACCATCGAGGTCAAGTATCCGGCGGGCCGCGCCGAAATCCAGCGCATCAGCATCACCGTCGGCAGCGGCAAAGGCGGGCAGAAGATCTGAAAGCCTTTCCGCTTCTGATGGAAATCAAGCGAGGCTCTGTGATTTTGTTTTGACGCGTTTTCTTCACGCGAACCGGCATCCCCTTCGCTCGAAACGCTATAGCCTCTTACATATTGAGCACGCGTCCGTAGGCGTCGAGCACCGCTTCCTTCATCATTTCCGACAGCGTCGGATGCGGGAAGATGGTGTGCATCAGTTCTTCCTCGGTGGTTTCGAGGTTCATCGCCACCACATAGCCCTGGATCAACTCGGTGACTTCCGCGCCGATCATGTGCGCGCCCAGAAGCTGGCCCGTCGTCTTGTCGAAGATCACCTTGACGAGCCCCTGATCCTCGCCAAGCGCAATCGCCTTGCCGTTGCCGGCGAACGGGAAGCGGCCGACGCGGATGTCCCTGCCCGCCTCCTTCGCCTTGGCTTCGGTCAGGCCTACGGATGCGATCTGCGGGTGACAATAGGTGCAGCCCGGGATCAGCAGCTTGTCCATCGGGTGCGGCTTCAGCCCCTTGATCGCCTCGATGCAGATGACCCCCTCGTGCTCGGCCTTGTGCGCCAGCATCGGCGGTCCCGCGACATCCCCGATCGCGTAGATGCCCGGCACGCTGGTCCTGCCGTAACCGTCGATCACGATGCAGCCGCGCTCGGTCTTCACGCCGAGCTTCTCGAGGCCAAGGTTCTCGATATTGCCGACCACGCCGACCGCCGAAATCACCCGTTCGAACTCGGCGGTGACCGGCTTGCCCTTGCCATCGTCGATGGTGGCGACGACGCTGTCGGCCTTCTTGTCCAGCTTCGTGACCTTGGTGGAGGTCATGATCTTGATGCCCTGCTTCTCGAACTGCTTGCGGGCAAGGCCGGCGATCTCGGCATCTTCGACCGGCAGGATCTGCGGCAGCACCTCGACGACGGTGACCTCCGCGCCCATGGTGCGGAAGAACGAGGCGAACTCGATGCCGATCGCGCCGGAGCCGACGACCAGCAGCGACTTCGGAATCTTCGGCGCGACCATTGCCTCGAAGTAGGTCCACACCAGCTTCTTGTCACCCTCCAGCCCCGGCAGCGCGCGCGGCCGCGCACCGGTCGCGACGATAATGTGCTTGGCCTGATAGCTGCCTGCTCCCAGCACGCCTTTCGGCGCATCGGCGCCGGCCGCCTTCACCATGATCTTTCCGGGCGCGTCGATCGACGCCTCGCCCCAGATCACCGTGACCTTGTTCTTCTTCATCAGGAAGCCGACGCCCTCGTTGAGGCGTTTCGAAACCCCGCGCGATCGCTGCACCACGGCTTTCGGATCGAAGCTCACCTTCTCCGCCGACAGGCCGTAATCCTTGGCGTGCTGCATGTAGTGATAGATTTCCGCCGAGCGCAGCAGCGCCTTGGTCGGAATGCAGCCCCAGTTCAGGCAGATGCCGCCGAGATGCTGTTTTTCGACGATCGCCGTCTTGAAGCCGAGTTGCGCCGCGCGGATCGCGGTGACGTAGCCGCCCGGACCGGAGCCGATGATGATGACGTCGAAGGAGGTGTCAGGCATGAGCACTACTTTAGTTCATTGAACTGCAGTGAAAATTCATATTTCAACAATTGGAGTCCATTTGCACGCTTAGCAGCAGCTCTCAATCGATCTGAGAAGTCGGAGGCGATCAACATTACCCTGACGTCTTCGTTGCGCTCTTCCGATAATGCCTGCGCATAGCCGAGAGCTTGCTCCAAAGCTCCGGTTGGACACATGCCCGCCTTCAATTCTATTACGACCAGCTTGCCCAATTTGTCTCGGGCCACGATATCAATGTAGCCAGTTGAAACAGCGAGCTCCCTTCCCTCGTCGTCTTCAACCAAACCAGCTTCAAGATTACTTAGTTGCTTCCGGACCGCAGCCTGCATCTCCTTTTCAAGCCGAAACGCTAAGCCGCTGGCCTGCTGAGCGTCCGTTGCCATCTCCTCCTGAACCTCTTGAGTATCAGGAGATTGCGCATCGATGTGGAACTGAATGTATTTGTTCAGAACAGATCGAGCATGGCTCGGGAACACATCGAATGGCGGTGTGCTCGTCGTCCGACTCCACTCCAGCACCTTATCTGTTCCGTCTCTAGCAAGCGCCTCATCCAGGCCGCCGATAGCCTGATCGATACGCCCCAAAAAGGAATTATAGGTATTATAGGTCGAGGCAGCCAAACCTGCTGTGTTCAGCATGTAGTCTCTGAATTCTTGAACTTTATACAAACTACACCATCATCATCACGGGGTTCTCGATCAGCGTCCTGAACGCGCCGATCAGCTCCGCGCCGAGCGCGCCGTCGACCGCGCGATGATCGCAACTCAACGTCACGCTCATGATGTGCGCGGCCTCGATCTTCCCGCCCCGCACGACCGCGCGCTCCTCGCTCGCGCCGACCGCAAGGATCGTGGCATGCGGCGGATTGATCACCGCAGTGAAATCCTTGATGCCGTACATGCCGAGGTTCGACACGGCCGTGGTGCCGCCCTGATATTCCTCAGGCTTGAGTTTGCGCGCCCGCGCTCGGGCGGCGAAGTCC
>NZ_MKRN01000199.1 GCF_001896955.1 Nitrobacter sp. 62-13 | reverse complement strand
CTTCATGGGCGACACCGGTTCGCTGGCGCTCGGCGGCATGCTCGGCTCGATCGCGGTCGCGGTGAAGCACGAGATCGTGCTGGCGGTCATCGGTGGCCTGTTCGTGCTGGAAGCGGTGTCGGTGATCGTGCAGGTGGCGTCGTTCAAGCTGACGGGAAAGCGCATCTTCAAGATGGCGCCGATCCACCATCACTTCGAGCAACTCGGCTGGACCGAGCCGCAGATCGTGATCCGGTTCTGGATCATCTCGGTGATGCTGGCGCTGGCCGGTCTTTCGACGTTGAAGCTGCGGTGACGGTCTGGAATATGCCGCATCTCGTTGCCGGATTCCCTCGCGGCGCTGCTCTTCCTGCTCCCTCCCCCCTTGATGGGGAGGGCTGGGGAGGGGGGTGTCTTGTTTTTACAGATACCCGCCTCGCGGCGCTGCGCGCCGACCTCCCCCTCAAGGGGAAAGGTGACAACACTCAGAGTTCGTCACGGCCCGCCCTGCGTAAGGCCTTCCCATGATCCCCGTCACCTCCTTCGCCGGCAAGATGGTCGCGGTGTTCGGCCTCGGCGGCTCCGGCCTTGCGAGTTGTCACGCGCTGAAGGCGGGCGGCGCGGAAGTCATCGCAGGCGACGACAGCGCCGACAATCTCGCGAAGGCGGCGCAGGCCGGCTTCATGACCGCGGACCTGCGCACGGTGGCGTGGACCAATTTCGCCGCGCTGGTGCTTGCGCCCGGCGTGCCGCTGACTCATCCGACGCCGCACTGGAGCGTGCTGGCGGCGCGCGAGGCCGGCGTCGAGGTGATCGGCGACATCGAACTGTTCTGCCGCGAGCGGCGTCGTCATGTGCCGGACGCGCCCTTCGTTGCCATTACCGGCACCAACGGCAAGTCGACCACCACGGCGCTGGTCGCGCATCTGATGCGCGAGGCCGGTCACGATGTGCAGATGGGCGGCAACATCGGCACCGCGATCCTGTCGCTGGAGCCGCCGCGCAAGGGGCGCGTGCATGTCATCGAGATGTCGTCGTATCAGATCGACCTGACGCCTTCGCTCGATCCGACCGTCGGCATCCTGCTCAACGTCAGTCCCGATCATCTCGATCGCCACGGCACCATCGAGCACTATGCGGCGGTGAAGGAGAGGCTGGTTGCAAGCGTGCAGCCGCAAGGAACGGCTGTCATCGGTGTCGACGATATCTGGAGCCGCGCCGCCGCGGATCGCATCGAACAGGCCGGCAAGGACGTGGTGCGCGTCTCGGTGAAGCGGCCGCTCGCGGATGGCATCTGGGTCGATCATGGCAGGATCGTTCGCGCGTCGGGCGGCGCCCGCAGCGAGATAGCCGATATCGGCGGCATCGGCTCGCTGCGCGGACGGCACAACGCGCAGAACGCCGCCTGCGCCTCGGCGGCGGCGCTCGCGCTCGGCGTGACCAGGCACATCCTGCAAGATGGCCTGCGCAGCTTTCCCGGCCTCGCGCACCGCATGGAGCAGGTCGGACGCAAGGCCAACGTGCTCTTCGTCAACGACTCCAAGGGCACCAATGCCGACGCGACCGAAAAGGCGCTGTCGTCCTTCACCGATATTTTCTGGATCGCCGGCGGCAAGCCGAAGAGCGGCGGCATCGCATCGCTTGCCGAATTGTTCCCGCGCGTCCGCAAGGTCTATCTGATCGGGGAGGCGGCGCAGGACTTCGCGGCCACGCTTGAGGACAAGGTGCCGTACGAGATCACCGGGACGCTGGAAACGGCGGTGCCCGTCGCCGCGCGCGATGCCGAGGCGTCGGGCCTTGCGGACGCCGTGGTGCTGCTGTCGCCGGCCTGCGCCTCGTTCGATCAGTTCCGCAATTTCGAAGTCCGGGGCGACCGCTTCCGCGAACTGGTGCAGGCGCTGCCCGGCGTCAAGCCGGTGGCGTAGCCGAACCGACTTTCGGCATGGCCGGATTTATTCCGGCCATTCACGCCTTTTTTCGCTCAAATTCCTAAGACGTGGATGCCCGCAACACGTGTGGACATGACGAGCGGAATGGTCGCTCCCGAAAACTTGTCCGGTTTCCTTAACCTCCCGGTAATCACGATCGGGGACCAATGGCGTGATCTCCGCCTGCAGGATCCGCCATGATTTCACGTGAACAACGTACGCCGCTCTCGGAATGGTGGTGGACCGTGGACCGGTTGTTGCTGGCGGCCATGATCCTTCTGATGCTGACCGGCGTGGTGCTGTCGCTGGCGGCCAGCCCCTCGGTCGCGACCCGGATCGGGCTCGATCCGTTTCATTTCTTTCACCGCCATGTGCTGTTTCTGGTGCCGTCGATCGTCGTGATGGTCGGCGTGTCGTTCCTGTCGCCGCGCCAGATCCGCCGCTCGGCGCTGATCGTGTTCGGGCTCAGCATCGTGCTGATCGTGGCCACGCTCGCGTTCGGCCCGGAGGTCAAGGGCGCGAAACGCTGGATTACGATCCTTGGCGTCAACATCCAGGCCTCGGAATCCGCAAAGCCCGCTTTCGTCGTGCTGGCGGCGTGGCTCTTTTCGGAATCCGCGCGCAAGCCCGAGATGCCGGCGACCTCGATGGCGCTGACGCTGTTGCTGGGACTGGTCACGCTGCTGGTGATGGAGCCTGACTTCGGCCAGACCATGCTGATCCTGATGGTGTGGGGTGCGCTGTTTTTCATCGCCGGCATGCGCATCGTCTGGGTGTTCGGTCTCGCAGGCACCGCGATCGCCGGATTGTTCGCCGCCTATATGCTGGTCCCTCACGTCGCCGTCCGCATCCAGCGATTCATGGATCCGGCTTCCGGCGATACATTCCAAGTCGATACCGCCATGGATGCTTTCGCCAACGGCGGCTGGTTCGGGCTCGGTCCGGGCGAGGGCATCGCCAAGCGGAGTCTTCCGGACAGTCACACCGATTTCGTGTTCGCGGTCGGCGCCGAGGAATTCGGCATCATCATGTGCCTGGCGCTGCTGGCGCTGTTCACCTTCATCGTCATGCGCACCCTGTCGCGCGCCTATGCGTCGGAGGATCTGTTCTCGCGCTTTGCGGCATCCGGGCTCGCGATCATGTTCGGCGTGCAGGCCGCCATCAACATGGCGGTCAACCTGCATCTGATCCCCGCCAAGGGCATGACGCTGCCGTTCATTTCCTATGGCGGCTCGTCGATGGTCTCGCTCGCTTACGGCGTCGGCCTGATGCTGGCGCTGACGCGGCAGAGGCCGCGCACGGAAATGGAATCGATCAGCGAGGCGACCGCCGCCGCGAGCTATGCGTAGATGGATGTTCGCGGCCTGACCCTCGTGCCCCGGCCATAGCCGTTCGAAGAACGGCGTCCTTTGCTCCGCCCCTGTGGTGCCGGGCATCCACGTTTTGCAAGCGTGTGATAGGAAAAGGCGTGGATGGCCGGGACGAAGCCCGGCCATGACGATGGTGATTGGGATCGGGTGACGAATCTTGTGACTGAACAACAACCTCTCATCCTGCTCGCGGCCGGGGGCACCGGGGGACACCTGTTTCCAGCGGAGGCGCTCGGCGTCGAGCTGATGAAGCGCGGTCTGCGGGTGCGGCTGGTGACGGACTCGCGCGCGCTGCGCTATAGCGGGCTGTTCTCGAAGGACATGACCGACGTGGTGCCGAGCGAGACCGTGCGTGGCCGCTCGCCATTGGCGCTGGCGCGCACCGGCCTGACGCTTGCGGCCGGCGCCGCCGTCGCGTTCAAGCTGATGCACCGGTTGAAGCCCGCCGCCGTGATCGGCTTCGGCGGCTATCCGACCTTGCCGCCGCTGCTCGCGGCGCGGCTCGCCGGAATTCCGACCCTGATCCACGATGCCAACGCGGTGATGGGCCGCGCTAACCGCTTCCTGTCGCGCCGTGTCAGCGCCATCGCCACCTCGCTGCCCGGCGTGCTCGCCAAGGAGCCCTCGCTGATCGGCAAGACCACGACGACCGGCACGCCGATGCGGCCGGCGATTCTCGCGGCCGCCGCCGCTCCCTTTGCCGTGCCTGGTCGGGACGATCCCTTGCGCGTACTCGTCGTCGGCGGCAGCCAGGGCGCGCGCGTCATGAGCGACATCGTGCCGGAGGCGATCGAGCAGCTCGAAGCCGCGCTGCGGCGGCGGCTGGTGCTGACCCAGCAGGTGCGCGGCGAAGACATGGCGCGGGTCCGCGCGGTTTATGATCGGCTCGGGATCAATGCCGAGCTGGCGCCGTTCTTCGCCGACCTGCCGGCGCGGCTGGCGTCGAGCCACATTATCGTCTCCCGCTCTGGCGCGGGCACGGTGGCCGAGCTTGGCGCGATCGGACGCCCCTCGATCCTGGTGCCGCTGCCCGGCGCGCTCGATCAGGACCAGTTCGCCAATGCCGGCGTGCTGGCGGATGCCGGCGGCGCGATCCGCATCGTGCAGGCGGACTTCACGCCGGAGCGCCTTGCGGCCGACCTGTCCGCGTTGGCCGACGATCCGGCGCGGCTTGCGGCCATGGCGGCGGCAGCGCGCACCGTGGGCCGCCTCGACGCGGCGGAGCGGCTCGCGGATCTGGTCGTTAAAGTGGCCGGAATCTAGTTGATTCGGGCTTGTCATGCCCCGCGAAAGCGGGGCATCCAGTACGCCATGCGGGCCGCTGTGAATCGGTGTCGCGGACTCCTGGATCGTCCCTCCGGACGATGACGGCAAGGAACAGACATGAGACTGCCGCGCGAAATCGGCCCCATCCACTTCGTCGGCATCGGCGGCATCGGCATGAGCGGCATCGCCGAGGTGCTGTGCAATCTCGGCTACACCGTGCAGGGTTCGGACGCGTCCGAGGGCGCCAATGTCAGCCGCCTGCGCGAGAAGGGGATCAATGTCACGGTCGGCCACAAGGCCGGCAACGTGAACGGCGCGGACGTGCTCGTTGTTTCCACCGCGATCAAGCGCGACAATCCCGAATTGATGGCGGCGCGCGCGCAGCGCATTCCCGTCGTGCGTCGCGCCGAGATGCTCGCCGAGCTGATGCGGCTGAAAAGCTGCGTCGCCATCGCCGGCACCCACGGCAAGACCACGACCACGTCGATGGTCGCCGCACTGCTCGACGCCGGCGATTTCGATCCCACCGTCATCAACGGCGGCATCATCAATGCCTACGGCACCAATGCGCGGCTGGGGGCGGGCGAGTGGATGGTGGTGGAAGCCGACGAAAGCGACGGCACGTTCCTGAAGCTGCCGACCGACGTCGCCATCGTCACCAATGTCGATCCCGAGCATCTCGATCACTTCAAGACCTTCGACGCCGTGCAGGACGCATTCCGTTCGTTCGTGGAGAACGTGCCGTTTTACGGCTTCGCGGTGATGTGCATCGATCATGCCGTCGTGCAAAGCATGGTGGGCAAGATCGAGGACCGCCGTATCATCACCTACGGCGAGAACCCGCAGGCCGACGCCCGGCTGGTCGACCTCGCGCCGAACGGCGGCGGCTCGCGATTCCGCGTCGTGTTCCGCAACCGCAAGACCGACGCCGCCCACGAGATTTCCGATCTCGTGCTGCCGATGCCCGGCCGCCACAACGCGCTCAACGCCACGGCGGCGATCGCGGTGGCGCATGAACTCGGCATTCCCGACGCAACGATCCGCAGCGCCATCGCAGGGTTCGGCGGCGTCAAGCGGCGCTTTACCAAGACCGGCGAATGGAACGGAGTCACCGTCATCGACGACTACGGCCATCATCCGGTCGAGATCGCAGCGGTGCTGAAGGCGGCGCGTGAATCCACCGCCGGCCGGGTCATCGCCGTGGTGCAGCCGCATCGCTACACCCGCCTGCAATCGCTTTTCGAGGAATTCTGCACCTGCTTCAACGATGCCGATACCGTCATCGTCGCCGAGGTCTATCCGGCGGGCGAGCCGCCGATCGAGGGCATCGACCGCGACCACTTCGTGCTTGGCCTGCGCGCCCACGGTCACCGCCAGGTGGTGCCGTTGCAGGAGTCGGCGGCGCTGCCGGGCGTCGTTGCGGGGCTCGCGAAGCCCGGCGATTATGTGGTGTGCCTCGGCGCCGGCAACATCACGCAGTGGGCCTACGCGCTGCCGGGCGAACTCAAGGCGCTGGGATGAGTGCGATGCGAACGCATCAGCCATGGTCGTCATGGCCGGGCTTGTCCCGGCCATCCACGTCTTCACTTGGCAATTGTTTCAAAAAGGTCGTCCCAATCGGGATTGCGCGCGACAATTTTTCGGACTTTCCAGGCACGAGGCCAATGTTTGATATTGTGCTCTCGTTGGATGGCGGCGCGGATATCGTCAAACTGCTCGAAATAGACCAATCGCTTCAGTCCATACCGCTTGGTGAAGCCCTCTACGAATTCGGATCGATGCTCATAGATGCGGCGGACAAGATCATTCGTGACGCCGACGTAGAGAATTCCATTCGGACGATCGGTAAGAATATAGATCCATCCACCAGCCATGTGGAAATTCTGCAAGACGTGGATGGCCGGGACAAGCCCGGCCATGACGAAAAGAGTAGCTTCTCGTGACCTTCCCGGACATCACGACAAAACTGAAATCGCAGATGCCGGAGCTGCGCGGGCGAATGCTGGCGAACGAACCGCTGGCGCCGCTGACATGGTTTCGCGTCGGCGGTCCGGCGCAGGTGCTGTTCACGCCGGCGGATGAAAACGATCTCGCTTACTTCCTGCGGCATCTGCCGGAGGAGATTCCGATCTACTGCATCGGCGTCGGCTCCAACCTCATCGTGCGCGACCGCGGCCTGCCGGGCGTGGTGATCCGCCTGTCGGCGCGCGGCTTCGGGGAGATCGCGACCGACGGCGAAACGTTGCGCGCCGGCGCCGCCGCGCTCGACAAGCGGGTCGCCGAAGCTGCGGTCGCGGCGGGTCTCGGCGGCCTCGAATTCTATTTCGGCATCCCCGGCACCATCGGCGGCGCGCTGCGCATGAATGCGGGCGCCAACGGCAGCGAGACGAAAGATGTTCTGGTCCAGGCGCGCGCCGTCAGCCGCCGCGGCGACAAGATGACGTTCGACAATGCCGGCATGAAGTTCGAATATCGCAACAGCGCGATCTATCCCTCCGTCATCTTCACCGGCGCGACGTTTCGCGGACGCAAGGCCACGCCGGAAGCGATCCGCGCGCGCATGGACGAGGTGCAGAGCCATCGCGAGACGGTGCAGCCGATCCGCGAGAAGACCGGCGGCTCGACCTTCAAGAATCCGCCGGGGCAGAGCGCGTGGAAACTGATCGATGCCGCCGGGATGCGCGGCCATCGCGTCGGCGGCGCGCAGGTCTCGGAGATGCATTGCAACTTCCTCATCAATACCGGCGAGGCGACCGCGCGCGAGATCGAGACGCTGGGGGATTTCGTGCGCGCGCAGGTGAAGAAGCAGTCGGGCGTCGACCTGCAATGGGAAATCAAGCGGATCGGATTGGAATAGGCTTATGCGCATCACCATCCTTTTCGGCGGCAGCAACAAGGAGCGCCTCGTCTCGGTGGCGAGCGCGCAGGCGCTGCGCCGCGCTTTGCCGGATGCGGAGCTGTGGTTCTGGGATGTGCGCGACGATGTTCATAGTGTGCGCTCCGAGGCGCTGCTCGGTCACGCGCGGCCTTTCGAGGACGAGTTTGTCCCCGGCGGCGCCGGCGTGCCGCTTGAACGGGCGCTCGATGCGGCGAAGGCTGAGGATCGCCTGCTGGTGCTTGGCCTTCATGGCGGCCGCGCCGAGAACGGCGAATTGCAGGCGATGTGCGAACTGCGCGGCATTCCTTTTACGGGCTCCGGCTCGGCCGCCTCGCATCTTGCGTTCGACAAGGTCGCGGCGAAGCGGTTCGCGGCGCTGGCGGGCGTCAACGTGCCTCCCGGCGTGCCGCTGCAGGACATCGATCGTGCCTTGGCCGAGCATGGCCGGCTGATCGCAAAACCGGCGCGCGACGGATCGAGCTACGGTCTGATCTTCGTCAACGCGATGCAGGACCTCGTCGCCGTGCGTGAGGCGGCGAGGGCCGAAGAATATGTGATCGAGCCGTTCGTGCCGGGCGTCGAGGCGACCTGCGGCGTGCTGGAGCGCGCCGACGGCACGGTCATCGCGCTTCCGCCGGTCGAGATCGTGCCGGCGGAGGGCCGGTTCGACTACGCGTCGAAATATCTGGCGAAGACGACGCAGGAGATCTGCCCCGGGAGGTTCTCGCCGGCCATCGCCGCGCGGATCATGGATGATGCGCTGCGGGCGCACCGGGCGTTGTCCTGCCGCGGTTATTCCCGCACCGATTTCATCGTGACCGGCGAAAAGCCGGTCTATCTCGAGACCAATACCCTGCCGGGCCTGACTGCGGCCTCCCTCTATCCGAAGGCGCTTCATGCGCAGGGGATCGGATTTTCGGATTTCCTGCGCGATCAGATCGTGCTTGCGGAAAAAGCCATCCGCCCGGCTTGAAGGTTTGCCGGCCGGCGAGGAACCGCCGGAGGTATTTTCGGCCGCTGGAGCGCCAATCGTCCAAAAAGCCGCAAGGCATTCTTTTATCGCACCAAAACACGGCCTGCCCGGACCAGTTTTACCTTTTGTTTACCAGGACGTCCGAAGGTTAACGCTGGCGGCTCATGTGACGCGAGGCTGCCGGGGCGCGAGCTGTTGCGGATTTTCCGCTTCGACGATCGCATCGAGGGAGTTGCGGACCTGCCGCGAGGTCGGCGCCCCCGTCCGGCATTGCCAGGTGGTCGCGCGTGTCTCCGATGGGAGTTCCTGCCTCGGCACTGAATTCGACAAGCAGTGCGGGGCAAAACGTTGACGAGCGCGCGCGATGAAGGGTGGAGGACGTCTCGATCGGTCGTTGAGATCGCCGGGGTCCATGTCTGACCTGACGGGGTCCGGCCTGCTGAAGCAGGCCGACCTGATCAGGCTCGCCGCCAGCGGCGCGGGCATCTTGCTGCGCGAGCAGGTCACGAAGCTGAAGCGCGCCCGGGCGGACCGCCTCGATGCGCGTGCCAGGAACCCCAACCGCGCGATCGCCCTTCTGGAGCGCTACGTTCCGCGCCGGCTCGGCATGGCGCTGACCGTGATCGTCCTCGGCGGCGGCGCAGCGCTCGGCGTCATCACGGGCGGACACGTCGATGCGGCGATCGGGGCTTTGAGCGACGCGCGCAATGCGCTCGCCAACGCCGCGGGCTTCCGCATCAGCTCGGTCATCGTCAACGGCCGCAAGCAGTTGACCCAGGACGAGGTGTTGGCGGTCGGCGGCGTCAATGGCCGTTCCTCGCTGTTGTTCCTCGATGCGGCCGGCGTGCGCGACAGTCTCAAAGGCGATCCGTGGATCGCGGACGCGACCGTGCTGAAACTTTATCCCGGCGCGTTGCAGATCGACATCACCGAGCGCCGACCCTTCGCGTTGTGGCAGGAGGACGGCAAGCTGTCGGTGATCGCGGATGACGGTGTCGTGCTCGAGCCTTACGTCACCCGCCGCTTCGCTTCGCTGCCGCTCGTGGTCGGGAAGGGAGCCGAAACCCGCGCCAAGGATTTCCTCGCCCTGGTCGCGCGATACCCGGTGGTGAACAACCAGCTCAAGGCTGCGATCCTGGTCGGCGAACGGCGCTGGAATCTGCGTCTCAAGGACGGCCTCGATATCCGCCTTCCGGAGACCGACGTCGGCCGCGCGCTCGCTGCGCTGGTGAAATACGACATGGAAGACAAGCTGCTGTCGCGCGACATCACCGCCATCGACATGCGGCTGCCCGACCGCGTGACCGTGCGGCTTTCGGAAGAGGCCGCCAAGGCGCGCGAAGAGCAGTTCAAGAAATCCAGCAAGAAGGCCGGCAGCGCATGACCGGCCTCGACCGCAACCAGACCCCGAAGACGCGGCCGATGCCGCACAATCGCAGCGCGCTGGTGGCCTCGCTGGACATCGGCACCAGCAAGATCGCCTGCCTGATCGCGCGGCTGAAGCCGAGCGCGCCAAACGAAGCGCTGCGCGGACGGACCCATTCGGTCGAGTTGATCGGCTACAGCCAGATCCAGTCGCGCGGCATGAAGGCCGGCGCGGTGGCCGATCTCGCCCAATGCGAACAGGCGGTGCGCCAGGCGGTGTCGCTCGCCGAGCAGATGGCCAAGGTCCGGGTCGAATCGGTGCTCTTGCCGGTCTCGGCCGGACGGCTGCAGGGCCAGTTGATCGAAGCCGCGTCTCACATTCAGGGCGGCGCGGTGACGTCATCCGACGTCAGCCGCGTCACCTCGACCGGCATGCGCCATGCCACCGCCCCCGGACGCACCGTGCTCCATGCGCTGCCGGTCGGTTATTCGCTCGACGGCGTCAAGGGGATCCGCGATCCCCGCGGCATGGTGGCGCGCCGGTTCGGCGTCGACATGAACGTGGTGACCGCGGAGGCGACGGTCGCGAAAAACCTGATGCTGGCGGTCGAGCGCTGTCACCTTACCGTGGAGGCCATGGCGGCGAGCCCCTATGTGGCGGGGCTGTCAGTTCTGACCGACGACGAAGCCGATCTCGGCGCCGCGGTGGTGGAGATGGGGGCCGGAACGACCACGATCGCGATTTATTCGGCCGGCCGCTTCGTTCACGCGAGCGGTTTCGCCATCGGCGGGCATCACGTCACGATGGATCTTGCCCGCGGGCTCGGCGCGTGCATTGCGGATGCCGAGCGAATCAAGACGTTATATGGCACGGTGCTGACGGGTGGTTCCGACGTTCGCGAACTGATGACGGTTCCGGCAGCCGGAGACAGCGACAGCGACGCGCCTCAGGTCGTATCGCGCGCGACAATCGCCAACATCGTTCGTCAGCGCGTCGAGGAGATTTTTGAGATGGTCAGGGACCGGCTCGCGGATTCCCCCTTTGCCGCCGAGCCGCGGGCGCGGGTGGTGCTGAGCGGCGGCGCATCGCAGCTCACCGGCGTTCCCGAACTCGCGACGCGCATCCTCCGCCGTCCGGTCCGCATCGGCCGCCCGCTCGGCTTCGGCCGGCTGCCCCACGAAGCCAAGAGCGCGTCCTTCGCGGTTCCCACCGGCCTGCTGGTGTATCCGCAATATGCTCATCTCGAACATGTCGAACCGCGGCACACGCGGGAGCTTCGCACAGGGACCAACGGATATTTTGGAAAGGTCGGACGATGGCTCCGGGAGGGCTTCTGATGAATTTTCCGCCGCTTTGCAGATTCCATCAACTCCCACGGTCGACGACCGCTGGCACAGCGACACCGCGCGCGTAATCGAGAGGCAACCATGACCATCAATCTCAACGTTCCCGACATTCACGAGCTGAAGCCGCGGATCACCGTATTCGGAGTCGGCGGTGCTGGCGGCAACGCGGTCAACAACATGATCACCGCCGGATTGCAGGGTGTCGATTTCGTGGTTGCCAACACCGATGCGCAGGCGCTGACCATGTCGAAGGCGCAGCGCATCATCCAGATGGGCACGCAGGTCACCCAGGGGCTCGGCGCCGGCTCGCAGCCGGACGTCGGCGCGGCGGCGGCGCAGGAGGTCATCGACGAGATCCGCGATCATCTCTCGGGTGCGAACATGGTGTTTGTCACCGCGGGAATGGGCGGCGGCACCGGCACCGGAGCCGCGCCGGTGATCGCCAAGGCCGCGCGCGAGATGGGAATCCTGACCGTCGGCGTCGTCACCAAGCCGTTCCACTTCGAGGGCCAGCGCCGCATGCGCACCGCCGATTCAGGAATCGGCGAGCTGCACAAGGTGGTCGATACGCTGCTGATCATCCCGAACCAGAATCTGTTCCGGGTCGCCAACGAAAAGACCACCTTCGCCGACGCGTTCGCGATGGCCGACCAGGTGCTCTATTCGGGCGTCGCCTGCATCACCGACCTGATGGTGAAGGAAGGGCTGATCAATCTCGACTTCGCCGACGTCCGCGCGGTGATGCGCGAGATGGGCAAGGCGATGATGGGCACCGGCGAGGCCTCGGGCGAGAAGCGGGCGCTCACCGCCGCCGAAGCCGCGATCGCCAACCCGCTGATCGACGACTCATCGATGAAGGGCGCGCGCGGCCTTTTGATCTCGATCACCGGCGGCAAGGACCTGACGCTGTTCGAGGTCGACGAGGCCGCCACCCGCATCCGCGAGGAGGTCGATCAGGACGCGAACATCATCGTCGGCGCGACCTTCGACGAGAGCCTTGACGGCATCATCCGCGTGTCGGTGGTGGCGACCGGCATCGACCAGAGCACGATCGCGCGGACCGCAGGCACGACCCCGGCCGCGAAACCGATTTCGCCTACTCCGCCGACGACGACCGCAAACGACACCCGTATCGCTGACCTGAGCGCGAAGCTGCGCGAGGACCAGAAGCGCCAGGCCGCTCTGGCTGCCGCTCAGGCGCAGAAGGCCGCCGAGCCGCCGCGCCCGGTGGTCCAGGCCGCACCTCCGGCGGCACAGCCCGCTATCTCCGGTGCCACCGTCGAGCGTGCGGCGCTTGAGGCCATTGCCGCGGCCGTCGCCGAGCCGGTGCAGCCGGCCGCTCCGGCTGCGATGCAACCGGCGTCCTACGGCGACGTCACCGTTCGGCCGATCGCGCAAAAGCCGACGCTGTTTCCGGATCACGATCCGGCCCCGCGCGAGAACCACGAGCCGCCGCCCCCGGAGAACTTCATCCCGCAGCCGGCCGAACGCGCCCCCGTGCGCGCGCAGCGGATGCCGAGGATCGAGGAACTGCCGATGCCCGCGCAAAACGAGATCCGTCAGGCGAGGGGCGAGACCGAGGGGGATCATCCGCAGAAGAGCCGGCTGTCGCTGTTGCAGCGTCTGGCCAATGTCAGCCTCGGCCGCCGCGACCAGGATACCGAGCCGCCGATCGCGGCCCGCCCCTCCGGGCCGGCCATGGCGCCGATGCCGCCCTTGCCGGAGCGGCGTCCGCAGCGCAGCGTTGCCGAGCAGATGGCTAATGAGCCGGTATCGGAATACGCTCGGCGTTCGGCGCCCCAAGGGTTGGACTCGCACGGACGTCCGGCACCTGTCGCACCCGCGCCGCAGGGCGACGACCACCTGGATATCCCCGCTTTTCTGCGGCGGCAGGCCAACTGACGGGCTGTAACAATTGAACTTCGAGGGGCTTCAGCCGACCAGGGTTGAAGCCCCTTGCTTTGCTTAATCGAATATCTCGGCATTTCCCGGCATTGGATTGAAATTTAACAAAAAATTATCTATTTCATGTTCCGCTTCAAGGTCGTGTTGGCAGCAGCAAATTTGGTCAACCGGCGGCGCGATTGCGGCGGAGATGGGGTAACAATTGGTAAAGAAGCGTGAATTGGCGCTCTTTGGGGCAACCGGTATGTTTTAGTGGTGACTTTGGGGATCACGAATCGATTCGCTGCCTTCCAGGCACGAGTTCGGCATTCGCGAATGAGTCACTTGGGCACGGGTAATGAAATTCAACCGCCAGACGACGCTTCGTTCGCGAGCCACCGTCACGGGTGTCGGCGTTCATTCCGGGTCAGCGGTCAGTCTGACCCTCGGACCTGCGTCGATCGACGCAGGTTTTATTTTTGTCAGGAGCGGCGCTGACGGAGACGACCGGCGCGTCCGCGCCGTCGCAAAATCCGTCACCTCGACCGAACTGGCCACGGTGCTGGGGGACCAGCAGGGTCCTCTGGTGTCCACCGCCGAACACGTTCTTGCTGCGCTGCGGGGGCTCGGGGTCGACAACGCCACCATCGAAATCGATGGCCCCGAAGTGCCGATCATGGACGGCAGCTCGGCCGCGTTCGTCGCCGCGATCGATCAGGCCGGCATTGTCGAGCAGTCGGCGGCGCGCCGCTTCATTCAGATATTGAAGCCGGTGCGGGTGAACAGGGGCGACGCCTACGGCGAACTGCATCCCCACGCACGCGGTTTCCGCATCGAGGTGGAGATCGATTTCGCCAATCCGGTGATCGGTCATCAGGATTATGCGCTCGACCTCAATCCCGAAAGTTTTCGCCGTGAAATCAGCCGGGCCCGCACCTTCGGCTGCATGAACGATGTCGAAAAACTCTGGAGCGCGGGCTTCGCTCGCGGCGCGTCCTTCGAAAACTCCATGGTGTTCGACGACGAGCGGCTGCTGAATACCGAAGGCCTGCGCTACGCCGACGAGTGCGCGCGGCATAAGGTTCTCGATGTGATCGGCGATCTTGCGTTGGCGGGATTGCCGTTGATCGGTGGCTATCGCTCGGTGCGCGGCGGGCACAAGCTCAACCATGCGGTGCTTACGGCCATGATGGCCGATCGGACCGCGTGGCGGGTCGTCGAAGGCCAGCCGGCCTCGCGCCCGCGCAGTCAGAGCGAAGCGGTCGGCGGAATGGTGGGCGGCATGGCTGCGGCCTACGGTCCCAACGTGTCCTGATCGACAGGACGCAGCGTTCTGCCCTGTCCATGTGCCTCGCCTCTGTTCTGTCGCTCCGTGAGTTGCTTGAGTTGCCGTCTCGCAGGCCCGGAAGCCTTGTGTGGCCCGGCGTTTCGCCTTAATCCGGGCGAAATAGCTGCGTACGCGGTTGATGAGAGAAGATTTGCTTTTAGACGGAATCAGCGGCGGTCGTGCCCGGCTTTGGGCATCCATGTCTTTGGAGTTTCAAGAAAGACGTGGATGGAAAGACGTGGATGGCCGGATGAGCCCGGCCATGACAGAACATGGTGTTTCCCTCAAAATGCAAACCGCTCTGGAGCATGATCCCGAAAATTGGGAACCGGTTTACCGCCTGTTCCGGGTGGTGCCCGGATCACCGCATCACGGACGTCAGGTTTTCATCGATGTTGGCTAAGCGTATGGCGCTCGGACGGATCGCGTTGAGGGCTCGCACAATTCATCTCGATCGGCTCGGCCGGCTATTGCGGCTCGTCGCCGGTGTGGTGATTTTGGGGGCGACCCTGAGCGGCTGCGGAACAGGCGCGCTGTGGGACAAGTTCATGGCGAAGGACGAGCAGACCTTCAGCGATGAACCGGCGGACAAGCTCTACAACGAGGGCTTGTTCCTGATGAACAACAGCAAGGATCTCAAGGCGGCGACGAAGAAGTTCGACGAGGTCGACCGTGAACACCCCTATTCGGAATGGGCGCGGAAATCGCTGCTAATGTCGGCCTACGCCTCTTATCAGGCCGGCGACTACGACACCTGCATCGGCTCCGCCTCGCGCTACGTCACGCTGCATCCCGGCAGCCCGGACGCCGCCTATGCGCAATACCTGATCGCCGCCTCGAACTACGATCAGATTCCGGATATCTCGCGCGATCAGGCCCGGACCGAAAAGGCGATGAACTCGCTCGAGGAGGTCATCCGCAAATATCCGACGTCCGAATATGCCGGCGAAGCCAAGAAGAAGCTCGAGGGTGCGCGCGATCAGCTCGCCGGCAAGGAAATGGCGATCGGCCGCTACTACATGGAGCGGCGCGACTACACCGGCGCCATCAACCGCTTCAAGACCGTGGTGACCCGCTACCAGACCACGCGGCACGTCGAGGAGGCGCTGGCGCGGTTGACCGAAGCCTACATGGCGATCGGCATCGTCGGCGAGGCGCAGACCGCCGCCGCCGTGCTCGGCCACAACTTTCCCGACAGCCGCTGGTACAAGGACGCCTATAACCTCGTGAAGTCGGGCGGGGCCGAGCCAAGCGAGAATCGGGGCTCGTGGATCAGCAAGGCGTTCAAGAAGATGGGGCTCGGCTAGTGTAGTGGTTCAGAAGTTCGCATCAAAGGTTGCCGCAAAGCATGCGAATTTCGGAATCGTCACGGATCGAATCGATCCAAGATCATCGCGATCTAGTGTCCTGGTCAGAACTTCGTTAGACTCCCCGTCACGCGTCTCTGCGAGCCCGTCCGCGACACCCATGGCAGGAACCAGCCTCAGATGCTTGCGCGTCTTTCGATCCGCGACATCGTCCTGATCGAGCGGCTCGATATCGAGTTCGCCTCCGGCCTTGCGGTGTTGACCGGCGAAACCGGCGCGGGAAAATCCATTCTGCTCGATGCCTTCGCGCTGGCGCTCGGCGGTCGCGGCGACGCCGGACTGGTCCGCCACGGCGCGGAGCAGGGACAGGTGACCGCGACCTTCGATATTCCGAAAAACCACCCGGCGGCCGCGATCCTCGCCGCCAACGGCATCGACGGCTCAGTGTCCGAAGATTCGGGCGAGATGATCCTGCGCCGGGTGCAACTCGCCGACGGCCGCACCCGCGCTTTCATCAACGATCAGGCCATCAGCGTGCAGACCCTGAAAGCGGTGGGCGCGGCGCTGGTGGAAATTCACGGCCAGCACGACGAGCGGGCGCTGGTCGATGCCTCCTCTCATCGGCGGCTGCTCGATGCCTTTGCCGGGCTGGAGACCGATGCCGCCGCGCTAGCGGTGCTATGGGAGGCCCGTCGCGCTGCCCGCGCCGCGCTCGACGATCACCGCGCCGGCGTGGAGCGCGCGGCGCGCGAGGCTGATTATCTGCGCCATGCATCCGACGAGCTAAGGCAACTCGCGCCGCAGGACGGCGAGGAAACCGCGCTGGCCGAGCGCCGCGCGACGATGATGGCCGGCGAAAAGATCGCGGCCGACCTGCGCGAGGCGCAGGACGCCGTCAGCGGCAATCGTTCGCCGGTGAGCGTGCTGGCGGCGGCGGTGCGGCGGCTGGAACGCCGGGCCGCGAGTTCGCCGAGCCTGGTCGAGCCGGCGGTCAGGTCCATCGACGCGGCGATCAACGCGCTGGAGGAGGCCGACCAGCATCTCGCCGCAGCGCTCGCCGCCGCCGATTTCGATCCGGCTGAATTGGAGCGCATCGAGGAACGGCTGTTCGCGCTGCGCGCGGCGTCGCGCAAATATGCGACCCCGGTGGATGGACTCGCTGCGCTCGCCGCCAAGTTCGTGAATGACGTCGCACTGATCGACGCCGGCGCGGAGCGGCTGGTCGTGCTGGAGAAGCAGGTTGCCGAGGCCGACAGGCGCTATGCGGCCGCCGCCGCGAAATTATCCGCCGCGCGCATCAAGGCCGCGGAAAAACTCGACAAGGCGGTCAATGCCGAGCTTGCGCCGCTGAAGCTGGAGCGCGCGATGTTCTCCACCCAGATCGAGTCGGATCCGGCATCGGTGGGACCGCAAGGCTTCGATCGCGTCGAGTTCTGGGTGCAGACCAATCCCGGCACGCGGCCGGGGCCGCTGATGAAGGTCGCCTCCGGCGGCGAACTGTCGCGCTTCCTGCTGGCGCTGAAGGTGGTGCTTTCCGATAAAGGCTCGGCGCCGACGCTGGTGTTCGACGAGATCGACACCGGGGTCGGAGGCGCGGTGGCCGACGCCATCGGTGCGCGGCTGGCGCGCTTGGCCTGCAAAGTGCAGGTGATGGCGGTGACCCACGCGCCGCAGGTTGCGGTGCGCGCCGACCAGCATCTGCTCATCTCGAAGGATGCGCTCGATCGCGGCAAGCGCGTCGCCACCCGCGTCGCGACGCTGGCCGAGGATCACCGCCGCGAGGAAATCGCGCGGATGCTTGCCGGCGCGGAGATCACGGCGGAAGCCCGCGCGGCTGCCGAGCGGCTGCTCAAGGCTGCGGGATAGTATGTCATTCCGGGGCGCGTCGCAGACGCGAACCCGGAATCCGGCCATAACATCAACGAGCAATTTCAGGATAAAGGTCTCTCCAGTCGGGATTATCCTTCTCAATCAAGCCGGTCTTCCAAGCGCGCCGCCATTTCTTGTTCGATTGCGGTGACGGGATCATCGTACGTCTCGAACCAGACCAGTCTGCGAATATCATAACGCGACGAGAACCCTGGAAGCAGTTTCTCCCTGTGTTGATGGGTTCGACGGACCAGGTCCTTCGTTACCCAAGGTAGAGCGTTCCCTGTTTGCGGCTCGCCAGAAGATACACGTAGAACATCCATTGCCCTTGACTGGATTCCGGGCTCGCGCGCTTCCGCTCGCGCCCCGGAATGACTAAGACTAGAGCTATTCCGGCTTTGATGAAATCAAAGCCGGGCTCTAGCTTTTTGTTTTGACGCGTTTTCTTCACGCGAACCGGTATCCACTTCGCTCGAAAACGGTCCGCAAGAGTTCGGATGCCCAGATGCCGGCAAAACCCAAGGACGCTCCCGCCATCGCCTCTCTCACCCGCGCGAAGGCGAAGGTCGAGCACAAGCGGCTTGCGCTGGAGATCGAGGCGCATAATGCGCGCTACTACCAGAAGGACGCGCCGACGATTTCCGACGCCGCCTACGACGCGCTGCGACAGCGGCTCGAAGCGATCGAGGCGCGCTTTCCCGAACTCGTTACCGCCAGTTCGCCGACGCAGACCATCGGCGCCGCGCCCGCGCGCGGTTTTGCCAAAGTGCAGCACGCGGTGCCGATGCTGTCGCTCGGCAACGCCTTCAGCGACGAGGAAGTCACGGAGTTCGTCGACCGCATCCGACGTTTCCTGAAACTCGGCGCGGACGATATTCCCGCCATCGTCGCCGAGCCGAAGATCGACGGCTTGTCGCTATCTCTGCGTTACGAGCGCGGCGAACTGGTGCGCGCGGCCACCCGCGGCGACGGCTTCACCGGCGAGGACGTCACCGCCAACGTCCGCACCATCGAGGATGTGCCGCACCGGCTGAAGGGCCGTGCCGTTCCCGCCGCCTGCGAGCTGCGCGGCGAGGTCTACATGCTGAAAAAGGATTTTCTCACGCTCAACAGGAAGCAGGAGGAAGCCGGCGACACCGTGTTCGCCAATCCGCGCAATTCGGCCGCCGGCTCGCTGCGGCAGAAGGATGTCGCGATCACCGCCTCGCGCCCGCTGAAGTTTTTCGCTTATGCCTGGGGCGAGATGACGGATCGTCCTGCCGATACCCAGCACGGCATGCTGGCGTGGCTGGAGAAGGCGGGCTTCGTCGTCAATCCGCTGATCGAATTGTGCCACAGCGTCGACGAGGTGCTGGCGTTTTATCGCAAGATCGGCGAGCGGCGCGCCACGCTCGGCTACGACATCGACGGCGTGGTCTACAAAGTCGATCGGCTCGATTGGCAGGAGCGTCTCGGCTTCGTGTCGCGAAGCCCGCGCTGGGCGATCGCGCACAAGTTCGCAGCCGAACAGGCGACCACGATCCTCAAGGGCATCGACATCCAGGTCGGCCGCACCGGCGCGTTGACGCCGGTGGCGCGGCTCGAACCGGTCACGGTCGGTGGCGTCGTGGTGCAGAACGCGACGCTGCATAATGAGGACTACATCAAGGGCATCGGCAATGACGAACAACCGATCCGCGACGGCATTGATCTGCGCGTCGGCGATACGGTGGTGGTGCAGCGCGCTGGTGATGTGATTCCTCAGGTGGTCAACGTTGTCCTCGACAAGCGTCCGAACAGCGCAAAGCCTTACCTGTTTCCGCACAAGTGTCCGATTTGCGGCAGTCACGCGGTGCGCGAGGAGGGCGAGGCGGTGCGCCGCTGCACCGGCGCGCTGATCTGCCCGGCGCAGGCTGTGGAGCGGCTCAAGCATTTCGTCTCGCGTCTCGCTTTCGACATCGACGGCCTCGGTGAAAAGCAGATCCAGGAATTCCACGAGCGGGGCTGGATTAAGGAGCCCGCCGATATCTTTCAGCTCAAGGAGCGCAATAGCAAACTCAAGCTCGAAGAGATTGAAGGCTATGGCGAGGTCTCGGTGCGCAACCTGTTCGCCGCGATCGATGCGCGGCGCAGGATCGAACTCAATCGCCTGATCTTCGCGCTCGGCATCCGCCATGTCGGGGAGGGCAACGCCAAGCTGCTGGCGCGACATTACGGCAGCATGGAAAACTTTCGCGGCGCGATGGCGGAAGCCGCCGCGGCTCAGACGGAAGCGGGCAACGACTCCGAGGCCTATGCCGATCTGAACAACATCGGCGGCATCGGCGAGATCGTCGCCGACGCGGTGGTCGAGTTCTTCGCCGAGAAGCGCAACGTCAAGGCGCTCGACGATCTGCTCGAGGAGATCGAGGTGTTCCCGGTTGCGCAGGCGCGCAGCGACTCCGCGGTGGCCGGCAAGACCGTGGTCTTCACCGGCTCGCTTGAAAAATTCACCCGCGACGAGGCCAAGGCCTCGGCCGAGCGCATGGGTGCGAAAGTCTCGGGCTCGGTGTCGAAGAAGACCGACCTCGTCGTTGCCGGTCCCGGCGCCGGCTCGAAGCTCAAGGAAGCCGAGAAACTGGGCGTGAGGGTGATTTCCGAAGACGAGTGGCTCGATCTGATCGGGGGATGAGGACCTATAGCGTTTTCGAGCGACGTGGACTCCGGTTCGCGTGAAGAAAACGCGTCAAAATCAGGAGGCTGAAGTCGTCCACCGTTTCCTTGGAATGGTGAACGACACTGGCCGGACGAAGAAACCGTCATTCGGGGATGTCCGCCGCAGGCGGACGCGTCAGGCCGGCGGGCCGATCGTTACCTTCAGCGTGCCGACGCCGTCGCAGCCGCATTCGATCCTGTCGCCCGGCTGAAGCCGGGAGACGCCGGCGGGCGTTCCGGTCATGATGATGTCGCCGGCGTCAAGCGCGACCTGCTGCGAAAGCTGCGCGACGATCTCGGGCACGTTCCAGATCATCTGCGCGAGATCGCCGGACTGGGCTTGCTTTCCGTTGACCGAAAGCCAGATGCGGCCCTTCGACGGGTGGCCGATCCTCGCCGCGGGTTGCAGCGCGCCGCAGGGCGCGGAGTGGTCGAACGATTTTGCGATCTCCCAGGGCTGCTCCTTCTTGCGCGCCGCGTTCTGCAGGTCGCGCCGCGTGAGGTCGATGCCGACGGCGTAGCCGTAGACGTGGTCGAGCGCCCTGTCGGCGGGGATGCGCAAGGCCCCGCTTTTCATCGCAACCACCAATTCGACCTCGTGATGCAGGTCGCTGGTCAGCGGCGGATAGGGGATGACCGCGCCGTCGGCCTCGATCATGTCGGCATGTTTGGCGAAGAAGAACGGCGGCGCGCGCTCGTCGTTGCCCATCTCGCGGACGTGGTCGAGATAGTTGCGGCCGACGCACCAGATGCGGCGGACCGGGAAAAATCCGCTTACGCCCGCGACGGCGACGGCCGCTTGCGGCGGCTGCGGGATCACAAAAGATGCTGCGCTCATGCGGCTCTCTCCGCGCTGGTTTGCAGGCAATGCGGCGGGATCGCCTGGATACGGCCAACAGGTACAGCTTACGCCGATGCGCCGAGGGGAGCCAGAGCCGGCGCGTCGCGATGCTGCAGGCGAAAGAACGACGCGTAGCGTCCGGCACTCCGCAGCAGCTCGTCGTGGCGGCCGCGCTCGACGATCTCGCCGCCTTCGACCACGAGGATCGCGTCGGCATGCATGATGGTGTGCAGGCGGTGCGCGATCACGATGGTGGTGCGGTTTTGGCAGAGATGCCCGATCGCTTCCTGCACCTGCTTCTCGGATTCGGAATCGAGCGCGGCGGTGGCCTCGTCGAGCAGGATGATCGGTGCGTCCTTGATCAGCGCGCGCGCCACGGCGATCCGCTGGCGCTGCCCGCCGGAGAGCTGCGTGCCGTGCTCGCCCACGGGCGTGTCATAGCCGAACGGAAAGTTCATGATGAAATCATGAGCGCAGGCGGCTTTCGCCGCGGCGATGATCTCGTCCTCGGTCGCGCCGGGGCGGCCGAACGCGATGTTCTCGCGGATGGTCGCGCGGAACAGGTACACGTCCTGTCCGACATAGGCGGTCTGCTGACGCAGCGATGCTCGCGACACGGCGGAGATGGCCTGATCGTCGATCAGGATCGCTCCGTCGCTCACCTCGTACAATCGCAGCAGCAGCGCCAGCACGGTGGATTTGCCGCCGCCGGATGGACCGACCAGCGCGGTCATCCTGCCGGGCTCGGCAACGAAACTCATGCGGTTGAGCACGGGCTCGCCCGGCCGATAGGCGAAAGTGACGTCGCGCAGCTCGACGCGGGCGGTCGTCAGTTTCAGCGCCGGCTTGTCGCTGTCGTCGGGCTCGCTGGCGGGGCTGTCGACGATCTCCAGAAGCTTGCGCGCGCCGATCAGGCTGCTGTTGAGCTCGATGTTGAGGCGCGCCAACCGCTTGGCCGGCTCATAGGCCAGCAGGAAGGCGGTGAGGAACGAAAAGAACTGGCCGGGCGTCGCGCCCATGGCGACGACGCGATAGCCGCCATACATCAGCCCGCCCGCGATGGCGAAGCCGCCAAGCGTTTCCATCAGCGGACTGGCGCGGTTCGAGACCCGCGCCATCTTGTTGTTGGTCTGCTCGACGGCTGCGATGCTGGCGTCGATCCGCTCGCGCATGGTCCGTTCGAGCGTGAACGCCTTCACGGTACGGATGCCTTGCAGCGATTCCTGCATGATCTCCATGATATCAGTGGTGCCGCTGAACTGGTTGTGGGCGAGCCGCTTGACGCGCTTCACCAGCTTGCGCAGCACCAGCATCGCCGGCGGCGCCACCAGCAGGCCGAACAGCGCCATGTAGGGATCCTGCGTCACCATCACGATGACCAGTCCGATCAGCGAGAGCAGGTCGCGGCCGACGGCGTTGATGAGCAGGCTGAGCACCTGCGTGACCGACGTGGCGCCGGCGGTCAGCCGCGCGAGAAACTCCGACGAATGCCGCTCCGAGAAGAAGCCGATGCTTTCGCTCATCAGCTTGGCGAACAGGCGGCGCTGGTTGTTGGCGAGGATCGCGTTGCTGATCTGCGAGAGGATCACCGAGTGGCCATAGGTCGCCGCGCCCTTGATCGTAAAAATGACGACCGTCACCAGCGACAGAATGAAGATGCCACGCACGTCCTTGTCGACATAGGCCTGATTGATGACTTCGCCGAGCAGGTAGGCGGAGAACGCCGTCGCGGCCGCGGAGACTGCCATCAGTGCGAATGCGGCGAGGTAGCGCCGCCAATAGGTCATGCCCTGTTCGGTGATCAGGCGGCGGATCAGGATCGCCGCGCCGTAGGGATCGTCGGTGATTTTCTTCGGAAGCTCGGTCATCGCGTTCCATTGACGCCGTGAAGGGGCTGTCGCCCGCGCGCCAGGGTTGTTGCGAAAGCGTCCGACTCAATGCCCGCAATAGCGGCCTTTTTCAAGCCAAAACCGGGCCTCCCCCGGCTCATCAGGCCGAGGCCGCGAGCGCCTCCGAGACGTGCCGCCGCGCCAGCTTTTCCTCCCACGCCAGCGCATGCGCGGCGATGGTCGCGAGGTCGTCGTATTGCGGCGTCCAGTCGAGTACCGCGCGAATCCGGCCGGTGTCGGCGATCATGGTCATGATGTCGCCGGGACGGCGATCGGCATAATGAACCGCGAAGTTGCGACCGCAGACCCGCCGCACCGCCTCGATGGTTTCCAGCACGGAGTAGCCGCGTCCGTATCCGCAGTTCAGCGTCGTCGAACGCCCGCCGGTTCGCAGGTACATCAGCGCGGCGCGATGCGCCTGCGCAAGATCGCTGACATGGATGAAATCGCGGATGCAGCTTCCGTCCGGCGTCGGATAGTCGGTGCCGAACACGTCGATCTTGCTGCGCTGCCCGGTCGCGGCTTCGACCGCGATTTTCAACAGGTGCGTCGCGCCCTCGGTTGAAAGACCGATCCGCGCCAGCGGATCGGCGCCCGCGACGTTGAAGTAGCGCAGCACGACGTAATTCATGCCGTGGGCGGTCGCGACGTCGTGCAGCATGATCTCGGTCATCAGCTTCGACGATCCGTAAGGGGAGAGCGGCCGTGTCGGCGCATCTTCCGGAACCGGCATCCGCTCCGGATTGCCGTAGACGGCGGCGGTCGACGAAAAGATGAAGCGGCCGATCCCGCATCGGACGGCGGCATTGAGCAGATTGCGCGTCGTCATCGTGTTGTTGCGGTAGTAGGCGAGCGGGTCGCGCATCGAGTCCGGCACCACCACGGACCCCGCGAAGTGAATGATGCTTTCGACGCCGTGCTGGGCGATGACGTTCTCCACGAGACTCTCGTCTCCCGCGTCGCCGATGAACAGCGGCACGCCGTCCGGCAGCGCCGACGAGAATCCCGTGGAGAGATTGTCGATCACGACGACGTTTTCGCCGGCCTCGGCCAGCGCGAGAACCATATGACTGCCGATATAGCCGGCGCCACCGGTAACGAGCACGGTCATATCTGCTCCTCTGTGCGAAGGCTCGCTGCGGGCTCGCCCGCGGTTGCCGATATCTCGCACAAACCGGTCGAGTTGCCGTATAGCATGACGCCGATCGGTTCGATTTTCCCGCCCTTCGCGCCGGGGAATCGACATTATGGTTGCCAAACTGTAACGAGAGCCGAATGTTCCTGAGCGGCCTTGCGCGTCGATGACCGACATTCTCATCATCAAGACCTCCTCGCTCGGCGACGTCGTGCATCAGATGCCTGCGATCGTCGACGCGTCGCGTGCGCGTCCGGAACTGCGCATCACATGGCTGGTGGAAGAGGCGTTCGCGCCGCTGGTGCGATTGCACCCTCTGGTCGCCGAGGTCATCACCGTTGCGACGCGGCGCTGGCGCTCGCAACTCGCCACTGGCGCGACGTGGCGCGAGATCGGCCGGTTCCGCGCGCTTCTGCGCGAGCGGGGGTTCGACAAAGTAATCGATACCCAGGGCCTGATCCGCTCCGCGATCATGGCGCGCCTCGCGCGCGGCGAGCGCCACGGCTACGATGGCCGCAGCATTCGCGAACCTTTCGCCGCGCGATTCTACGACGTCACGCATGCGGTGAGGCGCGACCTGCACGCCGTGACGCGCAACCGGATGCTGACCGGTCTCTCGCTCGGCTATCGGCCGCCGGAGGAGGTGGACTACGGTTTGATCCGTTCCCCGCGGACGGATAGCCAGCGCTATGCCGTGCTGCTTCATGGCACGTCACGATCCGCGAAGGAGTGGCGGGCCGAGGACTGGATCGAAACCGGGCGCTGGCTTCAAGCCAAGGGATTGCAGATCGTGTTGCCGTGGGGCACCGAGGCCGAACGGCTGCTGTCGGAACGGCTGTCGCGGGACATCGCGGGCAGTCGCGTTCTGCCGCGCCAAAGCCTCGATCTGACCGCGCAGGTGATCGGCAATGCGGCGCTGGTGATCGGCGTCGATACCGGCCTGATGCATCTCGCCGCGGCGTATCGCGTGCCGCTCGTCGGCATCTACGTCAGCACCGATCCTGGCCTGACGGGACCTGTCGGCAGCGGCTGCATGGCGGTGCTCGGCGGCAGGAACGGTCCGCCGGCGGCGCGGCAGGCGATCGAGGCGGCGGAGCGGTTGCTGATTAGCTAGCTCTTGGACTTCACGCCCGACATCTCGGCAAGCACGCGCGCGACGAACGGGTCGAGATCGCCGCCGTCAAACAGGAATCCGGGAATGCCTGCGCCTGCCGCAGCTTTGAGATCGCTGTCGCGGTCGCCGATGGCGAAGCTGCCTTCGCGCCGCACCGGCCAGTGCTTCATCAGGTCGAGGATCATGCCGGGCTTTGGCTTGCGCCAGAGATGATCTTCCAGATATCCGGCGACGCTGCCGTCGGGATGGTGCGGGCAATATCTGAAGTCGTCGATCCGCGCGCCCTGCGATGCGAGATGCGACTGCATCCACAGGTGCAGATTGCGAACGTCGTCTTCGCTGAAAAAGCCGCGCGCGACGCCTGATTGATTGGTGAAGACGAAAACGAAATATCCGGCCTCGTTCAGCCGCCGGATCGCGTTGGCGACGCCGGGCATCCAGCGGATGCGATCGCGCGTGCCCATGTAGCAGTCGTCGTGATTGACGACGCCGTCGCGATCGAGGAACGCAGCGGGCTGGGAAGCGGGAGCGATCTTGTCGCCGCTCACGTGCAGCCGTCCGCCATCGCGTGCTCGACGCTGTCGCAGATCGCGTGACTTGCCGTCATGTGGATCTGCTGGATGACAGGGGTGTCGTCGCTCGGTGCAATGAACAGGTGGTCGCAGAACTCCCGCAGGCTCGAGCCCTTGAGGCCGGTGAAACCGACCGTGACCAGGCCGCGCCGGCGCGCGGCGGCGAGCGCGGCGAGGATGTTCGGCGACCGGCCGGAGGTCGACAGCGCCAGCAGCACGTCGCCTTGGCGGCCGAGGCTCTCGACCTGCCGCGCGAAAATCTGCTCGAAGCCGTAATCGTTTGAGATGGCGGTGAGGGCTGATGTGTCGGTGGTCAGTGCGATGGCGGCGAAGCCCGGCCGCTCTTTCCGGTAGCGTCCGACGATTTCCGAGGCGATGTGCTGCGCGTCCGCGGCGCTTCCGCCGTTGCCGATCAGGAGCACCTTGTGCCCCGAACGGAGCGCGCCGACGATCGCGATGGCGATATCGCCAGCCACCGCGAGCAGCGCCGCGTCGCCGGCCGCGCGCTCAAGCGCCGCAAGCGATTGCTGAAAATGGGTCGCGATCTGGTTCTGGCTCAAGACGCACCTTTGTCGCCGTAATGGATAGCAGTGGTACTGAGCGCGTCATGCCCGCGCAAGCATGGTCGTATCAAGGCGCGGCGCGCTCGCCGGCCTTCGCAAGCACCCGTTCCGCGATGGCCAGCACTTCGGCCGCCGGGATGTCCCTCATGCAGCGATGATCGTTCCTGGTGCAGACCGGACGATGGCACGGCTGGCACGGCAGTGGCGTCTTGGTCTGGATCGTCGCCGCGAGCCCGTTCAAAGGCGCCCAATGATAGGGACTGGTCGGGCCGAAAATTCCCATCGTAGGCGTTCCGATCGCGGCCGCGACGTGCAGCAGGCCGGAGTCGTTCGAAATCGCAAGGGTCGCGGCCGCCATCGCCAGAATGCCGTTTCGCAAGTCGTGCCCTGTGAGATCCCGGACCCGCGAGCCGCCGGTTGCCACGATTTCGGCCGCGATCGCCTTTTCGTTCGGGCCGCCGATCACCCAGACGTCGATTCCGCGCTCGGTCAGCATCCGCGCGGCCTCCGCGTAATAAGTCCAGCGTTTGCTGGGGCCGACCGCTCCGGGAGCGAGCGCCACCGCCGGTCCGGAGCCCAATCCCTGCGCCTGCCGCCAGCGGATGACGTCCTCGCCGGGAACGTGAAGCTGCGGCACGGGCCACTCGGGCGGCCGCGCCGCATTGGCCGGAAGCGCCAGCGATGCCTTCCTGTCGATCATGCGGGGCAGGGCTCGCTCGCCCCAGCGCCAGCGGTTGAGCAGCCCGAATCGCGCCTCGCCGACAAAGCCGACCCGTTCCGGAATGCCGGCCAGCGCGGGCGCGATGGCTGATTTCCAGGTGCGCGGCATGATGAGGACGGTTCCGTATCCCCGGGCGCGCAACTGCCGGGCGAGATTCCACTGTTGCCTCAGCGCCAGCCGGCTGCGAGGCAGGTCCCAGACCACTCCGGAACGCACGCCGGGCATGTAATCGACCAGCGGGGCGCAGAGCGTCGTCACCAGCATATCCACCGGCCGATTAGGCCAGCGCTGCTTGAGCACCCGCACCACCGTATGGCCGCGGACGAAGTCGCCGATCCACATGTAAGGAACGATCAGAACCGGCCGCGAGTCGCTGGGATCGCCGACAGTCTCCAGCTTTTCTGGTGAATCATGTTTCATAATTTAACGAACGAGTAACGCTGGGGCGGATGAAAAATCCTCCCTATCCGCTCCCGGCGCTGAGGTAAAGTTATCTCGCGCGACGCCTTTCGCGAGTGATTTCGTCGTCTCACGCCATCCAAGTTGCCTCGCAGGCGGGAGTGGGGCAAACCACTGGAGTGAATTTGGCATTCGCCACCCACTGCAAACCCGGCGGGCGAATGTCAAATTCAAAACTCCACTGGAAAACCTTATGGTTGCTAGTGCGGTGGTTCAGAAGTTCGCTTTCAGTGTCCAGCGAGTCCGCCAAGCGAACTTCTGAACCTAAACCACACTAGAATGATAGAGGTGCTAGTGTCCCTTTGATTCCGAAGTTCGCATCAAAGGTTGCTGCAAGGGTATGCGGACGTCGGAATCGGGACACTGGTGGTCCTTTGATTCTGACATTTGCAAGAACGCCTGCCGCACCGGATGCAATGGTGGAACCGGACTAGGAATTGCACATCCATGACGGGGACATCATGCTGCTGGTGACCGGGGGCGCCGGTTTTATCGGATCGAATCTCGTTGCCGCGTTGAACGACGCCGGCCGCGGCGATGTGGCGGTCTGCGATACGCTGGGCCACGACGGCAAATGGCGCAACCTCGCCAAGCGGCAGCTTGCGGACATCGTTCCTCCCGCAGAACTGGCGGCCTGGCTGGAGGGCCGCCGTCTCGACGCGGTCGTCCATCTCGGCGCGATCTCCGAGACCACCGCGACCGACGGCGATCTCGTCATCGAGACCAACTTCCGCCTGTCGCTGCGTTTGCTCGACTGGTGCACCGCGACCGCGACGCCTTTCATCTACGCCTCGTCGGCGTCGACCTATGGCGATGGCCGGCAGGGCTTTCGCGACGATCAATCGTTGGCCTCCCTGCGGGCGCTTCGGCCGATGAATCTCTACGGCTGGAGCAAGCACCTGTTCGATATGGCGGTCGCCGGCCGCGCCGCGAATGGCGGCGCGCTGCCTCCGCAATGGGCCGGCCTGAAGTTCTTCAACGTGTTCGGTCCCAACGAATACCACAAGGGCGCCATGATGAGCGTGCTGGCGCGCCGTTTCGGTGATGTGAAGGCCGGCCGTCCGGTGCAGTTGTTCAAATCGCACCGGCAGGGCATCGCCGATGGCGACCAGCGCCGCGACTTCATCTATGTCGACGACGTGGTCCGCGTGATGATGTGGCTGCTGGCGACGCCCGCGGTCAGCGGTCTCTTTAACGTGGGAACAGGGAAGGCGCGCAGCTTTCGTGATTTGATGACGGCGGCCTATGTCTCGCTTGGCGCGAAGCCGAACATCGAATACGTCGATATGCCTGAGCAGATTCGCGGAGCCTATCAGTATTTCACGCAAGGCGAGGTCGAGCGCTTGCAGCGCGCAGGCTATAATGGGGGATTCACGCCGCTGGAGGAAGCGGTCGATGCCTATGTCAAAGGCTACCTCGACCGCGACGATCGCTTTCGCTGACGCGCTATGCAAATTGGATCGAACTGCGGCAGCAGGTGAAGTGCTTGATGATCGATTTTGACGACTTGTCGAATGCGTTTTCCCGCCAGACGGTGCTCTGCGTCGGCGACCTGATGCTCGACGAGTTCGTGTACGGCGAGATTTCGCGGATTTCGCCGGAGGCTCCGGCGCCGGTGATCGCGGTTCAGCGGAGCGAAACCAATGTCGGCGGCGCCGGCAACGTGGCGCGCAACATCGCCGCGCTCGGCGCACGCTGCGTCTTTGTCGGATTGGCGGGCGAGGATGAGGCGGGCGGCAGGCTTCGCGCTACGCTCTCGCGCGAAACCCTGATCGAGCCATTATTGATTTCGGATCCGGCGCGGCCGACGACGCGCAAGGTGCGCTTCGTTTCGGAGCATTTTTCGACCCACATGCTGCGCGCCGATTGGGAAACGCCTGCTCCGGCGTCCGGAGCGGTGGAGCAGGCTCTGATCGATGCCATTTTGCCGCAACTGCCGCGCGTCGACATCGTTTTGTTGTCGGACTATGCCAAGGGAGTGCTGACGGCGCGGGTGATCCGCACCGTGATCGATGCGGCGCGCGGGCTTGGCAAGCGCGTCATCGTCGATCCGAAGAGCGCCAATTTCGGCATCTATCGGGGCGCGACGCTGCTGACGCCGAACAGGAAGGAATTTGCGGATGCCACGCGTAGCCGGGCCGACGATCAGGCGGGCATTGCGAAAGCGGCGCGCGAGGTGATGCGGCTCGCGGATTGCGAAGCCTTGCTGGTGACGCAGAGCGAGCACGGCATGACGCTCGTGCCGGGCGAGGGCGAGGTCATTCACGTTCCCGCCCACACCGTCAAGGTTCGCGACGTGACCGGCGCCGGCGACACCGTCGTCGCCACGCTGGCGGTTTCGCTTGCGGCGGGGGCCGATTGGGAAACGGCGTTGCGGACGGCAAGCGCCGCCGCGGCGGTGGCGGTGGGCAAGAGCGGCACCGCGATTGTCACCCTCGCCGAGCTCCGCCGCAATATTCTGCCGCCGGCCTCTCTGGCGGCCGAAGAGAAAATCGCGCGATCGGCGGCCGATCTCGGCGCGCGGCTGGCGGTGTGGCGTGAACAGGGCTTGCGGATCGGCTTCACCAACGGCTGCTTCGACATCCTGCATCCGGGTCACGTCAAGGTGCTGACCGGAGCGCGCGCGACGTGCGACCGGCTGATCGTCGGATTGAACAGCGACGCATCGGTAGCCCGGCTCAAGGGAGAGGGGCGGCCGATCCAGAATGAGCAGGCGCGAGCGGAGGTGCTGGCTGCGCTTGAGGCCGTCGACCTTGTGGTGATTTTCGAAGAGGACACGCCGTTGAAGCTGATCGAGCGGACCGAGCCGAACGTGCTCGTCAAGGGCGGGGATTATTCCCTTGAGCAGGTCGTCGGTCAGGAGTTCGTTACCGCGCGGGGCGGCGAGGTCGTGCTGATCGATATTCTGCGGGGGTTCAGCACGACGTCGCTCGTGAAGCGCGCGGGAGGCAAGGCATGAGAGCCGTGCTGCGCAGCGGCCGGCGCATCTCCGCTTCCCATGTTGTCCCGGCCATCGTCTCATGACTCCGCGTCGAAAGTTTACCTCGCGAAATATCCTGATCGCGCTGCATGACCTGATGACGGTCGTGGCAGCGCTGCTGGTGAGCTGCTATTTCCGTTTTGACGATCGAGAACTTGCGCTGCGCCTGCCGTTGCTCCTGAAGGCGCTGCCCTACTTCCTGGTCATCAGTTTCGTCGTCTTTCATGTCTTCAACCTGACGACGACGAAATGGCGGTTCATTTCCCTTGTGGACGCCCTCAACATCGTCAAGGCATCCTCGATTCTGGGATTTGTCGTTCTCGTCTTCGACTACGTTGTCATCGCGCCCAATTTCTACGGCACGTTCTTTCTTGGAAAGAAGACGATCATACTGTACTGGCTGTTGCAGATATTCCTGCTCGCGGCCACACGCTTTACCTATCGGTATTTCCGCTACAAGCGGACCCTTGTTCACGTCAAGGCCGACGACGCGACGCCTGCCATCGTGGTCGGCCGCGCAGCCGATGCCGAAATTCTCTTGCGCTCGGTCGAGAGCGGGGCGGTCAAGCGCTTGCGGCCGGTCGGCCTGCTGTCGCCGTCGGCGGCCGACATCGGCCAGACGATACGCGGGGTTCCGGTCCTTGGCGCAGTAGACAAACTCGAGGACGTGATCAAGGACTTTGCCGAGCGGCGCAGCCCGATCGAGCGCATCATCATGACGCCCTCGGCGTTCGAGCCCGAAGCCCAGCCGGAGGCTGTTCTGGCGCGGGGCCGCAAGCTCGGCCTCAAGGTCAGCCGGTTGCCGTCGCTTGGCGAGGAAGGCGATATTCCGCGCCTGACGCCCGTCGCCGTCGAAGATCTCCTGCTTCGCCCGAGCCGTACCATCGACTATGAACGGCTCGGCGGACTGATCAAGGACAAGTCGGTCGTGGTGACCGGCGGCGGCGGGTCGATCGGATCCGAAATCTGCAAACGTGTCGTGACGTTTGGTGCGAGCCGGCTGCTGATCATCGAAAATTCGGAGCCCGCGCTCTACGCGATCATGGAGGAGCTGGGTACCAGAAGCCGGGGCGCCGTGGTGGAAGGCCGCATCGCCGACATCCGCGACCGCGAGCGGCTGATACGCCTGATGAGCGAATTCAAGCCCGACATCGTGTTTCATGCGGCGGCGCTCAAACACGTGCCCATTCTCGAGCGGGACTGGAGCGAAGGCGTCAAGACCAACATCTTCGGCTCGGTCAACGTCGCCGATGCGGCGCTGGAGGCGGGCGCCGAAGCCATGGTGATGATCTCGACCGACAAGGCGATCGAGCCGGTCTCGATGCTCGGGCTGACCAAGCGTTTTGCCGAGATGTACTGCCAGGCGCTCGACCGCGAACTCGCCCAGCGTACCGACGGCAAGATTCCGATGCGGCTGATTTCGGTTCGCTTCGGCAACGTGCTGGCCTCGAACGGGTCGGTGGTGCCGAAATTCAAGGCGCAGATCGAGGCCGGCGGCCCGGTGACCGTCACGCATCCAGACATGGTTCGCTATTTCATGACGATTCGCGAAGCCTGCGATCTCGTCATCACCGCCGCGAGCCATGCGGCGATGCCGGAACGGCACGACGTATCGGTGTACGTCCTGAACATGGGACAGCCGGTGAAGATCGTCGATCTCGCCGAACGCATGATCAGCCTGTCCGGCCTGCAGCCCAACCACGACATCGAAATCGTCTTTACCGGCGTGCGGCCGGGCGAGCGGTTGAATGAAATTCTGTTCGCAAGCGAGGAGCCGACGATCGAGATCGGCCTGCCGGGAATCCTGGCGGCAAAGCCGAACGAGCCGCCGATGGACGTGCTGCACAGGTGGATCGCGGTTCTTGCAGAAGCCGTTGCCAACGAGGACAAGTCGAAGATCCGCTCGGTGCTAAAGGATGCCGTGCCCGAATTCGGGGCCCATCCCTGACAGGCTCTTGCTCGAAAACGCCACAGATCACTCCGTCAGTTCGATCGGCGCCGGTTTCTTCTCGGCCCTTTCGACGCTGACGATCCAGACGAGTCCCCCGAGCACGCCGACGAGGAAAAACACCGCGCCGAACAACAGCGAGATATTGACGCCTTCACCGGTCGCCAGTCCGGCGTATCCGAAGATCAGCGCCATGGAAGCCTCGCGCACGCCCCAGCCGGCGATCGAAATCGGCATCATCGTAATCAGCATGACCGGTGGAACCAGCAAAAAGAGATCGCCGAAATGAATCGGCGCCTCGATCGCCCGCACGACGCACCATGCGATCACGACGGCCTGGACATGGATGAACAGCGAGAGAAACGCAATCTTCAGCCGGTGCTCGCGGCCGAAGATGGCTCGGCCGGTGATGAGCGAACAGGCGCGAAGATGGTTCAGGGCTCTCATTGTTCCGAGCCAGGGCCAGTTCAGCCGGCCGAGAAGCAGGAATCCGCCCCCGGCCGCCAGCGCGGCGCAATCGACGAACAGCAGCGCAAGCCGGCCCTGGGGATTGCCGATCAACTGGTAGCTCCATGGCAGACTGACGCAGATCAGCACGGCCAGCGCGATCAGGCCGATCGCGCGGTCGACGAAGACCGAATAAGCCGCCGCCCGCCAGCCCGCCGGGCCCTGTCCGACCAGCCACAGCCGCATGGCGTCGCCGCCGATCGATGAGGGCAGCGTCTGGTTGAAGAACGAGCCGATCATGCAATAGCGCAGCGCGCGCGCGACCGAGAGCGGGGCACCGCAGTCCGCGCTGATTTCCCGCCAGCGCAGGGCGCTGACAAGGACCTGCAGCAATGTCACGGCGACGGCGAGCGCGATCCATCCTGTGCCATCGAAGCCGAGGCGCGAGACGAGGTCCGAGAAATCGACCTTGCGGAGCGCAAGGTAGAGCAGGGCAGCCGAGACCAGGATTTTTGCCGTTGAAAGCAGGATCTGGCGCATTGCGCTTGCATATGCCGGGATTAAGCTGGCCGCCGGAACCTTTCGGACGATAATCGGTGGCCCTGCTGCCTTGGTATGGTTTTGGACGGCGTCTGGCAATAGTCGCGCGACAAGGGCGCCCTGCGATCTCCTTCTACGCCATTTGTTAAAGTAACCCGGGCTACCCCCTATGCCGGGGCTGTGCGGCCGGCATGACCCGTATACCCTGAGGAGGGAACGCCCTGAGGAGAGAAATGTCGGATCGCCCGATACTGGTTACTGGCGCTGCGGGGTTCATCGGATTCCATGTCGTCGGCCGGCTTCTGAAAGAGGGAAGCCGGGTTGTCGGAATCGACAATCTCAACAGCTACTACGATCCGGCGCTCAAGGAGGCCCGGCTCGACATCCTGCGCAAGGACCCGCGGTTCCGGTTCGTCAAGGCCGATCTTGCCGACCGCGCGGCAACGGCTTCCCTGTTCGCGGAACACCGCCTGTCGGTCGTGCTCCATCTCGCAGCTCAGGCGGGCGTGCGCTATTCGTTGCAAAATCCGGACGCCTACGTCGATTCAAACCTCACGGCTTTCGCCAATGTCCTCGAAGGATGCCGGCACGCCGAGTGTCCTCATCTGCTGTTTGCTTCGTCCTCCTCCGTTTATGGCGCGAACACAAAGCTTCCGTTTTCGGTTCACGACAACGTCGACCATCCGGTCAGCCTTTATGCGGCCACGAAGAAATCAAACGAACTGATGGCGCATGCCTACAGCCACCTTTATCGCACGCCGATGACGGGACTGCGCTTCTTCACGGTCTATGGTCCGTGGTACCGGCCTGACATGGCGCTCTACAGGTTCGCTGACGCGATCGTCGGCGGGCAGCCGATCAGGCTGTTCAATCACGGCAACATGCGGCGGGATTTCACCTATGTCGACGATGTCGTTGAAGCCGTTATCCGCCTGATCGATCATGTTCCGCGCGGCGAACCGACCGGCGCTCGGGATCCGGGAACGAGTTCAGCTCCATGGCGAATCTACAACATCGGCAACAACAAGCCGGCGGAACTGACGAGCGTCGTGACGCTCCTGGAGAAGGAATTTGGACGGACGGTGCAAAAGGAGATGCTCCCCATGCAGCCTGGCGATGTGCAAGCCACGTTCGCAGATATCGACGATCTCACGCGCGACGTCGGTTTCCGTCCTTCGACATCGCTTGAAGACGGCATCCATCGTTTTGCCGCCTGGTATTCTCGTTATCATCGGGTCGGATAATGGTTCTAATTTTTTGTATCCTGTTTCCAGTGGAGTTTTGAATTTGGTCTTCGCTTGCCGGATTGGCTGCAACGTGGGTAGCGAATGTCAAATTCGCTCAACGAATGTGGCTGCGGCTCGCGTCATGCCGCCGATCCAGCGCCGCCGGGCGAACGCCCGAACGGACGGTTATCCATTCCAATGTTTTAGAGCGGGATCGCGGGCGGAAAACCGCTATACACTTTTCCTCGTCCCGCTTTCATGGACACATCAGAACGTGGAGATGGTGTTGTGAGTGAGCGTATCATCCCTCTGGTCATGTGCGGCGGCGCGGGAACCAGGCTATGGCCGGCCTCGCGGGAAGGCCGTCCGAAACAGTTTCTGCCGTTGTTCGGGGTGCGTTCGACGTTTCAGGATACGCTGAGGCGGGTTTCCGATCCGGCGCTGTTCGAGCGGCCGATCGTGATCACCAACGCCGCTTACCGTTTCATGGTGCTGGAACAACTCGCGGAGATCGAGCTTGAGGCGGACATCCTGTTGGAGCCGGCGCGGCGCGATTCCGGACCGGCGATCGCCGCGGGAGCCATTTTCGCGCAGACGCGCGACAACGCCGCCGTCGTGCTCGCGCTGGCTGCGGATCATGTGGTGTGTGATACCGAAGCGTTCGTCTCAGCCTGCCGCCAGGGCCTCGCCGCCGCGAATGCCGGACGCATCGTGACCTTCGGCGTCCGGCCGGAGCGGGCGGCGACCGAGTACGGCTATATCAGCCCCGGCGCAGCGATCGCGGGCGAGGTGCGCGCGGTGACGACGTTCGTCGAGAAGCCGGACCCGCAGACCGCTGCGGGATATGTCGAGGCGGGATATCTCTGGAACAGCGGCAACTTCATGTTTCGCGCGGCGGTGCTGCTCGATGAATATCGCAGCGTCGATCCCGACAGCGTTCGAGCGGTGTCGGATGCCGTGTCCCATGCCGGACGGGATCTTGGCTTCGTCACGCTCGACTCCGATGCCTTCGCGAAGGCGCAGGCGACTTCCATCGATTACGCGGTGATGGAAAAGACCGCACTTGCCGCCGTGGTGCCCGTCGATTGCGGCTGGTCGGATGTCGGATCGTGGCACGCAGTGTGGGAATTGTCGGACAAGGATGGCGAGGGCAACGCGGCGCAAGGCCCCGCCGTGTTCGAGAATTCCCGCAACTGCAACATCTCGACCGACAGAGCGCTGGTCGCGCTGGAAGGCGTCGACGATCTCGTGGTGGTGGCGACGCCGGACGCCGTGCTGGTGTCACGCCAGAAGGACGCCAACGGGCTGAAACGTCTGGTCGCGAAGTTGAAGACTGTCGCGCCGCAGGTTACCGAAGACCATCTTCGGGTCCATCGGCCGTGGGGAGCCTATCAGTCGATCGACAGGGGCGAGCGGCACCAGGTCAAGCACATCACCGTGAAGGCCGGCGAGCGGTTGTCGCTGCAAAAACATCATCATCGCTCGGAGCACTGGATCGTGGTCCGGGGTGCCGCGCGAGTGACGGTCGATGATCTGGTCAAGACCGTGCATGAGAACGAATCGATCTATATTCCGATCGGAGCTACCCACCGCCTGGAAAACCCCGGCAAGATTCCTCTGGAACTGATCGAAGTGCAGACCGGCAGTTATCTCGGCGAGGACGACATCATCCGGATCGAGGATGACTATCAGCGAAGCTGAGCTGCCGCGCGAGGAGCGAATCAGCTAATCTGTGGAAACACTGTTCAAGCCTGTTCCAGCGATGCCGTCATAGGTCCTACAAGTTTAAGTATCATGTAATTCTTTGAATCAAAACGTGTTGGGATTGTTATTCCTCTAATCGCCACTTTCGTTATGGCGTGCTAGTGAGAGCGCACGGTCGGGCTTCGGGGGGCGCCTGGGCCAGTCGATTTCGGGGTATCTGATGAGTTCGAAGCCATCTGCATTGAAAACTGCAGGGTCGGAGCGTGTGCTGCGTGTCGGCGTGATAGGCGCCGGTATCATGGGCAGCAATCACGGTCGCGTACTGGCCGGCCTCGCCGGCGTCAGGCTCGCCGGCATCGTTGATCCCTTGCCCGCGCACCGCGCTCGTGCGAGCGAACTGATCGGGTGCCGGACGTTCGGGACGTTCGACGAACTGATGGCGGCCGGCGTCGACGCGGTTACCATCGCCGCGCCGACACACCTTCATTGCGAGCTGGCGCTGGCCTGCATCGAGCGCGGCGTTCACGTTCTGGTCGAGAAGCCGATCGCCTCGACGGTGGAGGAAGGCTGCAAGATCGTCACCGCCGCTCAACGCGCCGGCCTGACCCTGATGGTCGGGCATGTCGAACGCTTCAATCCGGCGGTCGCCGCCATCAAGCAGGCGATCCGGGGCGAGGATATTCTCTCGATCGCGATCACGCGCGTCGGTCCATTCCCGCCGCGCATGTCGAATGTCGGCGTCGTGATCGACCTCGCCGTGCATGACATCGACCTGATCCGCTGGTTTACCGGATCCGAAATCATCGACGTGCAGCCCCAGCTTTCCAGCGCCGTCGCCGAGCGCGAGGATATCGCGCTGCTTCAGTTCCGGACCGCATCGGGTGTGCTCGCGCATATCAATACGAACTGGCTGACGCCGTTCAAGGCCCGCAACGTCACGGTCGCCACCCGCGGCAAATACATCATGGGCGATCTGCTGACCCGCCAGGTCACCGAATGCTTCGGATTCCAGCCGGACGGCAGTTACTCCATGCGCCACCTTCCGGTCGGCCATGATGAGCCCCTGCGCGCCGAACTGATTGCGTTTGTCGATGCGGTGCGCTCGGGTAAGGCTCCGGCGGTGAGCGGCGGCGAAGGCGTCGCCAGCCTCGAGATCGCGATCAAGTGCCTTGAAGCGCCGTCTTCCGTCGCGCCGCCGGTGCGGCCGGCCCCGCGCCGCGTCGCCGGCTGATCGTCCAGAGGACTGAATGCAGCAGCACATGCCTGCAAAGGCGATTCCATTTATTGATATCGTCGAACAGCGCCGTCGTCTCGGCAAGCGTATCGACGATGCGGTTGCGCGGGTTCTGACGCATTGCCAGTTCATCAACGGTCCCGAAGTCGCGCGCCTGGAAGCCGATCTGGCCACGTTCAGCGGCGCGAAGCATGTGGTAGCCTGCGCCAGCGGCACCGACGCGCTGCTGATGGTGCTGCTGGCGAAAAACGTCGGACCCGGCGACGCGGTGATCTGTCCGACGTTCACATTCTGCGCGACCGGCGAGGTCGTGGCGCTGCTCGGCGCCACGCCGGTGTTTGTCGATGTCGATGAGACGACATTCAATATCGATGTGGACTCGCTGAAGAGCGGCATCGCGGTCGCGAAAACGCAGGGCCTCAGGCCGAGGGCCATCATTCCCGTCGACCTGTTCGGTCAGCCCGCCGATCACGATGCGATCGCAGCGGTGGCCGCGACCGAGGGCATGTTCGTTCTCGATGACGCCGCGCAAGGATTCGGCGCGACCTACAAGGGGAAACGGCTGGGCACGTTCGGCCTTGCGACCGCGACCAGCTTCTTCCCCGCCAAGCCGCTCGGCTGCTACGGCGACGGCGGCGCGATCTTCACCGACGATGACGAACTGGCGGACACGCTGCGCAGCGTGCGCGTGCACGGGCAGGGGTCTGATCGGTACGACAACGTACGGCTGGGCCTGACCGGGCGCCTCGATACGATTCAGGCCGCGATTCTGATCGAGAAGCTCGAGGTCTTTCCCGACGAGATCGCAGCGCGGGACACGGCGGCGCGGCGTTACAACGAAGCTCTCGGGGACGTTGCGATCGTGCCCCGCGTGGCGGCGGATTGCACGTCGGTATGGGCGCAGTACACCATCCGCCTCCCGGACGGAGGCCGCGAGGCGCTGGCCTCCGCGCTGAAGGCGCAAGGCATTCCGACGGCGATCTACTACCCGAAGTCGCTGCATCAGCAGACCGCGTACCGGAGTTTCCCGATCGCCGCCGCAGGTCTTGCCGTCAGCGAAAGGCTGTCGCGCGAGGTCATCAGCCTGCCGATGCATGCCTATCTCGATGAATTGACCCAGGAGCGGATCATCGAGGCTGTGCGCGCCGTGCTTGCGAACTGATTTCGCCATTTTGCGCCGGGAGGCGATCCTGTAGAAACGCCGCATGCTTGGACGCATTTTCACCGTCGGCGGATATACGCTGCTCTCGCGGCTGACGGGGTTTGCGCGCGACATCGTGCTTGCCGCGGTTCTCGGCGCCGGGCCGGTCGCGGATGCCTTCTTCGTCGCGTTGCGGCTGCCCAATCATTTCCGCGCGATTTTCGCCGAGGGAGCCTTCAACGCGGCATTCGTTCCGGCCTACGCGCACGTTCATGGCGAGGGTGGCGATGCCTCGGCGCGACTGTTCGCCAATCGCATCTTCACGCTGCTGTTCCTGTCCCAGGTCGTTCTGCTCGTCGTGGCGTGGATTTTCATGCCGCAGGTCATGAGCATCCTG
>NZ_MKRN01000198.1 GCF_001896955.1 Nitrobacter sp. 62-13 | reverse complement strand
CCTGACGCAGATCGCATCGCTGTTGAACGTCGATTGCGCCGGGATTCTGGTGCTGCGCGACGGCGGCGCGGTCAACGATGATTTTTCAGTGCTGGCGGGATCGGGCTGCTACAGCAGCCTCATCGGGTCCGCGGGTCAGGCGTCGCTCGATTCTGATCTCAAGCAGACCGTCGAAGCCGCCTTCCGGCGGCGCAAGCACGAATTCGCCGATCACCGTTCGGTGCTTTATATTCGCACCGGCAGCGGCCGCGAGGTCGTGATCCTGCTGCAGGCCGAGCGCGATCTGTCGGATACCGACCGCTCGCTGGTCGAAATCTTCGGCAGCCGGCTGTCGATCGCGTTCGATAACGTGATCTTCTACCAGCAACTACAGGACGCCAACGCCCAGCTCGAAGACCGGGTCGCGCAGCGCACCCGCGCATTGATGCAGGCCAATCGCAGGCTTTCCGCGCAATGGCTGCGGCTGCAGCGGGCCAACGGGTTCAAGAACGAGATTCTCGGCACCGTCGCGCACGACCTGAAAAATCCCCTTGGCGTCATCCTGGGTCGTACCGAGATGCTTGTCGAACTTATCGGCACGACGTCGTCCAGGGACACCGTCACCTCGCAGGTGGATCATATCCGCGATGCGACCAGGCGTCTGATTACGATGGTCGACCATCTGATCTCCGACGCCATGGCCGACGCCTTCGATATCACCATCCGTCGCGAGCCGGTCGATGTCGCGGCACTGATCGCCGAGGTCTCCGAAGCCAACCGGCCGTCCGCAGTCAACAAGCAGCAGACCATCTCGGTCTCGGCGCCCACCGGCCGCGTCACGATGTGCGACCAGGATCGGATGCGCGAGGCGATCGACAATCTCGTCAGCAACGCCATCAAATACAGCCCGGTCGGCGGCAGGATCACGCTGCTGGTCGACTACGACGCGGAGCATACCGTCATCCGTGTCACCGACGAGGGCGCCGGCCTGTCGCCGGAGGACCTGGGGCGGCTGTTCGGCCGCTTCCAGCGGCTGTCCGCAAAACCCACCGCCGGCGAGAGCTCGACCGGCCTCGGCCTGTCAATCGTGAAACGGATCGTCGACATGCATGACGGCCAGATCAGCGCCGACAGCGGAGGGCCCGGACAGGGATCGACCTTCACCATCATCCTGCCCACGACAGCCTGACATGAACCGGAATCCGCATATCATTGTCGTCGACGACGAAGCGCCCGCCCGCGAAATGGTCGGCGACTATCTCAAGATGCACGGCTTTGCCGTCACATTGTGCGACGGCGGCAAGAGCCTGCGCGAGGCCATCGGCATCGCCACGCCCGATCTCGTCGTGCTCGACCTGAACATGCCGGAAGAAGACGGGCTTTCGATTATCCGCGATCTCAAGAGCCACACCGATCTACCGGTGATCATGCTGACGGCGACGGCCAGTCCGATCGATCGCGTGGTCGGCCTCGAACTCGGCGCCGACGATTACGTGGCGAAACCCTGCGAGTTGCGCGAACTGATGGCGCGCATCCGTTCGGTCCTGCGTCGGAGCGCGCCGAAGACGGAAGCGCCGCCGCCGGCCGCCGACGTCAAGCCCGCGGCCCGGCAACTCGTCCGCTTCGGCACCAAATGGCTCGATCTCGATGCCCAGGCCTTGCGCGACGATGAAGGCAACGAACATCCGCTCACCGCATCCGAATTCGGCCTGCTGAAAGTTTTCGCCGCCAATCCCAAGCGGGTTCTGTCGCGAGAGCGACTGCTGGAGCTCGCCAATGCCCGCGACAGCGAAGCCTTCGATCGCGCGATCGATCTGCGCATCATGCGGATACGGCGCAAGATCGAGCCCGATCCCGCGAAACCCGCAGTGATCCGGACCATCCGTGGAGGAGGCTATCTGTTCTCGCCCGCCGGCGACAAAACGTAAGCTCGCTGCGCGATGGGCATTCGGTCTCAGAACCCCAGGACATTCGGCCTCAAAACTCATCGGAACGCTGCAAAGCCGGTCTCTACGGCTAAAGTCTAATAATACGGCTAAAGTCTTATAACGCTCGCCCGACCAGAACCTTTTCCGGCCTGGCAGGATCCGGTGAGCGTGAAAAGAAACCCTCCCGATCAACAACTTGCCCATATTTTGATCGCAAAACGTGATCCGCTTTTGCGGACTCCGGGCGGGGACTTACCCCCCGATTGTTTCGTCGCCGGCGATGGGACGAAACATTTCAATGCTCGCGAAACCATTTTCCGCTTGGCGTGCAGACGTTCTGAAACCGTGACTGGCTAAAAATCTGCCTAACAAATAAAGGGGAGCCGTCATGCAAAACGTTATTGCAATCAATGCAGCCGCCCGCGAAGGCATTATCGTTGCCCAGGCGACCACCGACGAGATGCTGCTTGCGCAGATTGCCGACGGCGACCGCACGGCGATGCATACTCTTTATCTCCGCCACAATGTGCGGATCTATCGGTTCGTGCTGCGCAGCCTGCGCGACGCGACCGCGGCCGAAGACATCGTCAGCCAGGTCTTCCTCGACGTCTGGCGCACCGCCGACCAGTTCGAAGGCCGCTCGCGGGTCTCGACCTGGCTGCTTTCGATCGCCCGCTTCAAGACCCTGACCGCGATGCGCCAGCGGCGCCACGAAGATATCGACCAGGATAACGTCCGCGAAATCGCCGACGGCGCCGATACGCCGGAGACCACGCTCGATCGCAGCAACGTCAGCGCCATTCTGCGTGCCTGCATCGCCAAGCTGTCGCCGGCTCATCGCGAGATCATCAACCTCGTCTACTATCATGAGAAGACGGTCGAAGAGGCCGGCGAGATCATCGGCATCCCGCAGAGCACGGTGAAGACGCGCATGTTCTATGCCCGCAAGCAGCTTGCGGAGCTTCTGAAAGGCGCGGGCATCGCAACGATCGCAGCCTGACCGGCGGCCTGTTCGGATTGTCGCCCATTCTCATGTGGATGGCGGGAATACCTTTCCGTGCCCCGGCGTTCTGTCCACCGCGGCAGGCCGTCGATCGACGAGTTGGTTTGCCGCGCGGCGCGATCCGATGACGCTCGCCCGTATCGCGGCGCTGTTTCATGAAAACTTTAGAATTTCCAGCCGGGCCGCGGTCGCTTGCCATCGCGCAGCCGCTGATATTTTATGCTGCGTGTGATTTGACGGGGACGCTGGCGGCCGGCATCTGCCGCCATTTCAGCGAGGAGAACAAGCGATGATCGGGTTTCGGGACCTGACCCTGGCGGTGTCTGCCGCGGCATGTCTGCTGCTTTCGGCGACGCATGGCTTTGCGCAGCAGCCGCGGCCCGACGTCGGCGATGAGCCCGGCCTGGTCGCCGACGATTCCTTCCAGCTCGACCCCGAATACCGCAAGCAGGTGGTGCTCTACCGGACCACCGAGCCGCCCGGCACCATCATCATCCAGACCGCGGAACGCCATCTCTATCTCATTCAGGGCAACGGTCGCGCGATCCGTTACGGCATCGGCGTCGGGCGCGAAGGGTTTCAGTGGCAGGGTATTCTCAACATCACGCGCAAGGCGGAATGGCCGGACTGGACCCCGCCGCCGGAGATGATCGCACGGCAGCCGTACCTGCCGCGCTTCATGGCGGGCGGCCCCGGCAACCCGCTCGGCGCGCGTGCGATGTATCTCGGCACGACGGTGTACCGCATCCATGGCACCAACCGCCCCGATACGATCGGCACGGCGATCTCATCGGGCTGTTTCCGCCTGGTCAACGCCGATGTCGCCGATCTCTATGACCGTGTTCCGGTCGGAACGCGCGTGATCGTGCGGCAAAAACCTCAGCTTTAATCCATCACCACGTCGGCGCCGACATTTTCCGATCTTGCGAGGGGGCATCCATGCGGACTTTCCGAAGCGGTCTCTTGATAGGGCTCGCCATTGCCACCGCCGTTGCGGTCGTCGCGATCGCCTACGAGCGCTACGACACCAAGACCCTGAAACGGACGCTTCGGCGCGATGCCGTGTGGTGCGGCGTCAACACCGGCCTGCCCGGCTTTTCGAATTCGGATGAAAAAGGCAACTGGTCCGGCTTCGATGTGGACTTCTGCCGTGCCGTCGCCTCCGCCATCTTCGACGATCCGACGAAAGTGAAGTTCGTCCCGCTCGACGCCAGCGAACGCTTCAAGGAACTGCAAAGCCGCAAGATCGATATTCTCGCCCGCAACTCGACCTGGAGCATGTCACGCGAGACCAATTACGACCTCTATTTTCCGGCAGTCGCCTATTATGACGGCGAGGGCTTCATGGTCCGCACCTCGCGAAAGGCCGACTCCGCTCTCGATCTCGGCGATACGAAAATCTGCGTGCAGGACGGCACGACCACGAAACTCAACCTCGCCGATTACTTCAAGGCCAACAACCTGAAATACGAAGAGGTCAAATTCGGGAAGCTGGAAGACATGCTCAAGGCCTATGACGAGGCCAAATGCGATGTCGTGACCGCCGACGTGTCCCAGCTCTATGCCTTGCGCCTGCGGCTGACCAAGCCGGGCGAGAGCTTCATCCTGCCTGACGTGATCTCGAAGGAGCCGCTGGCGCCGGTTGTCCGTCAGCGCGACGACGACTGGATGATGATCGTCAAATGGACCCTCTACGCGATGATCAACGCCGAGGAACTCGGCGTCACTTCGAAAAACATTGATGAGGCGATGAAGTCGACGAAGCCCGACGTGATGCGTCTGGTTGGCACCGAAGGGGAATACGGCGAGGATCTCGGGCTGACCAAGGACTGGGCGGCGCGCATCATCCGCCACGTCGGCAATTACGGCGAGGTCTACGACCGCAACGTCGGCGCCAACTCCAAGCTGAAGATTCCGCGCGGCCTCAACCAGCTCTGGAATGCCGGCGGCATCATGTATGCTCCGCCGCTGCGGTAGGCGACGCGCGAGGCGCCGGCGGCATCGATGTCGCAGGCGGCCTTGATCATGAGCCGATGCTTTCACAAATAACAGGGACGCCGGGTCGATCCCGGTGAAGGCTTGAATTACAGAGGTGCGCCATGCCCGATGCGTCGATTCCCGTCGCCGCCGCCACCCGGATCGGGCACGTCCATCTCCGGGTCGCCGACCTCGAACGTGCGCTCGGCTTCTATTGCGGCGTGCTGGGCTTCGAATTGACGCAACGCGACGGCGATCAGGTCGCGTTCATTTCCGCCGGCGGCTACCATCATCACATCGGACTGAACACGTGGGAAAGCAAGGGCGGTTCGCCGCCCGCTCCCGGCACGACCGGGCTGTTTCACACCGCGATCCTGTATCCGACGCGCGCCGCGCTGGCTGATGCGCTGCATCGGGTTAGCAGCGCCGGCATTCCGCTCGATGGCGCCAGCGACCACGGCGTCAGCGAGGCGCTGTACCTGCGCGATCCCGACCAGAACGGCGTCGAGCTTTATTGGGACCGGCCGCAAGCGCAATGGCCGCGCGATGCAGACGGCGGTCTTGCGATGTTCACGCGCCGGCTCGATCTCGACGATCTTCTTCGCCAGCGCGAGTCCTAGCAGGCTGTTGAAGAAGTCTCCAACCATCATTCCGGGGCGCAACGAAGGTGCGAACCCGGAATCCAGCCATACTGATTTTCTTCGCATTTCTGGATTTCGGATCACCGCTTGCGCGGCGTCCGGAATGACGACAGAGATTTTTCAACAACCTGCTAGACCGTCCGCTCGCAATGTACGCACTCGTTGGTCGACGGGGCCGTAATGTCATCCTGCATGTCGTTCGAACACGAGGATCAGATTGTTGGCGGGCATCTCGACGACGTCCAATCGCTTCAGGCCGTTGCGCTGCGCCAGCGCCGTCACCTCGTCGACATCGCGCACGCCCCATTCGGGATCGTTGTCGCGCAGGCTGACATCGAAGGCCGCGTTGCTCGGCGCGGTGTGCCGACCGCCACGCTTGAACGGCCCGTACAGAAACAGCCGTCCGTCCGGACGCAGATAGCGTGCCGCGCCAGCGATCAAACCCTCGGCGACGCGCCACGGCGCGATATGGATCACATTGGCGCAGAACACCGCGAGCAGGGCGTTGGGTCCGGGGCCGTCGCCCGCCTCGGCGAACCACTCCGGGCTCGACAGGTCGATCCGCAGCGGTGGGCGGACGTTGGCGAGTTGTTCATGCGCGGTCCACGCCGCGATGCTGCGAAGATGGTTGTCGTTGAGATCGCTCGGCCACCAGGTGATCCCGGGCGTTTGCCGCGCGAAGAAAACCACATGCTGCCCGGTGCCGCTGCCGGCCTCGACCACATCTCCCGTTTTGCCGTGCAGGAATTTTTCCAGCACCGCCCAGATCGCTTCATGATTGCGATGAAACGCAGCCGCGTCGAGACGGTCATCGGAGTCTGCCTGCCGGCCGCGCTTGCCGAATTCCGCGGTGTAGTCGACCATAGGGCGACCTCCTTCATTCGGGGGGGGCGGCCGACGATGCGACAGGCGCTGCCGGAAGGCAATGCCCCGCAGTGATCGCTTCACCTCGACCGAGTCGGGGTCTAGCATGGCGGCCGAAGCCGTCCATGAGCCTTGTACAAAGGCCGGGGATATGAAAATGAGTGCACGGCAGCTCCGCACGAAACGCGGCGGCCGAATAACGAAGCAATCAACAGAGCATCGCAGGAACCGCCTTTGACGAAAATTCCTTTGACGCAGTCCGTCGCTCCGTCGGCGCTGGCAGCCTCGCTGCTGCTCGCTGCCGCCGTCACCGTCGCGTCCTTTCCCGCGGGTGCGCAGACTGCCGCCGCCGAAGGGCAAAAGCTCGCCTTCGATCGCAACAAGGGCAACTGCCTGACCTGTCATGAGATCAAGGGCGGCAGCCAGGCCGGCAACATCGGGCCGGCTCTTGCCGACATCAAGAGCAAATATCCGAACCGCGCCGACCTCGTCGCGATCGTTTCCGACGAGACCAGGCGAAATCCTCTCACGGTGATGCCGCCGTTCGGACGAAACCACATCCTGACCGGGACGGAAATCGATGCGGTCGTCGACTTCCTGCAAACGCTGTGACGTCAGCCGCGCGCAAAGGAGACCACACATGATCCATTCATCGCCCGGCAGCGTTGATGCGACGCGGCGGCTGATCCTGAAAGGCGCGGCGGTCGTGGCGCTGGCAGGCCTCGCCGGCATTCGCTTCGGACTCGCGCCCGCGCTCGCCGCCGCCAATGACGCCTATCCGGACGCCGCTTTCAAGGTCAAGGGAGCCGACGGTGCGATCCAGGCGCTCTACGGCAAGACCGCGGAGAAATCCGACAAGGTCAGGATGGACGCGCCGGAGATCGCCGAGAACGGCGCGGTCGTTCCGGTTTCCGTCACCACGAGCCTGCCCGACGTGACGTCGATCGCAATTTTCGTTGCGGAAAATCCGAACGCGCTGGCGGCGTCATATCGCATTCCGGCCGGCACCATGCCGAGCGTCGCCAACCGCCTGAAGATGGCGAAGACCAGCAATGTCATCGCGGTCGTGGAAGCCGGCGGCAAGCTCTATAGCGCCAGCAAGGAAATCAAGGTCACCATCGGCGGTTGCGGCGGCTAGAGCATGATCCCGAAAAGCGGGAACCGGTTTTCGGATAAGTCATGCTCAATCAAGGGATAAGGCTGGGATCTGATTCAACGGAAATGGGTCAGGCTCCAATGGAAGCGAAACGTTAAGGGAAGACAGTCATGGCATCGACAATCCGCATTCGCGCAACGTCGAGCGGCGACACGACCGAGGTCCAGGCGCTGATCCAGCATCCGATGGATTCGGGCTTCGTCAAGAATTCCGCGGGCGAATTGATCCCGCCGCACTTCATTCAGCAACTGACGTTCGAACACGGCGGCAAGCCGGTCTTCGTCGCCGACTGGGGACCTGCCGTTTCCAAGGATCCCTATGTGAAATTCAGCTTCAAGGGCGGCAAGAAGGGCGACGACCTCAAGATCAGTTGGATCGACAACAAGGGAGCTTCCGACTCCTCGACGGCTAAGATTCAGTAATGGCGGCGCTGGGCAGGCGGAGAACAGACATGCGATTGACCTTCCGCTCGGTGGCAACCGGACTGGCGCTGACGTTCGCCGCGGTGCAGACATCTCACGCGACTGAGAAGACCAATCCGCCTGCCGACCTCAAGGCGTTCCAGAAATACTTCACCGACAAGTTCCCCAAGCTGAAGCTGAAGGATTTCGTCAACGGGCCGTATTCGATGGATGCTGGCCTGTACAAGCAGTGGAAGGAGAAGGAGGAGTTTCCTCCTTACGAATTCGCGCTCGCCGCCGGCAAGGAGATGTTCGAGAAGCCGTTCAAGAACGGCAAGAGCTTCGCGGACTGTTTCCCCCACAAGGGCATCGGCATCCGGCAGAACTATCCCTATTTCGACCAGAAGCAGGGCAAGGTCGTCACGCTCGAGCTTGCCGTCAATCAGTGTCTGGAAAGCAACGGCGAAAAGCCCCTGTCCTATACCAAGGACGAGATGGCGTCGGTGACGGCCTATATGGCGTTCACCTCGCGCGGCAAGCCGTTCAACATCAAGATCCCGAAAGACCCGCGGGCGCTTGCCGCCTATGAAAACGGAAAGCGCTATTTCTACACGCGGCGCGGCCAGCTCAATTTCTCCTGCGCCACCTGCCATGTGCAGACGCCGGGCAACCACATCCGGGCCGAGGTCCTCGCGCCCGCGCTCGGCATTCTCAACGCGATGCCGATCTACCGCTCGGCATGGGGCGGCATGGGCACGACCAGCCGCCGCTTCACCACCTGCAACAGCCAGGTACGCGCGGTGCCGCTGACGCCGCAGGAC
>NZ_MKRN01000197.1:27976-83221 GCF_001896955.1 Nitrobacter sp. 62-13 | reverse complement strand
GAAGCGACCAGCCTCGCGGCCGGCGATCTCGTCGTGCATGTCGAACACGGCATCGGGCGTTTCGCCGGTTTGCAGACGCTTGAAGTGAGCGGCGCGCCGCACGATTGCCTTGAACTGCGTTACGCCAACGAGACCAAGCTGTTCCTGCCGGTCGAGAACATTGAACTGTTGTCGCGCTACGGGTCCGATCAGGCGAATGTCGAACTTGATCGGCTCGGAGGCGGCGGCTGGCAGGCCCGCAAGGCCAAGCTGAAAAACCGCATTCGCGAGATCGCCGGCGAATTGATCAAGATTGCGGCGGCGCGGCAGTTGCATGAAGCGCCGAAGCTGCCAGTGCAATCCGGCCTTTATGACGAGTTCTGCGCGCGCTTCCCTTACGAGGAAACCGAAGATCAACTGAGTGCGATCGACGCGTCGCTGAAAGATCTGGAGAGCGGTCGGCCGATGGATCGGCTGGTGTGCGGCGACGTCGGTTTCGGCAAGACCGAGGTGGCGTTGCGGGCGGCCTTCGCCGTCGCACTGGACGGCAAGCAGGTCGCCGTCGTGGTGCCGACGACGTTGTTGGCGCGCCAGCATGCCAGGACATTCACCGAGCGGTTTCGCGGTTTTCCGGTCAACGTCGCGCAGGCGTCGCGGCTGGTGTCGCCGAAGGAGCTGACACAGGTCAAGAAGGGGCTTGCCGACGGCTCGGTCGATATCGTGGTGGGGACCCACGCGCTGCTCGGAAAGTCGATCAAGTTCAGGGATCTCGGACTTCTCGTGGTGGACGAGGAACAGCACTTCGGCGTCAGCCACAAGGAGCGGCTGAAGCAGTTGCGTGCCCAGGTCCACGTGCTGACGCTGAGCGCCACTCCGATTCCGCGCACCCTGCAACTGGCGCTGACCGGCGTGCGCGATCTCTCGATCATTGCCTCGCCGCCGGTCGATCGACTCGCGGTGCGCACCTTCGTGGCGCCACACGACCCCTTGATGATCCGCGAGGCGCTGTTGCGCGAACGCTATCGCGGCGGCCAGGCCTTCTACGTGGTGCCGCGCATCGACGATCTGGCCGAGGTGAAGGAGTTTCTCGACAAGCACGTGCCGGAGATGAAGGTCGCCGTCGCCCACGGGCAGATGGCGCCGACGGTGATCGAGGACATCATGTCGGCCTTCTACGACGGCAAGTATGATGTCCTGCTCTCCACCACCATCGTGGAGTCTGGCCTCGACATTCCGTCCGCCAATACCCTGATCGTGCATCGCGCCGACATGTTCGGACTGGCGCAACTCTATCAGTTGCGCGGCCGGGTGGGTCGCTCGAAGCTGCGCGCCTACGCGCTGTTCACGCTGCCCTCGACGCACAAGATCACGGCGCAGGCCGAGCGCCGCCTCAAGGTGCTGCAATCGCTTGAAACGCTCGGGGCAGGCTTCCAGCTTGCATCGCACGATCTCGACATTCGTGGGGCTGGAAACCTGCTCGGCGAGGAGCAGTCAGGCCACATCAAGGAGGTCGGCTTCGAGCTCTACCAGTCGATGCTGGAAGAGACGATCCAGAACCTGAAAACCGGCATGACGGAATCTGCCGACGACGATCGGTGGTCGCCGCAGATCACCATCGGCATGCCGGTCCTGATCCCGGAAGACTACGTCGCCGATCTCGCGGTGAGGCTGTCGCTGTATCGCCGACTGGCCGACCTCGACACTGATGATGAAATCGACAATTTCGCGGCGGAGTTGCGCGACCGGTTCGGCCCGCTGCCGGATGAAGTCCGCTACCTGTTCAAGGTCGCGGCGATCAAGGCCTATTGCCGTCGCGCCAATGTCGAGAAGGTGGACACCGGGCCGAAGGGCGCCGTGATCTCCTTCCGCGACAACAAGTTCGCGCAACCCGATCGGCTGGTCTATTTCATTCGCCAGCACGGGCGGGCGGCGAGAGTTCGCCCCGACATGAAGGTCGTGTTCTTCCAGAACTGGGAAACGCCGGAGGAGCGCCTGATAGGCACCACCGAAATCATGCGCCAACTGGCCAATCTCGCGGAAGACCGCAAGGCGGCGTAACGCTGTTACGACGCCGCGCGATGCGCCGCGTCGCTCAATCGGGCGAGAAGCGATTTTGCGGAGTCGTGGGGTTGGGATGCCGTCAAGGCGACGCGGGGATCGACCCGCAGGGCTCGTTTGCTGCTGTGCGCCGTATGCTTCATCACACTGGAAAGCCGCCGCGCGATGGTGTGGGCGTTGCGCGGATCGACGTCGGAGAAAGCCACAATGATCGATCCGTCATCTTCGAGCGTGCCGAAATCCATCCGCCGCATCAGCCGGCTGAGGATACGCGCCGCATCGAAGAGCTGGCGCTCCAGCTTCTGGTCGAGCGAGAACCGCGCGACCGAAAGCCGCCCTCCATCGGATTTTGTCTGATCGATCGCCGTGTCGAGTTCGCGGTGAAAGGCATCGACGGTGAGAAGGCCGGTGCGTGGATCCAGCACTCCCCCCGCATCGAGCGATTTAAGCGTGCGACAGAGACGCGCCTCGAAGGCGTGTTGCCGAACCAGCGGCAGGAATGTGCTTGCAATTTGAGCCGGCTCGCCGGACATCAGTTCGAGATTGGGAAGGTCATACGCGGCCGCAAGATTTCCGGACGTGACGGCGATCGGCAGATTGCGAAAGCGGGTGTCTTCCGCCAGCACGGTGAGAAGCGCCTCGACGACACGCGCGGTGAATCCTTCTCCGATAATGATGCCGTCCATGCTGCGCGCATTGAGATGCTTCGCCGCCGCCTCGATGCTGAGCGCGCCGACGACCCCGACTTGTTCGCCAAAAACAACCGACAGCGCCGGATAGGTGGCGCCGCGCCCGATCAGGAGAACGGTTGCGTCATGAATCGGGTCATCGGCCGGTTGACGTATCGGTGCGGCCGGATTGCTCGCGAGCCGCCGAAGCACGGTCGCGTGCAAGGTCCGCACGCGCAGAGCTGCGTTGAGACGCGCGCCAAGCCGGTTGAAATCGCCGATCGCGGATGAGTAAGGAAGTGCGTTGTCAGGCCGTGACATGACGGAATCGGCGACGATCAACGGCACGTAAGGCTGCATTGCAGCCACCTGGCTCGCAAGACCATCGAATGCCTCGCCTGCGCCTTCTATCGTGCCGACAAATACAGCAGCAGGATGAAGCCGGGAAACCGCGCTGGAAACCTCGGACCAGTCCGTTTCAATGACGGGAAGGATTTTCAGGTCGGAAAGGGACGCTGCGAACGGCTGGTGACGCCGGGAGGAGACGACGATGAGCGGACCTTGGGACATTCTTACGAAACTCGGATTTCGCCAACGTGGGCGATCCTAGTTTGCCGCTGTTAATGTCGCGTCAATGAATGCCGCCGAATTCGATCAGCTGGTCACGGGCCGGTCGCGAAAGGCCTCTACCATCAACGGGTTCAACCCAAGTTCTGTCAATGCTTCGCGGGCGCGCGCGTTATCGCCGGCCCGCCCGGCGAGCCGATGGCCGCTGAGGCGGTCGGGAAGCGCCGTTAGCATCGCGTTCTCTCCCAGTCGCCGCGCCCATTCCTGCAAATCATCCGCAAGAAACCGGTAGCCGCCGACAGCGAGGACGCCGGAGGGCGGGGCCGTGATGGCGATACCGCCCGTGGTGCGATCGATCCGCGCCGCGTAACCGGTATCGACATAGTCCGGCGGAGTGAGCGAGGCGAGGGGATCGACCGGACGGTCCGTGACGGCGTAAGCCGCGACTGGAACCATTGGCCCACGCAGCCCGAGCGTTCCCTTGGACGTCAGAATGACCTCGCCTGCTGTCGATGAAGCTGGGACCTCGGGCGGCGCCCGATAAGGTCCGGGCATAACCGGAGCAGGCGATCCGTCGTCCGCGCGCCGGATACCGAAAAGGCCGGCTTCGCCGAACAGATAGACGTCCGTCATCCGGATGCCGTTTTGGGGCCAGAGCGTGCTTGAGCCGACCTGCTCCGGAGTCCGCCATAGACCGACGACGTGACGCAGGCTGCGCATCGATGACAGAACCTCGGCTTCCGCCATCCGCAGGGCCAGCGCCGCCGGCGCAACCAGCGTGTCGCACCGTTCGGTCTCGATCTGCCGCGTCATCGTGGTCTCATCAAAGGGATGATGCATCGCCAGCGTGCCGCCGCTGAGCAACCACATCACGAACGAGGAGGCCAGGCCGGCGAATGACGACGGCGCGAGCGCCGAGAGAATGGTTGCTCCCTGAGGCAATCCGCTCTCGAGGAATATAGCGAGGCCGGCGGCGATCAGGTTGACGTGGGTTCGCGGCACGGAGAGGAAACCCGAGCCCGATGCTTCGAACGTCACCAGCGCAGGACGGCGCGAATCCTGAACCGCGAGCCGAAAACTGTCGGCGCTCAAGTTGCTGGCGATCATATCCAGCGGAACCATGCCTTCCGGCAGATCACTGCCGAAGCCGCAGACATGGCGTATGGAGAACGCTTCGGCGGCAGCGTTCATCGCGAGATCGGCATGATCGACGCCATCGATGCGGCCCATGGCGACGATCGCGCGTGCGCCGGTACGGTTGAGCGCGACGGTCAGTTCAGCCTGTCGCCAAAGCTGGGGCAGCAGCGCGACGATCAGGCCCGCGCGAAATGCGGCGAGCACGGTCAGCGCCAGTTCGACGGTGTTGGGTAGTTGAACCGCGATCACCGAATTGGGCGGCAGGCCCGCTTCGATAAAATGGCCCGCCAATGCCGAGACGGCCTGGTCGGCCTGCGCGAAAGTCAGTCGCCGCGGCGGTTGTCCGGTCACCCGCAACTTGTCGGGCGGATCGATCAGCGCCGGTTGATCCGGCTGCCGGGCGAGGATGCGGCCGAAGAGTTCATCCAGCGTGGGCGATGTGTTGTTCTGGAGCACGGCGTCACTGGCTCGGCTTCGGCGGCCTTTGCCACCATGTTTCGGGGAGGTATCCGGTCAACGCGGTCGCTTCCGGTCGTTCTATCCGATTCCAGCGTGCAATCCATTGCTCTCGAACGTTGTAGACCGGAATTACGTAGAAGCCGGACATCAGGGCCCGGTCGAGCGCGCGAACCGCATCCACGAAATCAGGCCGGCTCCGGGCCTCGAGCAGGGCCGCGATCATGGCGTCGACCGCCGGATTCTTCGCGCCCATGTAATTTCGCGTTCCCTGGATGTCGGTGGCCTCGCTGCCCCAGTAAAACGACTGCTCATTGCCCGGCGACAACGATTGATCCCAGCGGTTCTGGATCATGTCGAAATCGAAAGCGAGCCGCCGCTGGTCGAACTGGACGGCATCGACCGAACGCACGGTGACTTCGATCCCGGCCCGCTTGAGATCGCGCGCATAGGTGAGCGCGATTCGTTCCTGGTCGCGCGTCGTCACCAGGATCTCGAAGGCGAGGGGCACCCCTGTCGAGCGGTCGCGCAGAACCGTCCCATCAAGCTCGTAACCGGCTTGTGACAGCAGGGCGAGGGCAGCGCGCAGCGCCTTGCGGTCGCGGCCCGAACCGTCCGTCACCGGCAAACGATAGCTGCCGTCGAGAATATCCTGCCGCAAGGCCGAGCCGAACGGCTTCAGCAGCGCGCGTTCCCGTTCGTCGGCGGGGCGTGCATAGGCTGACAGTTCCGATCCCGCGAAGAAGCCGCCGGCGCGGCTGTAAAGTCCGAAGAAATAGTTGCGATTGATCCACTCGAAATCGAACAGAAGCGTCAGCGCTTCGCGGACGTGGATGTCGGAGAACACCGGACGTCGCGTATTGAACACCAGATATTCCGACGGCGCGGGCAGGCCGGTCTTGATGGATTCGCGAATAAGCCGACCGTTGCGGGCGGCGGGAAAGTCGTACCCCGCGTGCCAACGCAGCGGTTCGGTCTCGACGCGGAAATCGTACAGTCCACGCTTGAAGGCTTCGAACTGACTGTTGGCTTCGCGATAGAAGTCGAACCTGATCTCGTCGAAATTCCACAAACCGCGATTGACCGGAAGGGCGCGTCCCCAGTAGTCCGGATTGCGCGTCAGGGTGACACTCGCTCCGGGCTTCACCGCGGTTACGCGATACGGCCCGGAACCCAGCGGCGCCGTCATCGAGGTTTGCTCGAACGTCGCGGCGTCGATCGCGTGTTTCGGCAAGATCGGCATCAGGCCGAGGATCAGCGGAAGTTCGCGATCTCGGGCTCCTCCGAAATCGAAGCGCACCGTTCGCTCGTTGATCGCTTCCGCCGTTGCAACCTTCGAATAGTACTGGCGATGATTGGGACGACCTTTGTCGCGCAGGAGTTGCCAGGAAAACAGCACATCGTCGGCATGGACCGGTTGTCCGTCGGAAAAACGCGCCAGCGGGTTGAGGTGGAAGGTGGCGTAGGTTCGTGCCTCGTCCGTGTCGATGCTGTCCGCCAGGAGGCCGTAAAGCGTGAAGGGTTCATCGTTGCCTCTCGCCATCAGGCTCTCGACAACGAATCCGCGTATTTGCTGGAGAGCGAGGCCTTTGACGATGAAGGGATTGAGACTGTCGAAGCTACCCGAAACTCCCTGCACCAGCCGGCCGCCCTTGGGCGCATCCGGATTGGCATAGGGCATCTGGCTGAAATCGGCCGGCAAGGCCGGTTTGCCGTGCATTGCGATAGCATAGCTCGGATTTGCCGAGCCCGCGCCGGACCATCCCGTGGAAAAAAGCATGACCGCTACGTTCAGGCAAAGCCCGATCACGTCGCGGCGGTGCGGCATGGGTTTCAGTGGTGGGATCCGGTTTGATTCGGCCTGGCGCACAGCCGAATCTTACCACAGCCGTTGCCGGGGCACGGAAAAGACCAAAAACATCTGTTATCATTGCTCTTTTCAACTGCCCTCGTATTGAATGCGGGCAATTGAACGTGATAGGGCCATCTGTCACGTAACCGCCTCATTTCGCTAAGAGACAGCCGCCAACGATCGGAGTGTCGGTGCCTGCGTCGCGGCGTTCGGGCGCCATCGTTCAGAAAGGGTTTCCGCAATGAATTCTCGCCTCTTGGCTGCGACGGCCCTGCCGCGCGGACGGGCCTTTGCCCTGTTGGCCGCAGCGACGCTGGCGGCTGCACCTTTCATGTCTGACGCTCTCGCCCAGAATTCACCCAAGGGCAAAACCGCCGCGCCGCCAAAGGCAGCCCCGGCCGACCAGCAGGTGCAACTGATTTATGCGCCATGGACCAAGTTCTGCCTGAAGGGCCAGGACGCAAAGGCCAAGCAGGTCTGCTTCACAGGCAAGGACGGACGAATCGAATCCGGCCAGCCGGTGATCGCGGCGGTCATCATCGAGCCCGAAGGCGAGCCGAAGAAGATCCTGCGAGTCACGCTGCCGCTGGGCATGCAGCTCGTTCACGGCACACGCATCATCATCGACAACAATCCGCCGCAGCAGAGCCCTTACGTGATCTGCTTCGCCAACGGTTGCATGTCCGATTACGAACTGACAGCGGACATGCTCGCGAACCTCAAGAAGGGCCAGAACCTGATCGTTCAGGCGATCAATTCCAACGGCGCGCCGCTGACGCTGCCGCTGCCGCTGGCCGAATTCGCCAAGGCTTACGACGGTCCGCCGACCGACCCGAAGGTCTTCGAGGAGACCCAGAAGAAGCTGCAGGAAGAGCTGCAAAAGCGGGCCGCCGAAGCGCGCGCGAAGCTCGAGGCCACCCAGCAGAACGCAGGCTCAACCCCTGCCGCCAAGCAATAACAGCATTTGGGAAGGCAAACGGAAAAGGCGCTCGATGGAGCGCCTTTTTTGTCGATCCGTAGCGGATGAAAACCGCTTCAGTTGAACGACGGATTGCGGGGACGATAGCTGCCGGATTTGTCCTTGACGAAAATCTCCGCCACCTGCGAGTGGCGGATCGGCTTGCCGGAATCGTCGGGCAACAGGTTCTGCTCGGACACGTAGGCCACGTATTCGGAATCCGCATTCTCGGCGAGCAGATGGTAGAACGGCTGGTCCTTGTGTGGTCGGACGCTTTCAGGGATCGAGAGCCACCATTCCTCGGTGTTGTTGAAGACCGGATCGATATCGAAAATCACGCCCCGGAATGAAAAAACCCGGTGGCGAACGATCTGGCCGATTTGAAACCTGGCTGTGCGCGCTTTTCCCATCCTCGTCGAATAGACTAGGATTGCGGCCGAAGCTAGAGGCAAGCTTGAGGAATCGGGCTTCCCGTTCGGGGTACACTGGCCGTGTCGCATCGGTAATCCGTACGGACGACCGGCACGGCTGTTCAGGACCGGCCGGATCGCGTTTCGCTGTAGGGAGGTTGCCGCCACGACGGCGCGAGACCCTCGCGCATGGCAAGACGCCGGAGCGGGCCGATCCCCCCGATCAGGTGCAACCCAAGCGCGCGCGCGGTTTGAAGCGGCAGGAACTCGCTCAGCAGCGACCGGTTGGCCAGGTCGATCGCCAGCGTCCGGCTCAGCACGTCGCTGCGCCGCGCCGTTTCGAATCGTGCGAGGGTGCGAGGCGAGCCGGGGTCCTCGCCGGATGACAGTGCGCCGCGGACGACATTTGCGATATCAGCAGCATCACGCAGACCCATGTTCAGACCCTGAGCGCCGAACGGCGGCAGAACATGGGCGGATTCACCGACCAGCACGATGCGGTTGTCTGCGAAGCGCGCAGGTCGCTCTATCGCGAGGGGAAACAGATTCCGGCCCGGTTCGACACTGAGCCGTCCCAGAATCGAATGCAATTGCCGTTCGGCGGTTTCGGCCAGGTCATCGTCGCTGAGTTCCTTGAGCCGCGCCGCCTCCTTGGGAGAGGTGACCCACACGACGCTGGAACGGTCCCCCGGCAATGGCACAAAAACGCAGGGGCCATGCGGCGTGTGAAATTCGGTCGAGACATTCTTGTGCGGCCGGGCATGAGCGACGTTGAACGTCAATGCAGCCTGATCGAGTGCGCGGCGCGTGACGTCGATACCGGCGGCTTTGCGGCAAAGCGACTGCCGCCCGTCGGCTCCGACGACGAGATGTGCGATCAACGTCTCTCCCTGCCGCGTCGTGATGGTGACCGCAGCATCGCCCGGCGTCACATGCTCGGCCTCGCCGTCGATCCGCGTGAGGTTGCCGGCTTCCGCGGCGCGTGCCTCCATGGCCGCCATCAGCGCGCGGTTTTCGATGTTGTAGCCGAATGCATCGAGTCCGATCTCGTCGGCCGAAAAGCGCACCTCAGGGGCCCGGATAAGACGTCCGGTATCGTCGACGAGCCGCATGACGCGGAGAGCCGCAGCATCAGCTTCGCAACGAGCCCATACGTCCAGCTGCCGTAAGAAGTCGACCGATCCACCGAGCAGCGCCGTTGTCCGGTTATCGCCGTAGGCGACGTGCCTGGCGATCAGCGCCGTGCGGGCGCCTGCATCGGATAGCGCGATCGCCGCCGCCAATCCGGCAGGCCCGCCGCCAACCACCGCGACGTCGTAAACGGCATCCGTCTTCGTGCTCTCGTTCATCAATCGACAATCGGCATTCGGAGCGACATTTTCAAGCCCGCCGGCGAACATTGTTAACGTTGGCCGGTCATGTTCCCTGTCATTCAAGCGGCGTAACGCCGCAAGACCCGTTATGCAAACCGGCGCGATTCCTGATAGCAAGATGGGTCAATGAGCCAGCCAAACCGGCACGATCCGCTACCCAGACCCCGAACGTCGCGCACCGCTGCGTTCTGCGTTCATGTTTTTACGGCGGCGGGCGGGGGGATTGCACTGCTTGCGCTGCTTGAGGCCGTGCGGGAGCACTGGGCAGCCATGTTCGCCTGGCTCGGTGTTGCGCTCGTGATCGATGGCCTGGACGGACCGATCGCGCGGCGGCTGAACGTCGAGGCCGTGCAGCCGAACTGGTCGGGGGAGGTGCTGGACCTCGTTGTCGATTTCGTGACCTACGTTTTCGTTCCCGCCTACGCCGTTATCGCGAGCGGCCTGCTGCTGCCGATCGCGGCGCCCTTGCTGGGCGTAGGCATCGTCATCAGCGGCGCGCTTTATTTCGCCGACCGCCGAATGAAGACGGCTGACAATCACTTTCGCGGTTTTCCGGCGCTGTGGAACGCAGCCGCATTCTACCTGTTCCTGCTGCACCCGCCGCCAGCGATATCGACGCTTGGTATCGCCGCGCTCATCGTTTTGACGTTCGTACCCATCAAGGTGCTGCATCCTGTGCGGGTGAAGCGGCTGCGTGGCCTCAACCTGTCTCTGATCGCTGTATGGGCGGCGCTGGCTATCGTGACCGTCGCAAGGGATTTCGATGTGGCGATGCCGGTCACCGCAGCGCTGTGCGCCATTGCACTTTATGTTGTCTGCGGCGATGCCACGATCCGTCTCCTGAGGTGGGAAAATCGATGATCGAACTGCTGTCCAGTCCGGAAGCATGGGCTGCGCTGTTGACGCTGACGGCGCTCGAGATCGTGCTGGGAATCGACAACGTCATCTTCCTGTCCGTGATCGTATCGCGGATACCGCCGGCGCAAGCGAAGAGGGCGCGCCAGATCGGCCTGGCGCTGGCGCTGATCTTTCGCATTCTTCTGCTGAGCATACTGGTCTGGCTGATCGGACTGACCACGCCAGTCTTTACGGTGAAGGAATTTGCATTCTCCTGGCGCGACGTCATCCTGATCGGCGGCGGACTGTTCCTGATCGCCAAGGCAACGCACGAGATTCACGGCGAGGTCGAGGCGCGAGAACCCGAAGAGACGAGCACATCGAAAACGAGCGCATTTTTCTGGATCATCGTGCAGATCATCATCATCGACCTGGTGTTCTCTCTCGACTCGATCATCACCGCGATCGGCATGGCGAAGGATCTCGAGATCATGATCGCCGCTGTTATCATCGCATGTTACATCATGTACGTATCGTCGGGCCCGGTGGCGCGTTTCGTCGTCGAGCATCCGACGACCAAGATGCTGGCGCTGGCGTTCCTGGTGCTGATCGGCGTCGCGCTCGTGGCGGACGGTTTCCACTTCCACATACCGCGTGCTTATATTTACTTCGCGATCGCGTTCTCCGCGTTGGTCGAACTGTTCAACGTGCTCGCCCGGCGCAACCGCAGCAAGCCCGGCCGCTGAGTTTTTTCCGGCGGTCATGTTGACAACGCAGGTTCAATGCCTTTCGCTTCCGGTAGCGCGGAAGCGGCAGGGAGAGACCGATGGCCAAGGCGGTGCGCGTTCATCAGGTGGGCGGCCCCGAGGCGCTCGTCTATGAAGCCGTGGACGTACCGGCGCCGGGGCAGGGCGAAGTTCGCATTCTGCAACATGCCGCTGGGTTGAATTTCATCGATGTCTATTATCGCACCGGCCTCTACAAGGCGCCGTCGAAGCCGTTCGTCGTCGGCAACGAGGCCGCGGGCGAGGTCGTAGCTGTGGGGCCCGGCGTCACCGACTTTCATCCCGGCGATCGCGTCGCATACTATTTCAATCTCGGCGGTTATGCGACCGAGCGAAACATTCCGGCCGACAAGCTGGTGAAGCTGCCGGACCACATCACCTACGAGCAGGGCGCGGTGCTCATGCTCAAGGGGCTGACGGTGTGGTATCTTCTGCACAAGACCTTCAAGGTCGAGCACGGTCATCGCGTGCTGATTCATGCGGCAGCCGGCGGGATCGGCCTATTGGCTTGTCAGTGGGCAAAGGCGCTCGGCGCAAACGTCATCGGCACTGTCGGCTCGAAGGCCAAGGCGGATCTCGCTCAGGCCAATGGTTGCGATCACGTCATCCTTTACAAGGAAGAGGATTTCGTCGCGCGCGTGAAGCAGATCAGCCGCAACGAATTGTGCGACGTGGTTTATGACGGCGTCGGCAAGACCACGTTTCCCGGTTCGTTGTCCTGTCTCCGGCCGCGCGGCCTGTTCGTCAGCTTCGGTAATGCCTCCGGGCCGGTGCCGCCGTTCGCGCTGGCTGAACTTAACAATCACGGATCGCTGTTCGCGACGCGGCCGAAGCTGAACGACTATGTGGCGACGCGCAGAGAACTGCTTGAAGGAGCCGATACGCTGTTCGCCGCCGTCATCAACGGAACGCTTCACGTTCCGATCAATCGCGCCTACGCCCTGAAAGATGCGGCGAAAGCGCATGCCGACCTTGAAGGCCGCCTGACAACGGGAGCCGCGATCCTCAAGCCGCAGTAGCCGAAACGGGACGGAATGCTCGCGAACAGAATTTTTCACGGACATGCCTGGTGGAGAATTTCCGTCCGCAAATCAGCGGTTTTGAACAATCCCATCGTTATTTCGTCGCCGATCTTGCCGCCGGCGGGAACCGTCGTTCATTGTAGCGCGTGTTGAGCCGGAGACCGAGAATGTACCAACCATCCGACGAGACCCGCATTAACGTGGCCGCTCGTAGTGTGGCCGAACGCACGATGTTGCGCCTCCAAACCCTTGCGTTATATGGCTCGCTGGCGCTGATCGCTGCCGTGGTATTCGGCTCGCTGTCGATCCATCCGTTTTGATCGAAGCGGGTTATTTCGCCGTCTTGAATGGCGCAATCGCGATGTCGTTTTCTCTGAGCGCCTTGCACAGCACCCGCGCTATGTCGACCGCGCCCGGCGTGTCGCCGTGGATACAGACGGTATCCATTCTCATCCTGATCGCCTTGCCGGAGATCGAGATTATTTCTTCCGATTGAATCATTTTCACGACGCGTTGGGCGATAGCGTCGGCGTCGTGAAGGACGGCGCCGGATTTAGCGCGCGACACCAGCGATCCGTCGTCCTCATAAGCGCGATCGGCGAACACCTCGTGCACCATCGGCAGGCCAAAGGCTTCGCCGGCGGCAACGAGGCGGGAATTCGCGAGCACCACGAAGACCAGATCGGGATCGACCGCCCTGATCGCGGAGGCGATCGCACGCGCGGTCATGTCGTCCTCGCAAGCGGCGTTGGAGAGCGCGCCGTGCGCCTTCACATGCGTGACCCGGTGCCCGGCCATGGTGGCGATCGCCTGCAAGGCGCCGATCTGGTAGGCGACCAGGTTCTCGATTTCCGACGACGTGAGACCGAGGATCGGCCGCCGCCCGAAACCGTGGAGGTCGCGATATCCGGGATGTGCGCCGATGCTGACGCCGCGTGCCTTGGCGAGATCGACCGTCTTCTTCATCGTGTCGGCGTCTCCGGCGTGAAAGCCGCAGGCGATATTGACGGAGGTCGCGAGGTCAAGCATCGCGGCATCGTTCCCCATCGGCCAGACGCCGAAGCCTTCGCCGAGATCGCAGTTGAGGTCGATCGTCATGAGTTTCTGTTCCGATGTAGAGCGGATTGCTACGGATTTCGCAGGTGGCCAAGTTTGTCACGTTCCGCTGTCGAATGCATTCACCGCAGAGCCGGCGATATTGGCGTTTTGCAGCGCGTCGGTCATGTCGGCATCGCGCACCTCCCGCACCCGGTCCGGCAATGATCGCAACAACTCCGCCATCGCGCGCGCCTCGGCCTGCGCCTCCGCGACCGTGACTGCCCGGAAGCGGAAGTTGCGGCCGGCGGGGATTTGCGCGAAACGGCCCAGATCGGCCGAGATGACGGTTGCGATTTTGGGATAGCCGCCGCTGGTGCCGCGATCCGGCATCAGCACGATCGGCTGCCCATTGCCGGGAACCTGAATGCTGCCGTTCACGGTGCCATCGGAGACGATGTTGTGGCCGTGCAGATGCGCGATGGTCGGACCTTCAAGGCGATAGCCCATGCGGTCGCTCATTGCTGAAATCTTCCATTCGCTCGCAAGAAACTGATCGGTCGCTTCACCGAATTCGTCGTCCTGCGGACCCATCACCACGCGGATCGGATCGACGGCTATGGCGGGAAGGTCGATCCGCCGCTCGGCCCCCGCCTTTGCCGCATCGACATCGAGAGCATCGCCGTCCTGCAACGGCCGCGGAAACGGACTGCCGAGGCTGGCGCGCGCATTGACGGCGAGGCTGCCGAACATCGGCTCGCCCCTCACTCCGCCCTCTATGGCAAGATAGCTAAAGGTGCCGCCGCGCGCGATGCCGAGCGTCAGGGTGTCGCCGTCGCCGAGCGTGCAGGATTCATTGAACGACACCGGTCGGCCCGCAACCTCGGCGTTCCTCTCGGCGCCGGAGAGCGCAACGCGCACCTTGCCTTCGCGGGCAACAAAGACGGCGCCGAACGGTCCGATTTCGATCGCAGCCGCAAAGGGCGGATTGCCGACCAGACTATTGGCCACAGTCAGTGCAAGACGATCCACCGCACCGCTCGGCGTCAGGCCGTAACGCTGCGCACCGTAGCGTCCGTCATCCTGTACCGACGTCGCAGGTCCGACGGAGGTGACGAGGAGCTTGCTCATGGCGTCACCAGTTTTGCGACGAACTCGCCCCGCGCGGCGGCGCGATCCTGTTCGATAAACTGCCTGCTGTCGACCGCATGAAACGTGACGGCGTCTCCGGGTTCGAGCAGGAAAACGGGATCGCGGTGAAGCTGGTAAGTGCGCACGGCGGTCCGGCCGATCAGATGCCAACCGCTGGGTCCGGCAAGGCACTGGATGCCGGTCTGACGGCCGCCAATCGAGATTGCGCCGGAAGGCGTGAGCAAGCGCGGGTTCTGTCGTCGTGGCATTTGGAGGGAATCGTCGAGGCCGCTCAGATAAGAAAAGCCCGGCGTAAATCCGATCATGGCGACGCGATAGTCGCCGGCGACATGACGCGCGACGATGTCGTCAGGCGTGGAGTTCAACGTCCTGGCGAGGTCTTCGAGATCGATGCCATACTCGCCGCCGTAAACAACGGGGATACGCCAACGCCGGACTTCGGTTGTCGGCTGTATGGGCAACCGGGCGAGGGCCGTCAGGCGTTCGCCAAGTTCATCGAAACCGATCCGAACCGGATCGTAGTGAACGAGCAGCGATCGGTAGGTCGGCACGGTTTCCGTGACGCCGTCGATCGGCGTATCCGCAAGCGCGCGATCGAGTGCGAGCACGCGACGGTTCGCCCACTCGTCGATTGCGCGGCCAAACTCCACCGTGATGGCGGCATCGCCGCTTGGCAGAAGGCGGGGCGGGGGCAAAGGCGCGGTCATGACCGATCGATGGTTTCATCAGCAACAGGGTGACATCGTGGGAACAGTGTAGGCACATCCAATGAATTATTGATGGCGAGTTCACAGGATGTTGTAATCGGCGGAAACGTGCGAGGCTCCTCGCAGGAGTAGAACCAACAGTGCGCCGTTGTATCTCGCGCGGCAACTCAGGAGGTCAATATGGATATCCATCAAGCAGGTTCGCGGCCGGCGAAACCTGGGCCGAAGGAATATTTTTCAGGCACGGTCATGGTCGAGCCGATCATCGCTACCGCGAATGCGCCCTCCCGCGTCCTCGCCGCGAGCGTCGCGTTCGATCCCGGCGCACGCACTGCATGGCATACCCACCCGCTCGGCCAGACCCTGTATGTCATATCCGGCATCGGGTTGGTGCAAACCGAGGGTGGGCCGGTCCGCGAGATACGTGTCGGCGACACTGTGTGGATTCCGCCGGGTGAAAAGCATTGGCACGGCGCGGCGCCGAACACCGCCATGACGCATATCGCGGTGCATGAGTGTCTTGACGGAAGCGCCGTCACCTGGATGGAACAGGTCACCGACGCGCAATACAACGGCAAAACCGGCTGACGAAAAGCGGTCCCGCCAACGCGGGCAGGGCTCTCATCGTCGTCGCTACGCGGCAGCCTGATCGATCAATTCAACCGGGTCCAGGTCTGGCCGCCGCAGAACATCCCACCGAATGCGCAGCCCTGGACGCGCAAGCCGTCCTTGCCCTTCATCGCCACGGTGGAGCTGTAGGTGCTGCCGCTTTTCGGATCGTAGATCTTCCCGCTCCACCTGGAGCCGGCGGGCTTCATGTTGATCAAAATCTTTTCCTTGTTCCGGCCGGTGCGGGAATCCACCGAATATCCGCAGAGGTTTGTCCCGCACTGTTCGATCCGGACCTGCCCTTCCTTTTTCTCGGTAAGCCATACACCGAGCGGTCCGACAGGTTCGGCAACCGGGGGCGGGGGCGCTTGAACCGGTTCCGTGGCGGGGGCGGTGGCGGCGACGACAGTCGTGTTCACCTGCTCCCTGGCTGGCGGCGTTGTCGGGTTGGACTGGGCCGGAACGATGGCGCCAGCCGCGGCAGGAGGTGCCGCCGGTGTTGCGGTCTGTGGAACGGGCGCCGGCGTCGCGACGGCGGGGGCATCCGCGTTAGAGGTTGCGGGAGGAGGAATCGCCGGCGTGGCGGCTTGCGCAGGAGTTGATGGTGCACCTGACCGAGCCGGATCCCGCACATCAGACGCGTCATCGACAAAATTCCTGCGCCCGGAGTCGTAGAGGCCCGGGATCGAGATCGAGATGCAAGAGGGGGAATCGCAGCCGCGCGGCGCGTGGATTCGCACCGTGCGCCCGCCGATCTCAAAAGAATAGTTTTGACCGGCCTGGGCAGTCGAGACGGTCAGCAGCAACGCAGCGGCGACGGCGAGCTTTTTCATGGGACCTCCAGTCGGGTTCGGATTGTCGTGCCGACCTTATCCGCGCCGAGGTCACTGGAGTGTGATTCACATCACTCTGCGATCAACCGTTATCGTAGCCTGCCATTCATGACGAGGAGCGCGCGCGCTCGCGAGCGGAAATAGTGCCCGTTCGAAAAGCATTATCTCGTCAGTTGGGAGGGCGCTATTCGTCGGCGCGCCGGCCGATTTCTCCGCCGGCCATCTCGCTTCGTAGCTCTTCAAACCGCCGGCGGGCCTCGCGCTCGCGGTCGTCGACAAACTCGATCGCGGCTTCTTTTGTCATTGGTCCGCTGACGAGCGGGTACGAACTTTCTCCGATCGTTTCGTGAACGAAATAGTCGCCGTTGTCATCGCGGCGCGTCGTCCACTTGAAGCGCACGGCAGTCAGCGGGCCGGGCCCGAACTTCGTATAGGCGTCGTCTTGTGGGACATCGACACTGGATGAAGCCTCGGGCGCGACCGGCGACGTCGGCAGTATTTCTTCGACCGCACTAAATTCAGGCTGGTCTGTCGTTTCTGATTCGGATGCGTAACCGGCATCGCGCTCATCGGAAATTTCCGGCTTGTCGCTGAGGGTTGCAACCGCTTCGAGAACATCGGTCTGATCGCTTGCGCTCACCCGCTATCTCCCCAATTGAAATGGGGGCGGCACGGCCGCGAGCCGGCAAATTGCTGACCGTCCGTCCCCATGCGTATCCCGGTGCATGTATCCAGACTCAAATGGGCGGTTTTTTGTCTTTGCGAGGGCGCGGTTCGTCGGCACCGTACATTGATGGGGACGAATCGGTTTCACGCACCACCACGGCGTTTTCGAGCGAAGTGGATACCGGTTCTCATCGGAAGCCGCTTGAACAGGGGCTTGAACAGGGAAAAATTCGTTCCCGAAGATTGTCGCGTTTCCCTCAGTCAAAAACGCGAATGATCTTCGACCGCGTCCTCAGATGCGCGGCTGCTCATCGTCTTTCGCGACCTCTCTCGCAATCTCTCTCGGCGCCTCTTCCTCTTTGCGCGTCGGGTGAGATCGCACGTAACGATAGCTGGCATAAAAGAGCAGGCCGCAACCAATGATCGCGCCAAATATCAAGAGGGGCATGGTGCTATCGTGCCTCCAACCGCGAAACAAAAGATCGCGCCTGCCATGAAGGGTGATCTTTCTGACAGAACTCTAGATCGCGGAAGGCGGAAAGAGCAATATCGGAGTTGGCGGTCGCGGCCGGAGCAAGGAAACATGGGCCAGGAAGGCATGCCGCCGAGTGCCCGTACACAAGACCGGCCTGCCATTTCGCCGGTGTCCGACGCTGGCGGAAGGGGTGGGATTCGAACCCACGGTACCCTTGCGGGCACGCCGGTTTTCAAGACCGGTGCCTTAAACCACTCGGCCACCCTTCCGTCCCGTGAGATGGGATCGCTTAGCGCACGCCCCGTCGGAGCGCAATGCGGATGGGTTTCTGCAACGCCGGATGGCTGCGGAAGTTACGACACTCTGTTCGGCGACGCGGACGGAACAGCTCGAAAATCAGTGCGCTTCACCAGAACCAAACGCCCTCCGAGATTCCTCTTCCAATATTGATATTCCTTTTACACGCATAAATAGAAGATTTTACAGTGACATGCATAACAGTTCTAAGTTTTGTCTTGATGAGCTGCCATGCTCGATTTCTGCATTTCTCTCACCGCCGAGACGTTCGGCTGGGAGCATCACCGTCGAGGCGCGGACGGCGCTTTTGCGGGCGATGAAAGTGCAAACCGGCGCAGCCTGAAGGTCGTGAGCATTTGCGTTTCGTTAGGCTGGCCGCGATAGAATTAATTTTGCCGGAATATTAAGGCCGCGCCCCGTCATGGTCATGCGTGGATTCGAACGCGATGCATTTCTACAGACGATGAAAACACTGATGGAAGATCGCCGCAAACATCCGCGCGTCGAGATCGACGAACAGGCTTATATTTCCGCAGGCGGGTTGAGCATGCGGTGCCGGCTGTTGAATGTATCCGCCGAGGGGGCTGCGCTCGAAGTCCCGGATCCGACTTTTATCCCATCGGATTTCCAGCTCATGACCGAGAAGGATCGCGTGATTCGTCGCTGTCGGGTGATTTGGATCAAGAAGAACCGGGTCGGAGTTGCCTTCGATCAGTCCGGTCCGGAGGGCGGCCCGGTCGTGCCCGGCGGCAAGCCTTGATTTACCACGGATTTGGTCTGCCGCTGGCTCTCCCCATTTCCGCCGTCTTTGCGCGGAGATATGCTCGCTGGCTTGATGCGGGCATGGGCCGTATCATGCCGACCGGCGCCCGGATACGGGGGATGGCGCTCGGGAACGGGCCTTGGGGACGGATGGGGACAGCAGATTCAGACAGGATTCGACGTGCTGTAGGCGCTGTAGCGGCCGCAAGTGCGTGCCTGATGCTGGCCAACTGCAGCTCATCGGGCAAATTGAGCCGGATCGATCCCAAATATGGAGTTTCCAGCAGCCCCCGTGTCGTCGCTTTCGGCGAACCGGTGCCGAAGGGCGGCGGAACTTACCGGGTCGGCAAACCTTACACGGTCGCCGGGCGCGTCTACGTCCCCGAGGAAAATACCCATTACCGTGCCGAAGGGCTCGCTTCCTGGTATGGCGACGATTTCCACGGCCGTCTGACCGCGAACGGCGAGGTTTTCGACATGACCTCGCTCTCCGCCGCACATCCGACGCTGCCTTTGCCGTGTTACGCGCGGGTGACCAACCTCGGCAATGGCAAATCTCTCATTGTTCGCGTCAACGACCGCGGGCCATATCACGGTAACCGGTTGATCGACGTCTCCAACAAAGCCGCGGAGTTGCTGGAATTCAAACGGAACGGCGTCGCGCGAGTGAAGGTCGAATACGTCGGGCGGGCGCCTCTTGAAGGTTCGGACGATCGGCAATTGATGGCGACCCTGCGAACCGGCGAACCGGCTCCGTCGCCATCCACAGTCAGGATCGCATCGGCGCGGCCGTTCGTACCTGATCTCGAACCATCCGGACGCGCGATTCGCGGCGACGTCCCGACGCCGAACGGGCGGCCTTATACGCTCGGACATACCTCGATGGACGTCGCCTCGATCAACGCGACATCCGAAATGTCGGCGTCTGGCCGCGTCCGGTCACACCCACAGGTGCGGGATAATCCGCGGGCGGTCTCTTACGCCAGCGGCGACGACGGGACGGAAAGCCGGCCGGTTTCAGCCTATGCGCCCGTCGATCCGCGTGGACCGAGCGAACTGCTTTCGGGACGTGGACTCTACTAGACGCTGTTCGCCTGCATGCAACCAGCGGTCCTGACGTTCCGTGGTGCTGCCGGGCGGCGCATGTGTTGTTCAGGATGCTGCCGACTGTTATAGCGTTTTCGAGCGAAGCATGTCCTCGGGCTTGACCTGAGGATGGATACCGGTTCTCGCGGACAAAGCGCGTTAATCAAAACCGCAGTCATCCTGCTTCTGAGTCCGTCACAAGTGGAAAAGACTCCGGAACGACCTGTTCGGAACGCGGCGCATGACAACCAGAGCTTTCACGAATGGCAGACGCCGGGGATTTGCGTGGCTCGGTCTGACGGCCGTCGTCATCCTCGCGATCGGGATTGGTGGCGTTGCGCTTGCCGCCAACAACAGCGTGCAGGGTGCCAGAAAGGAAGACGTCTTTGAGACCGGCGCCCCGACCGCGATTTTGATCGAAGCCAATAGCGGCAGCGTGCTGTTCGAAAAGAACGCCGACGAACTGCGGGCGCCGTCCAGCATGATGAAGCTGATGACGGTGGAGGTGGTGTTTGACGCCATCAAGAAAGGGCAGATCAAGCTCACCGACGAGTTCCTCATCAGCGAGAACACCTGGCGCAAGGGCGGGGCGCCCGCCGGGGGATCAACCATGTTCGCGGCGATCAACAGCCGTGTCTCGGTCGATGATCTCCTGCACGGTGCGATTATCCAGAGCGGCAACGACTCCTGCATGGCGCTGGCGGAGGGCATCGCAAATAATGAGAGCGCATTCGCGGAAAAGATGACGGCGCGGGCGCGTGAATTGGGCATGACCCGCTCGACTTTCGCCAATTCCAACGGTCTCCCGGATCCCGGCAACAAGATGTCGGTTCGCGAGCTTGCGATTCTGGCGCGCCACATCATCCTGACGTACCCGGAATTCTACAAGCTGTTCGGCGAACGTGAATTCACCTGGAACAAGATTCGCCAGTTCAACCGCAACCCGCTTTTGACCACGATGGACGGAGCGGACGGATTCAAGACCGGCTACACCAAGGAGGGGGGCTACGGCATGGTCGGTTCGGCCGTTCAGAACGGCACGCGGCTGATCGTCGTGGTGAACGGTCTTGAGAGCGCTGATGACCGCGCGTCCGCAGCCAAGAAATTGCTGGAATGGGGGTTTCGGAATTTCGAGGTCCGAACCCTGTTCGCCGCGGAACAGCCGATCGGCTACGCCAAGGTATTCGGCGGCGAGAGCGGCACTGTCGGGGTCGCCGCGTCAGAGCCGGTCCAGGTCATGGTCCAGAAGAATGGCAACGACAAACTGCTCGCGCGCATCGTCTATAAGGGACCGGTCCATGCGCCGGTCGCGCCGGGGCAATCCATCGGCCTGATCAAGATATGGCGCGGCAAGGAAGTCGCGGTTGAAACGCCAGTTCATACCACGAACGCCGTGGGCGTCGGCTCGACGATGCGCCGCGCGATGGACGGCGCGATCGAGCTTGTCATCGGAATGGTGCGCTCGGGCGCCGAGAGACTCTGATGATCGAGGCCGCGGCCAATGCGGGCCCGGTGCGCGGGCGCTTCATCACCTTCGAAGGCGGCGAGGGATCCGGCAAATCGACGCAGATCAAGATCCTCGCGGAACGCCTGAACGCTGCGAAGCTGCACACCATCGTGACGCGGGAGCCCGGGGGCTCGCCGGGCGCTGAAATCATTCGTCACCTCGTGCTGTCCGGCATGGGAAAGCTGCTCGGTACTGATGCCGAAACCTTGCTGTTTGCGGCCGCGCGCGACGATCATGTTCATACTGTCATCAAGCCCGCGCTGGAGCAGGGCGTCTGGGTGCTCTGCGACCGGTTTGCGGACTCGACGCGCGCCTATCAGGGACGGCTGGGAAACGTGCTGCCCGGCGTGCTGAACGCGATGGAGCGCGTCACGATCGGCGATCTCAAGCCCGACCTGACCGTGATCCTCGACATCCCGGTGGAGATCGGGATGCAGCGCGCCGCAGCGCGCCGCGGCGGTTGCGCGCCGGATCGCTTCGAGGCCGAGGACGTTGCGTTTCACCGGCAACTTCGCGACGCCTATCGGGACATCGCCGCCAGCGACCCGCAGCGCTGCGTGGTGATCGATGCCAATGCCGACGTCGCGACCGTCGCCGCCGCCGTGTGGACGGCGCTGCGCGATCGCGTGCTGACTGCGAATCCCGCCAAAGAAGTCACACGCGCATGATCGTCCGCTCCACTGCCGCCGAGATGTCTGTCAAGCATCCGCGCGAGACGACCGCGCTTTTCGGCCACCGTGAGGCGGAGCGAACGTTGCTCGATGCCTATCGTGGCGGTCGTATTCCGCACGCGTGGCTGATCGGGGGCGCGCCCGGGATCGGCAAGGCGACGCTAGCCTACCGTATGGCGCGATTTGTGCTTGCACATGGCGATTCCACACTGTCCGACGTGCAATCGGCGCAGACACTCGAACTTGACCCGACGCATCCGGTTGCCCGCCATGTCGCGGCCGACACGCATGGCGGCCTCCTGATCCTTGAGCGAACGCCCAACGATAAGGGCGTAATGCGCACGGTGATCAGTGTGGAGCAGACGCGGGAGACCATCGCCTTTTTCGGCTCGACCGCGGCCGTCGGCGGCTGGCGGGTGTGCATCGTCGATACCGTCGATGAACTCAATCCCAACGCCGCCAATGCGCTGCTCAAGGTGCTCGAGGAACCGCCCCGGCAATCGCTGTTCTTTCTGGTCAGTCACGCGCCGGCCCGACTGCTGCCGACGGTCCAATCGCGCTGCCGCAAGCTGATGCTACGGCCGCTCGCGACCGCCGATGTGATTCGGGCGGGAGCCGAAGCGGCGCTGATCGCGCCGGACGATACATCGTTGCGGGAGGCCGCTGACGCGGCGGAGGGAAGCGTGGCGCGGGCGCTGACGCTAATGGGGGGCGGCGCGCTGAAGCTCCATCAGCGGACGACCATGTTGCTGGACAACCTTCCACAGGTCGACCCGCGCGAACTGCACACGCTGGGCGATGCACTCGGGGGCAGCGACCGCGCCGCGCTCGGCGCCTTCGTCGACAGTGTCGACCGCTGGATCGGCGAACGCCTCCGTGTCGGCGATGCCAACGCCGATCTTCCTCGTCTTGCACGGCTCGCGGAGGTATGGGAAAAGATCAACAACGCCGCGCGCGAGACGGAGACCTATAATCTCGAGCGAAAGCCGCTGGTTTTTTCGGTGTTCGGGCTTCTGGCAGAAGCAACGCGATAATAACGCTCCGCCCATGATCGTTTTTCAAAACCTCGCCTGAGACTCATAAGGAATTTGTGGTGGCTCCCGCTAAGAAAAAAACGGTAAAAAAAGCCCGCGTGAAGCCGCGCAAACAGCGCCGCGTCGTTGCCACCAAAGCGCGCAGCAAGAAGGCTGGCGCTAGGAAGATCAGCAAACGCAGAAAGACGGGCGCGAAAGCGACGACGAAAGCGCGCGCGCCGAAGAAGGCCAAAAAGGCGGCAAAGAAAAAGACGGTCAAGCGAACGGCCAAAAAGCAATCGGCGGCAAAAGCCCCAAAAAAAGCAGCGGCAAAAAACAAAACTCCGAAACGAGCCGTGACAAAAAAATCAGCAGTAAAACAGCCCGTGGCAAAACGGCCGGCGACGAAGCGTCCGGCGAGGGCCGCAAAGCCCGCGACGCCGGCCCGGTCTGATGCGGCAGTGGCCACGGCGCCTCTGAGTACGAAAACGGCGCATGCCAATACGTTTTATATCACGACAGCCATCGTGTATCCGAACGGCGCGCCGCATATCGGTCATGCTTATGAGGCGATTGCCACCGACGCGCTGGCGCGTTTCCAGAGGCTCGACGGCAAGGACGTCTTCTTTCTGACCGGCACCGACGAGCACGGCCAGAAGATGGTGCAAACCGCGCAGCGGGAAAACATATCGGCGCTTGAACTCGCCACACGGAACGCCGAATTGCTGCGCAAGCTCGACGAGACGCTGGACATCTCGTTCGATCGGTTTATCCGCACCTCGGAATCCGCGCATCATCGCTCGGTGCAGGAAATCTGGAAGCGCATGGCGGCAAACGGCGACATCTATCTGTCGAACTACGCCGGCTGGTATTCGGTACGCGACGAAGCCTATTACGCCGAGGACGAGACGGTCGTCGGCGAAGACAACGTGCGGCGCGGTCCGCAGGGCACGCCCGTCGAGTGGGTGGAGGAAAAAAGTTATTTCTTCAAGCTGTCGTCCTATCAGGACAAACTGCTCGCGCTTTACGAAAGCCAGCCGGATTTCATAGGTCCGGATTCCCGCCGCAACGAAGTCGTCAGCTTCGTGAAAGGCGGGTTGAAGGATCTCTCGATCTCGCGCACCACTTTCGACTGGGGCATCAAGGTGCCGGACGATCCCGAGCACGTCATGTATGTCTGGGTCGATGCGCTGACGAACTACATCACCGGCGTCGGTTTTCCAGACGAGAACGACGGGAACTGGCGCTACTGGCCGGCCGACGTTCACATCATCGGCAAGGACATCATCCGCTTCCACGCCGTGTACTGGCCTGCCTTCCTGATGTCGGCGGGCATCCCGTTGCAGAAGCGTGTCTATGCGCACGGCTTTCTGTTCAATCGCGGAGAGAAGATGTCGAAGTCGGTCGGCAACGTCGTCGATCCCTTCAACCTCGCCGCGCAATACGGCGTCGATCAGGTGCGCTATTTCTTTTTGCGCGAAGTACCGTTCGGACAGGACGGCAGCTACAATCACGAGGCCATCGTTGCGCGCATCAATGCCGATCTCGCCAACGACTTCGGCAATCTTGCGCAACGCTCCTTGTCGATGATCGCCAAGCAGCACGAGGGCGTACTGCCCGAGCCCGGCGATTTCAGCGACGCCGACAAGGCGATTCTTGCGCAGGCCGACGGAATGATCGTGCTTGCGCGCGAGGCGATGAATGCGCAGCAGATTCATCAGGCGCTCAACGCTGTCTGGGCCGTCGTCGCCGAAGCCAACCGCTATTTCGCAGGCGAGGCGCCCTGGGTGCTGGCCAAGACCGATCCTGAGCGACAGAAGACGGTGCTGTACGTTACCGCCGAGGTGGTGCGCCAGATCGCGATCCTAGCGCAGCCCGCGATGCCGGCCGCATGCGCCAAGATGCTCGACATTCTTGGCGTTCCCCCGGACGAACGGAATTTCGCAATGCTTGGCGGTCACGTCCGCATCAAGCCGGGCATGACTTTGCCTCCGCCGGCCCCTGTGTTTCCGCGCTATGTCGAACCATCCGTGACCTGACCGCAAAATCAGATGCTTGTCGACAGCCATTGCCATCTTGATTTTCCCGATTTCGCCGATGAACTCGACGCCGTTGTTGCGCGTGCGGAGGCGGCGGGGGTGGAGCGCATGGTGACTATTTCCACTCGCGTGAGGGAGCAAACCAAACTGCTCGCGATCGCCGAGCGGTTTTCAAATGTCTACTGCTCGGTCGGCACACATCCGCATCACGCCGATGAAGAGGACGGCATCACGTCGGACGAACTCGCCGCGCAGACGCGGCATCCGAAAGTCGTGGCGCTGGGGGAGGCGGGGCTCGATTATTTCTACGAAAACGGCTCGCCCAAGGCGCAAGCGCGGGGATTCCGCGCTCACATCGCCGCTGCCCGCACCACCGGTCTGCCGTTGGTGATTCACACCCGCGAGGCGGATGAGGATTGCGGACGCATTCTCGATGATGAAATGGCGAAGGGGTCGTTTCGCGCCGTGCTGCATTGCTATACTGGCGGCCGCGAACTCGCGATGAAGGCTGTCGCGCTCGGGCTATATATCGGTTTCACCGGAATTCTGACGTTCAAGAAATCCGATACGCTGCGTGCGCTCGCTGCCGAATTGCCCGAAGATCGCATTCTGGTCGAGACCGATGCGCCATATCTTGCGCCCGGCAAGTTTCGCGGCAAGCGCAACGAACCCTCCTATGTCGTGGAGACCGCCAGGGTGCTGGCCGATGTGCGCGGCGTTTCGCTCGAGGAAATGTCGCGGCAGACCACGGAGAATTTCTTCCGGCTGTTCTCCAAAGTGCCGCGCGGGGAGGTAATCGCATGACGGTGACGCTGACCATTCTCGGCTGCGGATCGTCGGCCGGCGTACCGCGTCCTGCGCTGGGCTGGGGTGCCTGCGATCCCACCAATCCGAGGAACCGCCGCCGCCGCTGCTCGCTGTTGGTGGAGCGCGCGTCGGAGCAGGGGACCACACGTGTCCTGATCGATACGTCGCCGGACCTGCGGGAGCAGTTGATCGACGTCAACGTCGATCGCATCGATGCGGTGTTTCTCACGCACGAACACGCCGACCAGACGCACGGAATCGACGACCTGCGTTCCATCGTGCTGCATCAAGGCCAGCGGATTCCGGTGTATCTCAATCAGTCGACATCCAAGGAAATACTGGCGCGCTTCTCTTACTGTTTCGTATCACCCGAGGGCAGCGGCTATCCGCCGATCCTGGACAGCCTCTCCATCGAAGCGGGCGAAAGCCAGGAAATCGATGGTAAGGGCGGTCCCCTCACGCTGTTGGCCTTTCTCGTGCAGCACGGCAACATTCCGTCGCTCGGTTACCGGATCGGCAACGCTGCCTATACCCCGGACGTGCATGACATTCCGCATGAAAGCTGGCAGGCGCTGCAAGGTCTCGATCTGTGGATCATCGATGCACTGCGATACGCGCAGCATCCCAGCCATTTCAGCGTCGCAGACGCGCTATCGTGGATCGACCGCTTCAAGCCGAAGCGCGCCGTCATCACCAACATGCACGCCGATCTGGATTACGAGGTGCTGCGCCACGAGCTGCCGGCAAATGTCGTGCCGGCCTATGACGGGATGCGGCTTCAGATCGGCGATCCCGGCCCTATCTCGACGCTCGAATAGCGGGGCGGACAGGAAACGGCTTAAGCCGAGATCGCCTTCGCCGAATTGACCTGACTTCTCAGCAGGAACTTCTGGATCTTTCCGGTCGAGGTCTTCGGAATCGTCCCGAACACCACGGCCTTCGGCGTCTTGAACCCCGGTATGTGCTCGCGGCAAAAGGCGATGATCTCCGCTTCGGTCGCGCGCGCGCCGTCCTTCAGTTCGATGAAAGCGCAAGGCACTTCGCCCCACTTGGCATCCGGTTTGGCGACCACGGCGGCGAACAGCACGGCAGGGTGCTTGTAGAGAACGTCCTCGACCTCGAGCGAGGAGACGTTCTCGCCGCCGGAAATGATGATGTCCTTGGAGCGATCCTTGATGATGACGTAGCCGTCCTCATCGAGCACCCCGAGATCGCCGGTATGAAACCATCCGCCGGCGAAAGCTTCTCTCGTTGCCTTCTCGTTCTTGAGGTACCCCTTCATCACGATGTTGCCGCGGAACATGACCTCGCCGACGGTTTCGCCGTCGCGCGGCACCTCGCGCATCGTCTCCGGGTCAAGGACGGTGATGGCTTCCTCGAGCGGGTAAGGAACACCCTGCCGTCGCTTGAGTTGGGCGCGCTGATCGCCGGGGAGGTCGTCCCAACCGGGCTGTTCGGCGCAGACCGCGGCGGGACCGTAGGTCTCCGTCAGCCCGTAGACATGAGTGAGTTTGATACCGATGCTTTCCGCGCCCTCGAGCACGGCGACCGGCGGCGCAGCGCCGGCGATCAGGCCGACGACCGGCCGGGCGGCTTTGCCCTTGGGCGCGCCGGGCGCGTTGATCAGGGTGTTGTAGACGATCGGCGCGCCGCACATGTGGGTGACGCCGTGCTTCGGAATCAGTTCGAAAATCCTGGCGGGGTCAACCTTGCGCAAGCAGACGTTCACGCCAGCCGCTGCGGCAACGCTCCACGTGAAGCACCAGCCATTGCAGTGGAACATGGGCAGGGTCCAGAGATAGGACGGGTGCTGCCCCAGTCCGCCAGCCAGAATATTGCTGACGGCATTGAGGTATGCGCCGCGATGGTGCGTAACCACGCCTTTCGGATTGCCCGTGGTGCCGGAGGTGTAGCTCAGCGCGATCGCGTCCCACTCGTCATGCGGCGGCACGGTGACGAAACCCGGATCGCCCGCGGCGACCGCCGCCTCATATTCGATTTCGCCAATGCGCTCGCCGCCCGAAAAAGCCGCGTCGTCGACGTCAATGACGAAGGGTTTTGGGCCGGTCATCAGCGCCAGCGCCGCGGCGATGACGGCGGAGAACTCCGGATCGACCAGAATGACCTTGGCGCCGCCATGGTCCAGCATGAAGGCGAGGGAGGCCGCCTCGAGGCGAATGTTGAGCGTGTTGAGTATGGCGCCGGTCATCGGCACCGCGAAATGGACCTCGTTCATCGCGGGGATGTTCGGCAACATCACCGCCACGGTATCGCCGCGCCCGATTCCACGTCCTGCGAGATACGATGCAAAGCGCCGGCAGCGGGCATAGGTCTCAGCCCAGGTGAAGGTGCGTCCCTCGTAGACCGTGCTCGGCAGGCCGGGATATACCGCCGCGCTTCGCTCAAGGAAGCTCAGCGGCGACAGCGGCACGAAGTTGGCGGGATTTTTGTCCAGACCAGTATCGTATTGATTTTCGACCATATCTTTTACCCTTCAATATCTTGCGAAGGATTTTTTATTTTCCGCTCTATCTATATCAAAAAATGGAGACGAAAGGCTGACCAACTCTCTGTTATTTATTTCAGAAATCCAATCGAAATCCATGGGAACGCCGCCACGGCGATCAAGCCGATCAACAGCGCCAGCATGTAATTCCAGATCGGCCTGATCCCCTCGGCAGGATCGACGCGACCGATGGCGCAGGCGGCATAATAACCTACGCCGAAAGGCGGCGCGAACAGCCCCATGCCCATGGCCAGGATAATGACCATTGCGTAGTGGACCTCGTGAATCCCGACAGCCCTGGCGATGGGAAACAGCAGCGGGCCGAACAGCACGACCGCCGGAATACCTTCGAGCACGCTGCCCAGAACGGTGAAGGCGACGATCGAAACGGCGATGAAGGTGACGCCGCCGCCGGGCAGGTCGGTCATCGTGGCCGCCAGCGTCCGGGCAAAGCCGGACTGGGTCAGTCCCCAGGCCATGCCGGTTGCCGTTCCGATGATGAGCAGGATCGCACCCGACAGCGAGGCGGTTTCGATCAGCATCGGCAGCAACCTGCGCCAGTCGAAACGACGATAGAGCAACAGGCCGGCGAGAACGGCATAGACGATGCCGATGGTCGACACCTCCGTCGCGGTCGCAATTCCCTCGACGACGGCAGCGCGGATCACGAACGGCAGCGCCAGCGCGGGCAGGGCGACGACGAACGTCCGGGCGATCTCGCCGGCCCCGGCCTTTTCGATGTGGCTCAGGTCGTCGCCGCGGTGCCGCCACCACACCAGCGCGGACAACGCAATCGCCAGCACGGCGCCCGGAAGCAATCCGCCGGTGAACAGGGCCGCGATCGATACGCCGGTCACCGAGCCGATCGTGATCAGCACCAGGCTCGGCGGAATGGTTTCCGTCTGGGCTCCGGTCGCCGCGAGCAGGGCGACAAGATCGCCAGGTTCGGCTCCGCGCTTCTTCATCTCCGGAAACAGCACGGGAGCCACGGCCGCCATGTCGGCCGCCTTGGCCCCGGAAATACCTGACACCAGATACATCGCACCCACCAGCACGTAATGCAGACCGCCGCGAACGTGGCCGAGCAGGCTGGCAAGGAAGGCCACCATGGCGCGTGCCATCCCGGTCATTTCGATCAGCAGGCCGAGGAAAACGAACAGCGGAACGGCGAGCAGGATGAGATGGCTCATGCCCTCGTCCATCCGCCCGACCAGCACCATCAGCGGCGTCCGCGTGGTCAGCGCCAGATATCCGTAGATCGCAAGGCCAAATCCGAAAGCGATCGGCACGCCCGCGAATACGCAGAGTCCGGCCACGCCGACGAAAAAGATCACGAGGTTCACGTTGCCCAACGGCAGCAGCCACGGCTGCATCAGCCGGAATGCGAAAATTACAACTGCAACAGTCGCGGCGGCGCCCAGCACGGTCCGCATATTGCCGCTGCGCACGAGCCGCAGCAGTGCAAAGACGGCCATCAGGCCGATGCCCACCGGCAGCGCCGCCGCGCGCCACACGTTGGAAATCTGTAACGCCGGCGTGGTGATGAAGCTTTCCTCATAGGCATAATTCCACGATGGCCCGACTATAAGGATCAAAAAGGCGAGGGCCGCGCAGATCCCGACCGTATCAAGGAAGGCGCGTTGTGCGGGGCGAGCCTGCGCGACCAGCGCCGTCATGCGCATGTGCTCGCCACGACGGAATGCGGTGACCGCGCCCAGCATCGCCAGCCACAGGAACAGGATCGACGCCAGTTCATCGGACCAGATCAGGGGCCGGTGAAGCAGGTAACGAGAAACCACGCCCGCGAACAATACGACGATTTCCGTAACGACAAGCGCGGCGACCGGCACTTCGACGAGATATCCGAGACATGCGTCGAGCGACGCGGCCAGCGAGCGCAGGCGCGCGAAATTCGGTGTTTCCAGGTCCGCCGTCGCTTCCGTGCCTTCGGCGCGAGCCATCGCGACTCCTTTGCGTCCGAGGCCGGCTTTATACGAGCTTGCCTACCGATTTTTCCAGCAGCGACCACGCCTGTTCGCCGTATTTTCCCTTCCATTCGGAATAGAAACCGGCGGATTGCAGCTTGTCGCGGAACGGGCCGAGTTCAGGCTGATTGAAGATCAGCCCCTTGGCGGTGAGGTCGGCACGGACCGTCGTATTCAGCTTCTCGATGTCCTCGCGTTCCTTGACCGCCGCTGCATTGATGTTCCTCGCGACGATAGCGCGGATGTCGACCGGCAGCGCTTCCCAGGCGCGGCGATTGGCCAGGAACCAGAAGCCGTCCCACATATGATTGGTCAGCGAGCAGTATTTTTGCACCTCATACAGCTTGGCGGCCGCGATCAGCGCGAGCGGATTTTCCTGACCTTCGACGATCTTTGTCTGCAAGGCCGAATAGACCTCGTTGAAATTGATCGAGGCGGGCGAAGCATCGAACGCCTTGAACATCGAGGTCCAGAGCGGCGAAACCGGCACGCGTATCTTGAATCCCTTGAAGTCGCCCGGCCCGTTGATCGGCCTGATCGACGACGTGGTCTGCCGGAATCCGTTGTCCCAGATCTTCTCCATCACGACGAGATTGGACTTGGTGATTTCGCCGCGGATATATGTGCCGAGTTCGCCATCCATCGCCTTCCAGACCGTCGCATAATCTGGAAACGCGAAGCCGATGCCGTTGATCGACGCTGCCGGCACCAGCGCCGCCAGGATCAGGCCCGACAAGGTGAAAAACTCAACGCCGCCGGAACGGATCTGGCTGAGCGCGTCGGTATCGGAACCGAGCTGGTTGCTGGGAAAAATCTGCAAATCGACCCGTCCGTCGGTCTCGGTCCTGATCGCCGCCGCCATTTCCTTGGCGCGGATGTTCAGCGGATGCGACTCCGGCAGATTGTTGGCGTACTTGTAAGAAAACTCGGCTTTCTGGGCGCGCGCCACGAATGGCGCTCCGACGCCGCCCTGGATAATCGTCGCCGCCGACGCCTTCAGCATTGTACGACGCGAAAGGCCCATCTGAACCGTCTCCTGATGTTTGTTGTTGGCCAGCACCCAACTCACGATACGACGTGCCGCGCTTGGTCATCACTTCGCGGTTTTTAGGTCAAGCTCTTCGCGCAATCGCAGGCCAAGATCTCCGTGCGGCGCTTATTCTGCAAGGGCTCATTTCCAGCACCGAATTGAAACGTTGATCTCAGCGCAGTTCGTATAAAAGTCAGCTAAGTCACTGCGATCTCTTATACAATAGATATTCCATACTATACCTTATGCGAATTACAGGCGAGTTTGGCTGCAGGACAGAAAGCCAGTTAGCGGTCCGATTGCCGACGGTTCCCTTTGTTGGACATTTCGAGGACGACGCATTGTTTCAGTTGTACTCCAACCGACTAGCCTGCAACCCCTGACGATGGCGCGGCTGCGGACAGATCGGACGCCGGCGCCGGCTCAGGGTCTTTGCGGAACAGAACATACAGCGCGGGCAACACCAGCAGCGTCAGGATCGTCGATGAGATGATGCCGCCGATCACGACGGTCGCCAAGGGTCGCTGTACTTCGGCGCCAGCACCGGTCGCGATGGCCATTGGAACGAACCCAAGGGATGCGACCAGCGCCGTCATCAGGACCGGCCGCAGCCGGGTCGAGGCGCCCTGATGGACCGCATCGAACACCGGCAGTCCCTCCCGCCGCAACCGTTCGATGAAAGCGATGATGACGATGCCGTTCAGCACTGCAACGCCGGACAGCGCGATGAAGCCGATGCCGGCGCTGATGGACAGCGGGATGCCGCGCAGCAGCAGCGCCAGAACGCCACCCGTAAGGGCCAACGGCACGCCGCTGAATACCAGCAGCGCATCGGCGAGCGATCCGAAGCTCATGAACAACAGCAGCAGCACGAGCGTCAGCGCGACCGGCACCACAATCGTCAAGCGTTTGGTTGCTGACACGAGTTGTTCGAACTGCCCTCCCCAGCCGATCCAATAGCCCGGCGGCAGCTTGACTTTCTCCGCAACCGCCCGCTGCGCATCGGCCACGAACGATCCGAGGTCGCGTTCGCGAACGTTGGCGGTGACAACGATGCGACGCTTGCCGTTTTCACGGCTGATCTGGTTCGGGCCCGGCGTGACCTCGACGGTTGCCACCGATGACAGCGGCACGTACCGCATCTGAAGCGCAGACGATGCCGCCAATGCGACCTTCGATCTCTTCACCGCTGGATTCTCGGCCGGAGGCAAGGGAATGGAGATGGCGCGGATCGACTCCAGACGGCCTCGAAGATTTTCGGGAAGACGGACCACGATGTCGAAACGTCGGTCGCCCTCGAACAGCTTGCCGACGCTTTTGCCGCCGATCGCAATCTCCACGACGTTCTGGACATCGGCAGTGCTGAGGCCGTAGCGCGACAATGCACGGCGGTCGAGCCTGACCGTCAGAATTGGAAGCCCGGCTACTTGCTCGACCTTGACGTCGGTTGCGCCGGGAACGCTCGTGATCGCGGATTGCACCTGTTTCGCCGCGCCCTGGAGAATATCCAAATCGTCACCGAAGATCTTAATGCCGACATCGCTGCGTACACCCGAAATCAGTTCATTGACCCGTAGCTGGATCGGCTGCGAGATTTCGTAGGCGCTCCCGGGAATCTCGTTCGCGGCTTTCTCGATTTCCTCCACCAGTTCGGATTTAGGCTTCGACGGGTTGGGCCACTCCTCGCGTGGCTTCAGCATGACGTAGCCGTCGGACATCGATGGCGGCATCGCATCGGTAGCGATCTCCGCGGTACCTGTCCGCGTGAAAAAATCCTTCACTTCCGGAATTTTCCTGATCCGGTTTTCCAGCGCCATCTGGAGGTCGAGCGACTGGGTCAGGCTGGTCCCGGGTATCCGGATCGCCGCAATGGCGATATCTCCCTCGTCAAGCGACGGAATGAATTCGCCGCCCATGCGCATCGCGGCCATGCCGCTTGCCAGCACGATGACGACAGCGCCCGATACGACCAGACTCCGATGCCGGATCGCACCATCGAGCAGCGGCACGTAGGCTCGCTTCGCCCCGCGCATGAAGAGGTTTTCCTTCCCCGAGACTTTGCCGGTCATCACAATCGCAACGGCCGCGGGAACGAAAGTGACGGAGAAAATTGCGGCGCCCAGCAATGCCATCAGCACGGTCAGCGCCATCGGCGTGAACATCTTGCCTTCGACGCCGGTGAGCGTCAGCACCGGCAGGTACACGACCGCGATGATCATGGTGCCGAACAGGCTCGGCTTGATCACCTCGCGGGACCCGTCGAGAATCGTCCGCAGACGTTCGTTGAGCGACAGACCCCGCCCCGCCCTGCGCTGCTCCTCGGCAAGAAGCCGCAGGCAATTCTCGACGATGATGACAGCGCCGTCGACGATGATGCCGAAATCGATAGCGCCGAGACTCATCAGGTTTGCGCTGACTCTCGCCTCGACCATCCCGGTGATGGTGAAAAGCATGGCAAGAGGAATCACGCACGCCGTCACGATTGCCGCTCGGATGTTGCCGAGGATGAGAAACAGCACGGCAATGACGAGAAGCGCCCCCTCGATCAGGTTCTTCTGCACGGTTCTAATGGTCGCATCGACCAGGTCGGTCCGGTCATAAACGGTTCGCGCGATCACACCGTCGGGAAGTGATCGTGCGATCTCGCCGAGCTTGGCCGCGACGCGGTTTGCAACCGCACGGCTGTTCTCGCCAATCAGCAGCATCGCCGTGCCTAAGACGGTCTCCTTGCCGTCCAGCGTGGCGGCTCCTGTCCGCAGGTCCTTGCCCTCCCGCACGTCGGCCACGTCGCGGATGCGGACGGGAATGCCTGCGCGCGAACCGATGACGATGTCCTGGATCTCGGTGATATTGGCGACCTGCCCCGGCGTGCGAACGAGATATTGTTCGCCGTTGCGCTCGATATAGCCCGCGCCAACGTTAGCGTTATTGGCCGCGAGAGCCGTCATCACGTCGCGGAATCCCAGATTGTAGGCCATCAGCCGACCCGGATCCGGCAACACATGAAACTGGCGTTCGTATCCGCCGATGGTGTTGACCTCGATTATGCCGGGAACGGTGCGCAGCTGCGGCTTGATGATCCAGTCCTGAATCGTGCGCAGCTCGCTCGGCGTGTATTCACTACCGCCGGGCGCTCTCGCACCCTGCCGAGCCTCAACGGTGTACATGAATATCTCACCGAGCCCGGTCGACACCGGCCCCATCGCGACCTCGACGCCGGGAGGCAACTGGTCCTTCACCTGCTGGATGCGCTCGTTGACAAGCTGCCGTGCGAAATAGATGTCGGTGCCATCGAGAAAGACGACCGTGACCTGGCTCAAGCCGTAGCGCGAACTCGATCGCGTATAATCAAGCTTCGGAAGACCGGCCATCGCCGTCTCGACCGGAAACGTGATGCGCTGTTCGGTTTCCAACGGGGAGTAGCCCGGCGCGCGCGTATTGATCTGCACCTGGACGTTGGTGATGTCCGGCACGGCATCGATCGGCAGCCGGGTGAAATTCCAGGCTCCGACCGCTCCGACGCCCAGGGCAAACAGGATCACCAGCCAGCGTTGACGGATTGAAAAGCCAAGGACGGCATCAATCATGCTGGGCCTCGCCTTTACCCATCTCCGCTTTCACGACGAAGCTGTTTTCCGCGACATAGGGTTCTCCCGCCGAAAGCCCCGCACGGATCTCTACGAACTTCGCATCGGATTCTCCAAGTTCGACCGGACGAGCCTCGATCTTGTCCCCGCCTTCCCGCACAAACACGACGGTCTTGTTTTCCAGCGTCTGTATCGCACCCACGCGAACGGCAACCGGCACGTCGCGTTTCGCCAGCACAAGCCGTGCGGTGACGAACAGTCCTGGGCGCAGGCGTCCATCGGAATTTGTCAGAACGATCCGGGCGATCGCCGTCTGAGTGTCGCTCGATCCGACCGGCGCGACGTAAGAGATGCGGCCCTTGATGTCAGCGCCACCGTCGTCCGGATCGATCAACACTTCGTCGCTGGTCCGGACGCGATTCAGATCCTGACGATAGATCGACAGATCGACCCAGATCGTCGACAGGTCAGCGACGACGAAGGACGGCTTCTGTTCCGAAGCATATTCGCCGAGCGAGATCTGGCGGTCGATCACGGTGCCGCTGATCGGCGCCTTCAGATCGTAGACGGTAAGGCTCTGGTTGCTTTCGATCGATGCAAGCTGATCATTCTTGGCGACGGTGTCACCGATCCGTTTGCTGATCGAGCGGACGATGCCCGGAAAACGCGGCGTCACCTGAACCACCGCCTCCTGGTTGGCGCGCAGCACGCCGTTGAAGGACAGTGTGTCGCTGAGCGTTGCCTTACCCGCTTCGGCGAGCACCGCACCGGCGGCCGCGAGCTTGACGTCGCTGATCAGAATGCGGTCGGCGCCATGCTCGTCCTGTTCGACATGGCCATTTGCAGCTCTCTCGCTCTGATGGTTTATTCGCGCAACCGGCGCAGTAGGTTTCGTCGATCCCATCGTGCAATAGACGATGGCTGTGATCGCGAGAGCCGCGGCAACCGCAATAACGATCGGAAGCGTTCTCATCTTGCGCTCTCCCGCGCCAGCGCAAACGGATTCCCCACCAATCCCTCGATGGTGGCGACGGCAACATGAAAATTCTGCTGGGCCTCCTGTTCGCGCAGGCGCGCCTGCGCGACGCTTGCCTGCGCATCGAGCACTTCGAGCAGCGTGAAGCGTCCCTGCCCGTATCCCTCGAAGATGGCGTCGGCTGCCTGCCGCGATTTCGGGATCGCCACATCGCGCAGCACTTTCAACTCGCGCAACGAGCCCTGCAGCGAATCGTAGGCGCGGCCGGCAAGCACGATCAGCGTGTTGCGATTGGTTTCGCGCTCCGCCCTCGTTTTCGCGAGGCTTTCCTGAGCGGACAGGATGTTGCCCTGGTTCTGGTCGAAAACCGGAATGGGAACGGACAATGAGAGCCTGACCGCGTCATCGCCGGTCGCGTCGTAATGACGCCAGCCGGCGCTAACGCGAACGTCCGGATAGGGCTTCAACCGGGCGATCAGCAGTTCGGCGTTGCGCTGCGCGTAGACGGCAGTCCAGCGCATCAGTTGCGGATTTGAATCGATCGCCGTCACGACAGCTCGAAAAGATGGAGGTCTCCCCAGATCATCCAGTCGCCCTGCAACCGCCGAAAATTTCGCAGCGGCGTCACCCATCAGCACCGCCAGTTCGCGCCGTGCGCTGGCGAGCGTCGAACTGACTCGCTCGCGATCCGCTTTCACCAGTGCGGACGCGACTTCCGCCCGGCCGATTTCGGCCGGTGACGAAGCGCCGGCGTCCACCCGCCGGTGCAGCAATGGCGCCAGCTTGTCGATCGCGGCGATCTGCTCGTCCAGAATTCGGATCCGGCGTTGCGCGCCAAGGACATTCAGAAAGGCGACGGCCGTCTCCGACAGAACCTCGAGGCGCACCGCCTTGCGCTGGATGGCGGCGGCCTCGACGCCGGCCTGCCCGACGGCAATTCGTGCATCGCGCTTTCCGAAAAGCTCGAAGAGCTGGCTGATCTGCAGCGTTGTTTCTGCCGATTTCGTCCCGCGATAACGCCCGGAGCCGAACGAATTGTCCTGCTCATAGGACAGTTCGGGATTGATCAGCGCGCCCGCCTGAATGCGCTGGCCGGTTGCGATTCCGACATCGCGCTCGGCGGCGGTCAGACGCGGGTTGGCGGCGAGCGCGCGTTGAAGCGCGGTCTTCAATGTGAGCGTTTGCGAGTGCGACGTTGCCGTCAGCCACGGGCTGACCAGCAGTGCAATCGCTCCCGCAAGACGCGCGGCGGATTTCGATAGCATGGAAGATCCTGACGAACGGCGGAATCAGGGCGTCAATGCGCCCGCGAACACGTTCAGGTCAGGCGTTTTGGTGGCGGAGTGTCGATGCCGGGCACGAGATCGGAGGCACGAGAAAGAACCCGTGGAAGCCCAGCAACCTCAGGTGCAATTGTGACGGCGAGCAACGGCGGACTGGGTAACGAAACAGGAAAGCAACCGTGACAGTGGTGTTCCGCGACCATTCCGGGGCCACTCGTATCCGTATGGTCCGGCGTCATCGCGACGACGATCCGGCCCCCGGGAGCGGTCACGTCGATGTCGAAGCATCGATGCAGGGCGCCGGACAACAAATAAGCCACGATCAGAAACATGACCGCGATCCTGCTGCGCGCGGCGCACAGGCGAACAGATCGATCGTTGATAGAAGTGAAGGTCAATGGCCTACTTCGTCCCAAGCCAGCGATGTTTGTCTAACACGCCCGCGCCTCTCGAGTCGACTGCAACACTATAACACGTCCGACGGGTCGCGAGGAGGATAGGCTGGTCGCTGCGCGGGAAAATGAGCTGCCGCCATGTCCGCCAGAAGAGTTTTCTCAAGCCGTCCGCGCCGCATATTCGCGCCAGCCTTTTGCGCGCAGGCGGCACGCCGGGCACTCGCCGCAGCCATAGCCCCAGTCGTGTCGCACGCCGCGTTCGCCGAGATAACAGGTATGCGAGTGCTCGCGGATCAGATCAATAAGTCCTGAACCGCCAAGTTCATGCGCAAGCGACCAGGTCGCTGCCTTGTCGAGCCACATCAGGGGTGTGTGCAGTTCGAACTGTTTGCCCATCCCGAGATTAAGCGCGGTTTGCAGCGCCTTGATGGTGTCGTCGCGGCAATCCGGATAGCCGGAGTAATCGGTCTCGCACATGCCGCCGACGATATCGGAGATACCGCGCCGGTAGGCCAGCGCCGCCGCGAAAGTCAGGAACACGAGATTGCGGCCGGGCACGAATGTATTGGGCAGTCCGTCCTCGCCCATTTCGATCGCGACGTTGCGGGTCAGCGCCGTGTCGGAAATCTCCGCGAGCGTCGGAACGGCAAGCGTATGGTTTTCGCCGAGCTTCCCGGTCCAGTCCGGATGCAACGACCTTATGCCCGCGAGCAGGTTATCGCGGCACTGGAGTTCGATGACGTGGCGCTGGCCGTAGTCGAAACCCAGCGTCTCGACCCGCGCGAAACGGCGCAGCGCCCAGGCGAGGCAGGTCGCGGAGTCCTGTCCTCCGGAAAACAGCACTAATGCGGTTCGAGAGTCCGACTGTTGGATCATGACGACGTCAATAGCACCCATCGCCTTTACGCGCCAATCAGTGGGGATTGCCTGCCTCATAATACGATTTTTGCTGGGAGCGCGCCGCGGCTTGCGGCATAGAGAAAGCGAACCTCCTCGATACCGGTGAGCCGATGTCCCCTTCCCGCGATATTTCACGCCTGATCGAAATCATGGCGCAACTGAGAACGCCCGGCACCGGCTGCCCGTGGGATCTGGAACAGACGTTCGCAACCATCGCGCCCTACACCATCGAAGAATCCTATGAGGTCGCGGAGGCGATCGCGCGTAATGATCTGGTCGATCTCTGCGACGAACTCGGCGATCTGCTGTTGCAGGTGGTCTTTCACGCGCGCATGGCGGAGGAGCAGGATGCTTTTTCATTCGGCGATGTGGTCGAAGCCATCACACGCAAGATGATCCGGCGGCACCCGCATGTCTTTCCCGACAGTTCAGGCGTCATCGCACCATCGGACGTGAAGGGAACATGGGAACGCATCAAGGCGGAAGAAAAGGCTGAACGCGCCGCGCGCAAACCGATGAAAGAAGCGCTCGCCTCTGGCCTGCTCGCGGGCATCAAGGCCGGACAGCCCGCGTTGGCGCGCGCAATAGCCTTGCAGTGGAAGGCTTCAACCGTCGGGTTCGACTGGAACGATCCCCGCGCCGTGCTCGCCAAAATCCGCGAGGAAGCCGACGAGATCGAAGCTGCGCTGGATCGCGGCGACAAAGCCGACATCGCGTCTGAGACCGGCGATCTGATGTTCGCGCTGGTCAATCTCGCGCGTCATGTCGACGCCGATCCTGAAATGGCGCTGCGCGGAGCGAACACGAAATTCGAGCGGCGCTTCGCCTATATCGAACAGACCCTTATCGCGAAGGGCCGCTCGCTGGAGGATGCGTCTCTCGCCGAGATGGACGCATTATGGAATGAGGCCAAAGCCCGGGAACAGGTTTAAGCATTCAGAGTGACGGGCCTCGCTCACACTCCCGTCTGGCTGATGAACTTGGTGATGAGGTAAGCCTCCATGGCCTCGATGCCACCCTCGGAGCCGTAGCCGGAATCCTTGACGCCTCCGAACGGGTTTTCCGGCAAAGCCAGACCGACGTTATTTATAGCCACCATGCCGCTCTCGATCTCTGCGCCAATCGCGGTCGCGGTCCTGGTCGAACTTGTGAAGGCGTAGGACGCGAGCCCATACGGCAGGCGGTTCGCCTCCTCTGCGGCTTCGTCGAAGGTCGAGAAGGGCGAGATCAACGCCAGCGGGCCGAAGGGCTCCTCGTTCATGGCGCGGGCATCCTTTGGCACGTCGGTCACGACCGTCGGCTCGAAAAAGTAACCCTTGTTGCCGATGCGATGTCCGCCGGCAGCGAGTTGGCCGCCCTTGCCGATCGCGTCCTGCACAAAGCCCTCGACTGCGGCGACGCGACGCGCGTTCGCCAACGAGCCCATCTTTGAATCGGCGTCGAGTCCGTTGCCGACCTTGATCGCCTTGGCGGCCTCCGTGAACTTGCCGACAAAATCCTTGTAGACCTTGTCCTGCACCAGAAGCCGTGTCGGCGCGATGCAGACCTGGCCGGCGTTGCGGAACTTGGCACCGGCGATGATCTTCACCGCGCCTGCGATATCGGCATCGTTGAACACGATGGCCGGCGCATGGCCGCCAAGCTCCATCGTCGCGCGCTTCATGTGCTGACCGGCGAGCGCGGCGAGTTGCTTGCCGACCGCTGTCGAGCCGGTGAAGGACATCTTCCTGATGACCGGATGCGGGATCAGATATTCGGAGATTTCGGCTGGCACGCCGAACACGAGATTGATGACTCCATCAGGCACGCCTGCATCGACGAACGCCCGCAGCAGTTCGGCCGGAGACGCCGGCGTCTCCTCTGGAGCCTTGACGATGATCGAGCAGCCGGCAGCAAGCGCGGCCGACAGCTTGCGGCAGACCTGATTGATCGGGAAATTCCACGGCGTGAAGGCAGCAACCGGTCCGACCGGCTCCTTGATCGCGATCTGGTAGATGCCGGGACCGCGCGCCGGAATCACCCGGCCATAGGCACGACGGGACTCTTCTGCGAACCATTCGATAACGTCGGCCGCCACCAGCGTCTCGATTCTGGCCTCGGCGAAAACCTTGCCCTGTTCCATCGTCATCAGCGTTGCGATGCTGTCGGCGCGCTCGCGCAGCAAGCCGGCCGCCTTTCGCATGATCTTGCCGCGCTCGAAAGGCGCGACCGCTCGCCAGACCTTGAAGCCCTTCTCGGCTGCGGCGAGAGCCTCATCGAGATCAGAGCGATCGGCGTGAGCTACCGTGCCGATCTGTTCCTCGGTAGCAGGGTTGAGCACGGCGAGGGTTTTTCCGGATGCACCGGGACGCCATTTGCCGTCGATCAGCAGCGATGTGTTCTGATAGCTCACGGGCATCTCCTGGGAGTTTCCTGCGATGATTTAGATCGCATCGAATAATGCGCCACCTTGCCGGTCAAGTCCGTCCAGCGCGGGCCGGCCTTGCGGGAGCGGCGGGACTACGCATCTCATCCAAGCGGGTGCGGTATCGCGGCGTAGCGGTTGACGAGAATGTCGCGCTTGGTCTCATCGACGCGGACGGTCATGTCGTAACGGCCGTCGCGCAGTTCCTTGGCGAGTACCTCGGAATTGCGGTGCAGCCAACTGATCGCCGCACCGTCGGAAGCATCGACCGACAGGTCCAGCGTGGTTCGGGTCGCCGCGAGACGGTCCTCGATCGCCGCCAGCAGCTTATCGAGTCCCTCGCCGGTTGCGGCGGAGACGAGGAAGCACGGCACTTCGGTCGAGCGGCGCGCCACGATGTTTTGCAGATTTTTGCGCTGATCCGCGTCGAAGCGATCGATCTTGTTCCAGACTTCGAGAATACGGACTCCGTGTTCCGGATCGATGCCGAGCTGACGCAGCACAGCCTCGACATCGTGCTGCTGCGCCTCCGCGTCTTCGTGCGAAATGTCGCGAACATGGAGAATAACATCCGCCTCCATCACCTCTTCCAGCGTCGCGCGAAACGCAGCGACAAGCTGGGTCGGCAGATTGGATATGAAGCCGACGGTGTCCGACAGCATGGCCTTGCCGCCATGCGGCAGCGTCAGCGCACGTAGCGTCGGATCGAGGGTCGCGAACAGCATGTCGGCGGCCTGGACGTCTGCGCGCGTCATCCGGTTGAACAGCGTCGACTTCCCGGCATTGGTATAACCGACCAGCGCGACCACGCGATAAGGCACGCGCTTCCGCCCGGCGCGATGCAGCCGCCGCGTCGCCTGCACCTTCTTCAGTTCGTTCTCCAGCCGCGTGATGCGGTCGCCGATCAGGCGGCGGTCGGCCTCGATCTGGGTTTCGCCGGGTCCCCCCATGAAGCCGAAACCGCCGCGCTGCCGTTCGAGATGGGTCCAGGACCGCACCAGGCGGCTGCGCTGGTAATTGAGGTGGGCAAGTTCGACCTGCAGCGCGCCCTCCTTCGTCTTGGCTCGGCGCCCGAAAATTTCGAGGATCAGGCCGGTCCGGTCGAGCACCTTCGTGCTCCAGGCTTTTTCCAGATTGCGCTGCTGGATCGGCGACAGCGCGCAATCCATCACCACGAGATCGGCGCCTTCGGCGGTGATCAGGCCGGTGAATTCCTCGACCTTGCCCTTGCCGAGATATGTCGCGGGTCTGATCTGGTTGACCGGCGCGATGATCGCCTTGGCAACCTCGAGATCGATCGCGCGCGCGAGGCCGGCAGCCTCATCCAGCCGGGCAGCGGTATCGCGCAGGGCATGTCCTCCCTGCGGCACGTCGGCATCAGTGCGCCGCATCCGCAGATAAGGGCCGATAACAATCGCCCGCCCGGTCGGTTTGCCCTGCATCGGCCCTGAACGGTCGATGCCCCCCTCGGGATGCCGGGGTTCCAATCAGGAAACTTTCATATTGCTCAAAGCGGAGCGTCCTCGCCGCCTTCGAATAACTGGATCGGAGCGCCCGGCATGATGGTCGAAATTGCGTGTTTGTAAACAAGCTGCGAATGACCGTCCCGCCTGAGCAACAGGCAGAAATTGTCGAACCAGGTGACAATTCCCTGCAGCTTGACTCCGTTCACCAGAAAGATGGTCAAGGGCGTCTTGGTCTTTCGAACGTGGTTGAGGAAGGTGTCCTGAAGGTTTTGTGCGCGGTCTATCGCCATTTTTATTATCCCGCAGTTTCGTTTTGTTCTTTTGGAACCGGACACAGCTCTCCCCGGAGCGTCTCCTGGCCGCCAGGACCCCTCTGAGATCCTCCTCGTGAGACCCGGCGCTTTTGATTAGAAGGCAGAGCATGAGGTTAGGCAAGCCGGTTCGGGCCGCGGGTTCGCCCGGATGGGCAAAAACAATCAGGAAAATGCTGAAAAGCGGTGAAATTCTTCCCGCAGCCGCCTGGCAACGGCGCCCGGGCGGCCATTTCCCACGATCTGACCGTCGATCGCCACGACGGGCATGACGATCTGTGAGGCCGAGGTGACGAAGGCCTCCGCGGCCTCGCGCGCTTCCGCCGGCGTGAACGGACGCTCCTCCAGCCTGATCTGAAGTGCTTCCATGACCTCCATGAGGACGGCCCGGGTGATGCCCGCCAGAATGCCGCTCTCGGCGGAACGGGTGACGACCCGGCCATCTTTCGTCACGATCCAGGCGTTGCTCGAGGCGCCCTCGGTGATGAATCCGTCGCTCCCGACGTACCAGGCCTCGTAAGCCCCCTTTTCACGCGCTTCCTGCTTTGCCAGCACATTGGGCAGCAGCGATACCGATTTGATGTCCACCCGGGGCCAGCGATTTTCGGGCACGGTGACGACCTTGATGCCGTTAGCAGCGGTTTGCTGGTTCTTCGCGTAGTTGAGCGGCCGCGCCGTTACGACGATGCTCGGCTTTACCGTAGTCGGCGGAAACGCATGATCGCGCCGCGCCACGCCACGGGTCACCTGCAGATAGACCAGCCCGTAGATCACGCGGTTGCGTCGCACGACCTCGCGCATGACGATGCCGAGCGCCGACAGGGGCATCGGCTCGGCGATCCGCAATTCGCGCAACGATCGCTGCAACCGCGCCATGTGCCGGGGAAAATCCACCAGCTTTCGTCCGCGCACTTCGCAGACTTCATAAACGCCATCCGCGAACTGATAGCCGCGATCCTCGACGTTGACGCAGGCGTCGCGCAGATTGCGATAGCGGCCGTTGACGTAAGCAATTCGCGACATCTAGCTGACGCCGAGCGCCTTGAGCTTGCGATGCAGCGCCGAGCGCTCCATGCCGACGAACTCCGCTGTCCGCGAGATATTGTTGGAGAAGCGGCTGATCTGGGCGATCAGATAGTCGCGCTCGAACACCTCGCGAGCCTCCCGCAGCGGCAGACCCATGATGTGCTCGCCGTTGATGCCGGTCGGCATCGCCGGAACCATCGAGCCGACATCCTGAGGCAGCATATCCGCGGTGATGATCACTTCCGGTCCGCCGCCGGCCAGGATCATCACGCGCTCGACGTTGTTCCGAAGCTGCCGGACATTGCCAGGCCAGATGTGGGATTGCAGTACGGCCATCGCGTCGTCGCCGATCCTGCGCTTGGGCAGCCCGCTCGCGGTAGAGATATGATCCATGAAAAATTCGATCAGCTCGGGAATGTCCTCGCGACGCTCGGAGAGCGGCGGAACCCGGATCGGCACGACCGACAGACGATGATAGAGATCCTCGCGGAAATGTCCCGCGGCGATCTCCTCCTCCAGATTTCGCGCCGTCGACGAAATGATGCGGACATCGACCTTGATCTTGTTCACCCCACCGGAGCGCTGGAAAGTCTGATCGACCAGAACGCGCATGATCTTGTTTTGAGTCTCGCGCGGCATATCGCCGATTTCGTCGATGAACAGCGTCCCGCCGTGCGCTTCTTCCAGCGCTCCTGTCTTGCGAGGCTGCTGGCCGTCGGTCTGTTCGATGCCGAACAGTTCGAATTCCATTCGCTCCGGCGTAATCGCCGCCGCGTTGATGACGACGAACGGTCCCTCCGAGCGGCTCGACTGATTGTGAAGCGTTCGCGCAGCCAGTTCCTTGCCGGACCCAGAGGGACCGACGATCAAGATCCGGCTGTTGGCCTTCGCTGCACGCTCGATAGTCTGCCGAAGCTGGTTCATGCAAGGCGAACGGCCGATAAGCGTACCGGCCGCCGGTGCGAGCTGCTTCAATTCCCTGACCTCGCGCTTGAGGCGCGAGGTTTCGAGCGCACGCGTCGCCACCAGAATCAAACGATCGGACTTGAACGGCTTTTCGATAAAATCATAGGCGCCGCGCTTGATCGCCGCGACGGCCGTTTCAATGTTGCCGTGGCCGGAGATCATGACCACCGGCATGTCGGGACTGTCCTGCTTGATCATTTCGAGCAGTTGCAGTCCGTCGAGCTTGCTTCCTTGCAGCCAGATATCGAGGAACACCATGTGCGGACGCCGGCTTGAAACCTCTGCAAGCGCCTCATCGCTGTTGCGCGCGGTTCGGGTCGTGAAACCCTCGTCTTCCAGGATGCCTGCAACGAGATCGCGAATATCCGCCTCGTCGTCCACTATCAGAATATCGTGTGCCATGGATTGGATCCGCCTCGTCAGTTGCCGCTTGCAACCTCTGCTTTCGTTTCATCGCCGGTCGACGTATCGGCGCTAGTCGCTCCGTCGCCCTCGTTGGTTTCACCTTTCGCGCGTCCGGACACCGCAAACCGCAATCGCATCCAGGCTCCGCGTGCTCCCGGTCTTATGGCGGAGGCGTCGTTGAGTTCGAGTTTTCCACCGTGATCTTCCAGCACGCGCCCCACGATCGCGAGGCCGAGACCGGTGCCCTTCTCGCGCGTGGTGACGTAGGGCTCCAGCAACCGCGCGCGTGCAACTTTCGGCAGGCCGATGCCGTTATCGATGACGTCGATAACGACGTCATCGCCCTCCTGCGCGGCAATAACGTCGATCCGTCCTTTTCCCAGTATTTCCGGGGGGACCGCGTCGATGGCCTCGGCCGCGTTCTTGATGATGTTGGTCAGCGCCTGAGAGATCAGTCGCCGGTCAAACTGGGCGCGCATCGGATCGTGTTTGATGTCGGCCTCGATGTCGATTTCGGGATGCCCGACTCGCATGAGGAACACCGCCTGACGTACCGTATCGGCGACGTCTTCTCCTTCCATCACCGGTTTCGGCATCCGCGCAAAACGCGAGAACTCGTCGACCATCCGCCTGATGTCCTCGACCTGGCGCACGATCGTATCGGTGCACTGCTCGAAGATCGGCTTGTCGTCGGTGATCACCTTGCCGAATTTGCGGCGGATGCGCTCGGCGGAAAGCTGGATCGGGGTCAACGGATTCTTGATCTCATGCGCGATCCGGCGGGCCACGTCGCCCCATGCTGACGTGCGCTGCGCGGTCACGAGTTCGGTGATGTCGTCCAGCGTGACGATATAGCTGTCGCGCGATTGACCGGTTTGCTCGGCGCTGACACGCACCGAAATGTTGCGCTCGTTACCGTCCCGGTTGATGGTGATCTGGCCCTGCACCAGCTGCTGGGTCCCTTCCCTCGCCGAGCGCATGAGATCGTTCAGCTCCGGAATCACTTCGGACAGCGGGTGCCCCAGCGTTTCCGATTCGGAATGGCCGATCAATTTCTCCGCCGAACGGTTGAGGACGCCAATGGTGTTGGCGCCGTCAACGCCGATGATGCCAGCGCTTGCCGACGACAGCACGGCCTCTATGAAGCGCCGCCGGCTGTCGATCAGGCCGCTCGCACTGACGAGTTCGTCGCGTTGAGTGCGCAGCTCGGCCGTCATCTTGTTGAAGGTTTCGCCGAGCCGGGCGAGATCTCCTTCAGATTTGAGGACGGGCACCTGTACGTTCAGGTCGCCGGTGGACACGACATTGGCTGCATTCATCAAGCGACGGACGGGCGCGACGAAGCGGTCGGCAAAATTCAGGCCCAGCAGAACCGACGCCATCAGGATCGTCAGCGCGATCACCGCGAACATCAGTGCGAACGCCACCTGGATGCCGAGGCGCCGGGCCTCGATCGTGGCGTATTCGGCCACGCTCGCCTCGGTCTGTTTCAGCTGCGCGACGACATGAGGATCGAGCAGGCGCGCCACATAAAGAAATTTATCGTCGAACGCACGAAGCCGGATGACGGCGGCGACATAGTTCGCCTCCGGAAAGACCGCGATCTGCGGTTCGTCCTCCCCGACGTCCTTGAGGAAATCCGGATTGGGCGTGGTGTAGGTCCGCTCGATGCCGGTTTGCGCAGACACCAGCGCATTCCCGTCCTTGTCAATGAGCATCGCGCCCGGCAGGTTGCGGGCCTTCGCGTTCGAGGTCAGGAGCTGCATGAATGTCGCTCGGTCCTGATCGTACAACGGCCGCGCGTTCGAGATATCGTTGGCCATGCCGATGATATCGCCACGGATGAGCTGAGCGTGCTCGTGCAGATAGGCATTGGCGACAATCAGCGAGTTCTGGATGACCTCCTTGGTCGGACCCGAAAACAGACGATCGAGGCCGCGATCGATGGTGATGTTGGCCACCACCGAGACCAGGACCGCCGGCAACACGGCGATCACCGAGAACAGGCTGACAATCTGGATATGAAGCTTCGCTGCGGCGCGACCGCGCCGGCGCGCCTGAACCACCTGCCAGACTTCGCGGGCGATGATGACGACGAGCAGAAGAATGGCGCCGGCGTCGATCAGCAGAAAGGTGACGACGACCCGGTGGGTCGGCTCGATCGGCGTGAGGCCGACCAGAACCACGAAGGTCAGGAAAGCAGACAATAGCGCGAGGCCGATCGCAACCGCGGCCAGCAGCCGACGCGGGGTCCAGCCGCGCGGCTCGGCAAATGACGGATCGTGGGATGGGCCCCGCGTGTCTGCGCTAGTCATCCTGGGAAAAGGTTTGAGCGTTCGAAGGATCGCTGGCTAATCCGGCCGATACCCGAGAGCGAACCTGATGCAATCCTACAACAATGTTGCGCAATTGAGACATTTCCGCGGCGCATTTCTTCGCGCCGGGTGGATAAGCTTTGGATAAGCGCCGATTCGACCTGAATCATAAGCGAAAATCGGCCGAATGCGGGCGCTGCTACCCGCCGGTCCGGTAAACTTGGATATCCAGATCGCGGATTTTCTTGCGCAGCGTATTGCGGTTCAAACCCAAAAGGTCGGCCGCCCGAATCTGATTGCCGCGGGTCGCCGCCAGAGCCGCAGTGAGGAGCGGGACCTCGATTTCCCGCAAGACGCGATGATACAGGCCCGGCGGCGGAACGCCGTTCGGGAAACCCGAGAAATGGGATGACAAGTACATCTCGACGGCCCCGCCGAGGCTGTCGACGCCCTGTCGCCCACTGCTTCCCGAGACAACGGGAGGCGACGCAAGTTCGCCATCGATCACGGCGCCGGTAATGACATCCTGCGGATAGAGCGCCGCGAGCCTGCGCGCCAGATTTTCCAGTTCGCGGACGTTGCCGGGCCAGCGATGGCGCTTCAGGCGCTCCAGCGCAAGGGCATCGAGCTTCTTGGGCGGCAGGCCATCCTTTTCGGCCAGGGCGAAGAAGTGCCGGATCAGATCCGGCAGGTCATCGATGCGTTCGCGCAATGGAGGCAAGCGCAGCGGCACCACATTGAGGCGGAAGAACAGGTCCTCGCGAAACAGGCCCTGCTGGATCAGGACACGAAGATCCTTGTTGCTGGCTGCGACGATGCGGACATCGGTCTTGATCGCAGTGCGTCCGCCGACAGCGGTGTATTCTCCCTGCTGCAGCACGCGCAGTAGACGCGTCTGCGCCTCCATCGGCATATCGCCGATTTCATCCAGGAACAGGGTCCCTCCTTCGGCCTGTTCGAAACGACCGGAGGCGCGGGTATTGGCGCCCGTGAAGGCGCCGCGCTCGTGGCCGAACAACTCCGATTCGATGAGGTCGCGGGGAATCGCCGCCATGTTGACGGCGACGAACGGACCATTGCGCCGCTTGCCGTATTCGTGAAGCGCGCGCGCCACCAGTTCCTTGCCGGTGCCGGACTCGCCGGAAATCATGACCGTCAGGTCGGTCTGCATTAGCCTCGCCAGCACGCGATAGATCTCCTGCATGGCCGGCGAACGTCCGATCAGCGGAATGGATTCGAATTCATTCTCGCTGCTGCGGCTGGCGGCGCGCTCCTTGGGCTCGGCGAGCGCGCGGCCGACGATCGCGACCAGTTCCTTGAGGTCGAAAGGCTTCGGAAGATATTCATAGGCACCACGCTCGGAGGCACGGATCGCAGTCATGAACGTGTTTTGCGCGCTCATCACAATGACCGGCAGGTTCGGCCGCATCTTCTTGATGCGCGGAAGCAGGTCGAAGGCGTTCTCGTCCGGCATCACGACGTCAGTGATGACGATATCCCCCTCGCCCTGGCTGACCCACCGCCACAGCGTCGCCGCGTTGCCCGTGAGGCGCACTTCATATCCAGCGCGCGACAAGGCCTGATTGAGCACGGTGCGGATGGCCGCGTCATCGTCTGCCACCAGTATGTGGGCTGCGGGCATGTTTCGTCCTCATCCTGGATCGCGTGAGGCGTTTGATGGCATTTCCGGCGCGTCGGCGGCGACTGGCCGGTGTTTTGGGCTTTTGTCGAACATCGGAAGCAGGATGCGGAAGGTGGTTTTGCGAGGCTGGGAATCGCACTCGACGATGCCACCGTGATCGCGGACGATCTTGGCGACCAGCGCGAGTCCGAGCCCGCTGCCGGCCGGCTTCGTGGTTACAAATGGATCAAACAGGTTGGGCAACAGGTCCTCGGCTACGCCGACGCCGTTGTCCTTGACACAAAACTCCAACGGAAGCGACACACGTGACTTGTTGCCGGGCACCGACAGACGGAGGCCGGGACGGAACGCGGTCGTGAACTGGATCTCTCCATCGCCTCCGAGATCGGCGACGGCTTCGGCGGCATTCTTGACGAGATTCAGAAAGACCTGAATCAGTTGATCCCGATCGGCGAGAACCGGCGGCAGCGACGGATCGTAGTCCACGATAAACCTGACGTTCCGCGCAAACCCGGACTGCGCGAGCCGTTTGACATGATCCAGCACCGAGTGGATGTTGACCGGACCTCGCGTCACCGGCCGTTCGTCGCCGAACACTTCCATGCTGTCGACGAGCGTCACGATGCGGTCGGCTTCGTCGCAGATCAGGCGGGTCAGCATCCGGTCTTCCGACGATGCTCCCTGCTCGAGAAGCTGCGCAGCTCCGCGAATGCCGGACAGTGGATTCTTGATTTCGTGCGCGAGCATGGCCGCGAGCGCCGTCACCGAACGCGCCGCGCTGCGATGGGTCAACTGCCGATCCATCTTGTCGGCCATGGTGCGTTCCTGAATCATCACCACGACGTAGCCGGGCCGTTCCGTCAGCGGCGCGACGTGCAGGTCGACCTGGCGGTCGCGGCCGATCCGCGGCGTGCCGAGATCGACCCTGAATTCGTTCACTGGCGAACCGGCGTTCCGCACCTGATCGATCAGCGGAAGCAGCGGACTGCCGAACGGGACGACCTCCTTCAGCGGCTGCCGCTGCAGGAACTGCGCCGACATTTCGAAGAAAGACTCCGCGGCCGCGTTGGCTTCGACGATCCGGTCGTCAGGCGCGACCAGCAGCACCGGATTTGGGAGCGCGTTGAGAACAGCCTCGCCGTCGGATGGCGCCGTCCGCGCGCGTTCCGCAAGCGACGTCATGCTGCGGCGCTCCATGCAAAATCCTCGAATGCATCCACAAGAGAGCGTTGCACGCCAGCCGGATCGTCGGCCGTTAAAATTTTTCCGCGCCACGTCTTGAGGACGGATGTGGAAACGTTTCCACTTGCGGCCGCGATCCCGAGCGCCCAGCCGAGATGTTTTCGCGCATGACGAAGCCCGATGCGAAGGCCGTAGTGCCGAAGCAGATCGTCATAAAGCGCGCGGATATACGCCAACTGGTTGGCGAGCGACGGCTGCGGTTCGGCGATACCTGTTTCGAGCCGGCGTCCGATCTGGCCCGGCATCCATGGCTGGCCCTGCGCGCCGCGCCCCACCATCACGGCATCGGCGCTCGATTCCTCCAGCGCTGCGACGGCTGCTTCGAACGAGGTAATGTCACCGTTGACCACGACGGGAATGCGAACCGCCTGTTTCACCGCCCGCACCGCCTGCCAGTCGGCGCAACCCTTGTAGAACTGGCACCGCGTGCGGCCGTGAACCGTAATCATCTGCACGCCGGCGGATTCGGCGCGGTGTGCGAGCGCCGGCGCATTGAGCGAGCGATCGTCCCACCCGAGCCGCATCTTGAGCGTGACCGGCACTTTCACAGCGCCGACCGTCGCCTCGATCAACCGCAAGGCATGATCGAGATCGCGCATCAGCGCCGAACCCGACTGGCCGCCTGTTACGTGGCGGGCGGGACAACCCATGTTGATGTCGATGATATCGGCGCCCGCCGCCTCGGCGATCCGCGCGCCTTCCGCCATCCAGTGCGTCTCGCAGCCCGCGAGCTGAACGACGTGCGGTCCGCCGCCGGTTGCTTCGCAGCGGAGCACAGACATGGGGCGCCCGCGAACGAGATCGTCGCTGGCGGTCATCTCGGAGACGACGAGGCCCGCTCCGAGCGATTCCGCAAGACGTCGAAACGGCCGGTCGGTAATGCCCGACATCGGCGCGAGAAGAACCCGGGTTGCGATCGGGATAGTTCCGATCCTGAGCGGCTTTTGATCTGGTGCGGGGCGGGTCGGGTTGGATGTCATAAGCTCTTGGAGCCGTCGCAGCCGCCCTCAAACTGTCGATTATTTGGGCAAAGATATCTAATGCCTACAGTTTAGCCAATTCCTCGCATGTTGCAAGTGCAATGCAACACAAATATTCGGTGACGACCCCTTGAGGAATCTGCTGATTTTGTTCCGAGCATGGTAAGGGCAGTGACCTTGAACGGATTCCTGTCCTCCTCATAACCCTCTTCGTGCTCGTCAATTCAATGCCGACCTCACAACGAACGGCCGCCATCATTGTTGCAGCAGGGCGCGGACTTCGCGCCGGTGCCGGCGGCCCCAAGCAATACCGGACCGTCGGCGGACGGACCGTGATTTCGCGAGCCATGGAGGCGTTCTGCGATCACCCGGACGTCTTCGCGGTCCAGCCGGTGCTGAACCCCGATGATATCGAAATGTTCAATCAGGCCGTCGCCGGGTTTCGCTACCGGCCCCCGGCGAATGGCGGCGCCACGCGCCAGGCGTCCGTCCATGCCGGCCTCGAGGCGCTGGCCGCCGACGCGCCGGACATCGTGCTGATTCACGATGCCGCCCGGCCATTCGCGACGCAGGCGCTTATCAGGCGCGCGATCGACGCCGCCAACATCACCGGCGCGGCGGTGCCCGTCATTCCCGTGACCGACACCATCAAGCAGGTCGACGCGTCCGGCGCCGTCAACGCGACGCCGGATCGCGCAATGTTGCGGATAGCGCAGACGCCGCAGGCGTTCCGTTTCGATGTGATTCTCGACGCGCATCGCCGCGCGGCGCGCGATGGTCGCGACGATTTCACCGACGACGCCGCGCTGGCAGAATGGGTGGGATTGACGGTTGCGACATTTGAAGGTGATGCTGCCAACATGAAACTGACGACTCCGGAAGATTTCGTGCGCGAGGAAGCGCGCCTCGCAGCGGCGCTCGGCGACATCAGGACCGGCACCGGCTACGACGTCCACGCCTTCGGCGACGGCGACCATCTCATGCTGTGCGGTGTGAAGGTGCCGCATAATCGCGGCTTTCTCGCTCACTCCGATGGCGACGTCGGCCTGCACGCGTTGGTCGATGCCATTCTCGGCGCGCTCGCGGATGGCGACATCGGCTCGCATTTCCCTCCGAGCGATCCGCAGTGGAAAGGCGCAGCTTCCGACAAATTTCTCAAGTACGCCATCGAGCGCGTCGTGGCGCGCGGCGGCCGCGTCGCTCATCTCGAAGTCACGATGATCTGCGAGCGACCCAAGATCGGCCCCTTGCGCGAGACGATGCGCGCGCGCATTTCGGAAATTACAGGTGTGGCGATGTCGCGAGTCGCCGTGAAGGCGACCACCAGCGAACGTCTTGGTTTCACCGGTCGCGAAGAAGGAATCGCTGCGACCGCCAGCGCGACCATTCGCCTGCCCTGGAACGAAAAAAGCGGGAGCGCCTGACATGAGCGGCAGCGACATTCGCGCCATGTCGCGTTCGCTGCTTGATCTTTGCCGGATGCGCAAGCTCACCATCGCAACGGCCGAATCCTGCACCGGCGGATTGGTTTCCGGCGCGCTGACCGAGATTCCCGGCTCCTCCGACGTGATCGATCGAGGTTTCGTCACTTATTCCAACGACGCCAAGCGCGCGATGCTGGGCGTCAAGGCCAGCACGCTCGACAGTTTTGGCGCGGTCAGCAAGGAAACCGCAACCGCCATGGCGATCGGCGCGCTTGAGCGCGCCGGCACCGATCTCGCCGTCGCCATCACCGGAATTGCAGGGCCAGGAGGCGCGACGCCGGGCAAGCCCGTGGGCCTTGTTCATTTCGCGGCCGCGGCACGGGACGGTCGCCTGACTCATCGCGAATGCCGCTTCGGCGCGATCGGCCGCAGTTCGGTGCGGCAACGTTCAGTCGTTGAAGCTCTGCGGATGTTGATGGAACTGGCGCGTGGTCCGAAGCCACCCACAAAAGTCCGGCGCGAAAGCGCGAGCCGCTTGCGGCCGCGGGCGGCGCGAGCGCCGCTGCGTCGCGCGGCCGAGCGGCGCCGGACTACACGGCCGCTGAAGCCTTCTCCAAAGAAAACCTGAGACGACGCCCTTTATTTCGCGACATGCGGTGCGCCGTAAATGACATGCGCACGCTTTTCAAATGCCGACGCGAAGCGCTGGAACGCAGCATCGAACATCGCACCCATCAGCATCGCCAGCATCCGGCTTTTGAAATCGTAGCTGATGAAGAACCCGACGTCACAGGCCTGATCCGCCTTCGGATCGAAGGTCCAGCGGTTTTCCATATGGCTGAACGGCCCCCGGAGATATTCGACAAGGATTTTGAGGTTCGGCCGATCGAGCGTCACCTTGCTTGTGAAAGTCTCGCGCACCAGCTTGAACGATACGGTCATATCGGCAACCACAACTTCCGTGCCGTCGGCCGCGGGCGTGCGCTGCCGCACCTTCAGCGACTGACACAGCGGCACGAACTCCGGATAGCGTTCGACATCGGCGACAAGATCGAACATCTGTTCCGAACTGTATCCCACACGGCGCTTGCTGGAGAACGTCGGCATCAGTGAACGCTCCCTGATGCGGAAAGATCATGCAGATAACGATCCGCATCAGACCGGTGCGTGAATCGCATCAGAGTCTGATCGGAGCGTAAGCCTTCAAGAAAATCTGCCAGCCGCGGCCGCTGTTTCCGACGAAAGGTCCAGACATAATGGAGGAATCTGGCATCAAATCTTTCCGGACATGCCGGCGCCATCTCCGGCCTCCCTCGTCCGTAGCTGGTCGTGATTCTGATCATGACGCCAATCATACAGGTCCTGCACGGCAGATCGAACCAGATCGTCGTGTCGGCGAGATCCCGCCGCAAGCTGCCGGCATGCGAGAGATAGTTGCCGTCCATGATCCAGCGCGGCGCATTCGCCGCATCGGTCACGCGCGCATCGAATTCGGCGGCCTCGGACGGCATCCATCCGGGCTTCCAGTACAGGGCGTCCAGAGAGATCGCGGGAATACCCGTGATCGCCGCGAGTTTGCGCGCGAACGTGGATTTGCCGGCCCCTGACGATCCCATGACGAGGATGCGCTGCATAAAACGCGCGACTAGCGCACCAGCGCGGCGCGCGCGGCCTGCAGCTTGGCGAAATCCTCGCCGGCGTGATGCGACGAGCGCGTCAGCGGGCTCGCCGACACCATCAGGAAGCCCTTGGTGTAAGCGACGGTCTCGTAGCCGGAAAACTCTTCCGGCGTCACATAGCGCATCACGGCATGATGTTTGCGGGTCGGCTGCAGGTACTGCCCGACGGTGAGAAAATCGACATCGGCCGAGCGCAGATCGTCCATCACCTGCAAGACTTCGTGACGCTCCTCGCCGAGCCCGACCATGATTCCCGACTTGGTGAAGATCGTCGGATCGATCTCCTTCACCCGCTGCAAGAGGCGGATGGAGTGAAAATAGCGCGCTCCCGGCCGCACCGTCAGGTAGCGCGACGGCACGGTTTCGAGGTTGTGGTTGAAGACGTCCGGCTTCGCCGCCACGACTTTCTCAAGCGCTCCGTCCTTGCGCAAAAAATCCGGCGTCAGGATTTCGATGGTCGTCGCAGGGCAGCGCTCGCGGATCGCGCGAATGGTCTGCGCGAAATGTTCCGCGCCGCCGTCATCGAGGTCGTCGCGATCGACCGATGTGACGACGACGTGCGCCAGCCCAAGCTTTCGCGTCGCTTCGGCCACATATTCGGGTTCGGACGATTCGAGCGCACCGGGCATTCCGGTCTTGACGTTGCAGAAAGCGCAGGCGCGCGTGCAGGTGTCGCCCATGATCATGAAGGTGGCGTGCTTCTTGTCCCAGCACTCGCCGATATTCGGACAGCCCGCCTCCTCGCAGACCGTGACAAGGCCATTCTCCTTGACGATCCGGCGCGTATCCGCATAGCCGCGCGTGTTCGGCGCACGCACGCGAATCCAGTCCGGCTTCGGCGGCGACACCGCATCGGGCCGGTTGACCTTTTCCGGATGGCGCGGCCTGACGGGATTGGCGGAAACAGTATCGAGGACGACAACCATGAATGATCCGCTTTGCAGGAAACTTTAGGTAATCCG
>NZ_MKRN01000197.1:21098-27896 GCF_001896955.1 Nitrobacter sp. 62-13 | reverse complement strand
GTTTTTCGGGCGCAGCGTGCATGAGGTCGCGCCCGAGTTGATCGGCGCAACGCTGCTGGTGGACGGGATCGGTGGTCTCATCGTCGAGGTGGAGGCCTATCACCATACGGAGGCGGCGGCCCATTCTCATCGGGGGCCGACGCCGCGGAATATGGTGATGTTCGGTCCGCCCGGCGTCGCCTATGTCTATCGCTCCTACGGCATCCATTGGTGCGTGAACTTCGTGTGTGAAAAGAACGGCTCCGCGGCCGCCGTTCTGATCCGCGCCCTGCAACCGACCCATGGCATTCCAGCGATGCGGCGGCGGCGCGGGCTGCACGACGAGCGCCTGCTGTGTTCGGGACCGGGAAAACTGTGCGAGGCGCTCGGGATATCGATTGCGCACAACGCGCTGCCGCTCGACGCGCCGCCGATCGCGGTCTACCAGCGCACAGCCGAGCTTGAAGTTGTGACCGGCGTGCGCATCGGCATCACCAAGGCCGCCGACCTGCCATGGCGATACGGATTGAAGGGCTCGAAATTCCTGAGCAAGCCGTTCAGGAACGTTGTGCCCTGAGATCGATCATCAGCGGGAACACGACCATCGGCACGATGGCAAGGCCGATCGGCACGAATGCGAAAGCGGCGTTCCCCGTGATATCCCAGACCATCCCGCTGACGATCGAGATCAGCATCGCGATGCCGTAACCGATCGTGAACATTCCCGCGGACAGGCGGGGCACGTCCTCTGGCGCAACGAGCAGTGCCGGCAACGTCAGCACAAGAGTCAGGCCCACGGCGCAGGTGCATCCGACCAACGCTGCCGCGCCTACGATCCCCCATAAGTTCGTGATGGTTGCGACGCCCGCAGCGCCAATCAGGCCGAAGACGCCGGTCAGGATGAGTGGCCATCTCCGCCGCTCCAGCCGACCTGCGATGACCATGAGGAGGATCGATCCCGGCAACTGTCCGAGGTTGAGCGCCGACAGCGCCGGCTGGATCAGATCGGTATGGCCCGTTTGCAGCAGCAGGCCGGGCAGGAAAGCATTCGTGCAGAAATAAAGCTGATTGTTCGCGCTGGCGACGAGGCCGACCTTCCAGAGCAGCGGATCGCGCCAGTCCGGCATCCAGCGGTCGTGCCGGGCCGCCACGCCCTCCCCGCCCGGGCGTGCGATGAAGACGACCAGTGCGATCGCCGCCGAAGCAAACGACCAGAGTTCGAGGCTCGCGCGCCACCCGCCTCCCAGCAAGGGGACGACGATCGCCGCGAAAATAACCGGAAAGATTTCTCCGCACAGCAAGCCGTTGGTGTAGACGGCGGTGGCGAAACCGATCCGGTGAGGCACCCATTGCCGCACCAGCGGCGGCAGCGCCGGCTGCATCAGCGCCACGCCAGCCGCCATCACCGCGGTTGCGGCGAACAGCGTCATCGCATCGATGGCGAAACCGCGCAGCGCCGACCCTGCGCTGGCGACCAGGAGGCCGACCACCAGGGCCTTGATGGCGCCGACGCGGGCGATCAGCAGCGAGCCAGGGACCGCGATCAGCGCGAACAGGCTGACCGGAATGGCGTTGAGAATGCCGACCTCGGTTCCGGACAGCGCAAGATCCGAAATGATGGCCGCCAGCACCGCCGGCACCGCAAGGATCGTAAGCCGCAGTCCAACGCCGCTAAGCCAGAGCAAGCTCAACGGGCGCAGCGACGACGACTGCGTTGCGCTCACTCAGCAGCCTTCAGACGCTCCAGCGCCTCGACGAACTTCGTCTTGCGCGCAACCGCAGCTTCGCGCTTTTCCTTTTCGTCCACGACGATGTCTTCGGGCGCGTTGGCGAGGAAATCCTCATTGCTGAGCTTCAGGTCGACCCGCATGATGTCAGCATCGGCCTTGGCGATTTCCTTCTCCAGCCGTGCCCGCTCGGCGGCGAGATCGATGATGCCCTTCAGCGGCAACGCAGCGACTTCACCGCGGATCAGCAGTTGCACAGCGCCTGCCGGCGGATGGTCTGCGAACGAGATGTCCGCGAGCCGGGACATTCGTTTGACGACGTCGCTCCAGCGCTCCGCGCGCGCCTTGCTCTCGGCAGATGCGCCTGCAAGCACCAGCGGCGTCAGCGTTGCGGGTGGAATATTCATTTCGGCGCGGACCGAGCGGATGGCGGTGACGAGATCGACCACCCAGCCGATCTCGGCCTCGGCCGCCTCGTCGCGGAAATAGGGTTTCGACGGATTGGCAAGCGGCTCAGGCGCGGAATAGGGATCGCAGGCGACCGCCTCGAGCAGCGCCTGCTGCTGGTCGGTGAGTTCGGCCTTGACCGGCCATGGAGACAGGGTCAGCAGTTGCGTCCGTGCCGATGTCACCGCCCACAATTCCTCGGTGATGAACGGCATGAACGGATGCAAAACTTTCAGGATTTCATCGCGCGCCCACGCGACCATGGCGCGGGTCTCGGACTTGGCGGGCCCGTCCTCGCCAATCAGAACGGGCTTTGCGAGCTCCAGATACCAATCGCAGTAGACGTTCCAGACGAAACGGTAGATTTCGCCGGCGGCGTCATTGAAACGATAGGATTCGATGGCCGCGGTGATCTCGCTCGTAGCGCGCGCGGTCTCGTGAACGATCCATCGGTTGAGCGTTTCCTTCGCGGCGGTCGGATCGAACTGGGCGGGAACGGCGCATTCGTTCATTTCCGCAAAGCGGCAGGCGTTCCAGAGCTTGGTCGCAAAATTGCGATAACCTTCGACCCGTTGCGACGACAGCTTGATGTCACGGCCTTGCGCTGCCATCGCCGCGAGCGTGAAGCGCAGCGCATCGGCGCCGTATTTGTCGATCAGATGCAGGGGATCGATGACGTTGCCCTTCGACTTCGACATCTTTGCACCGCTCTCGTCGCGGACGAGCGCGTGAATATAGACCTTCGGGAATGGCGCTTCCTTCATGAAGTGGAAACCCATCATCATCATCCGGGCGACCCAGAAGAAGATGATGTCGAAACCCGTGACCAGCACGTTGGTCGGATAGTAGCGTTTCAGCTCCGGCGTCGCGTCCGGCCAGCCGAGCGTCGAGAACGGCCAGAGCGCCGAAGAGAACCAGGTGTCGAGCACATCCTCGTCGCGTAAGATGAAGCCATCGCGCTTTGCCGGATCGCTCGCCATTTCAGCGCCCTGCTCCGCGGTGATGACGCCCTGCTCGACATAATAACCGAGTGCATGGCCGACCGCTTCGTCCTCTGTCTCCGCGACGAACACCTTGCCGTCCGGACCGTACCAGGCCGGAATCTGGTGACCCCACCAGAGCTGGCGCGAGATGCACCACGGCTGGATGTTTTCCATCCACTCGAAGTAGGTCTTCTCCCAGTTCTTCGGCACGAACGTGGTTTCGCCCAGACGCACGGCCGCAATCGCCGGCTGCGCCAATTGCTTGGCGTCGACGTACCATTGATCCGTCAGATAGGGTTCGATGACCGCGCCGGAGCGGTCGCCGTGCGGCACCATGTGCGCGTGCGGCTCGACCTTGTCGAGGAAGCCGAAATCTTCGAGGCGCGCGACGATCGCCTTGCGCGCGGCGAAGCGATCCATGCCATCAAATTCTTCCGCCAGCATCAGCGCGCCTTCGGGCAGACCGCGCAGATAATCCTCGTTGTCGGATAGCGCCAGCCGGCCCTCGCGATCGAGCACGCCGATCTGCGGCAGGCGGTGGCGCTTGCCGACCTCGAAGTCGTTGAAGTCGTGGGCTGGTGTAATCTTGACTGCGCCGGTGCCTTTTTCCGGATCGGCATAGTCGTCGCCGACGATCGGGATGATACGGCCGACCAGCGGCAGCACGACGTTGCTGCCGATCAGGTGCTCGAGCTTCTCGTTCTCCGGATGAACGGCGACGGCGGTGTCGCCCAGCATGGTCTCGGGCCGCGTGGTGGCGACGACGATATAGGTCGAACGATCGTCCGGATTGAAGCTCTTACCCTCGATCGGGTAGCGCAGATGCCAGAGGCTGCCCTTGACCTCGACCTGCTTGACCTCGAGGTCGGAAATCGCAGTGAGCAACTTCGGGTCCCAGTTGACCAGCCGCTTGTCCTTGTAGATCAGGCCGGCGCGGTGCAGTTCGACAAACACCTTGGCGACCGCGCGCGACAGGCCCTCGTCCATGGTGAACCGCTCGCGCGACCAGTCGCAGGAGGCCCCTAACCGTTTCAACTGATTGATGATGACGCCGCCGCTTTCCGCCTTCCATTGCCAAACCCGTTCGAGAAACCGGGCGCGGCCCATCTCACGGCGGCCGGGTTCCTTCCTCTCCGTCAGCTGCCGCTCGACTACCATCTGCGTCGCAATGCCGGCGTGATCTGTCCCGGGTTGCCACAGCACGTCCCGGCCGCGCATGCGCTCGAAGCGGCACAGCACGTCCTGCAACGTATTGTTGAGGGCGTGACCCATGTGCAACGAGCCGGTGACGTTCGGCGGCGGGATGACGATCGTGAACGGTTCAGCGTCGCGGCGATCGGCCCGTCCGGCCTTGAATGCGTCGGCTTCTTCCCAGAGGCGGGACATGCGGCTTTCGATATCGGCGGGCTGGTAGGTCTTTTCGATCATGGCAATGCAATCACACTGGGGTGCCGTCTCGGGCAAATTTGCAGAAATGAAGAGCGTCTGACCGCTAAAAGCCTCTCAGCGCGCGCCAAGTCAACACGACCGCCGAATAAACCGGCCTTGGTGGGCGGATGCCGGCGTCAAGGTCAGGCAGGTCACCGCCAAATGGCGGTTCCAGGAACAGATTACGGGCGGCCCCGCGATACCCGTTCGATTTCGGTCTTGACGATGCGCTCGACCAATCCCGGCAGGTTGTCGTCGAGCCAGGACTTCAGCATCGGGCGCAGCATCTCCTTGACGAGGTCCTCAAGGGTGCGGGCATTGTTGCTTAAAACAGTGGTGGCGAGCGAGTTGAATGCGGTCTCGACCGCCGAAACCGTCGACTGTGACAATATTTGTGCCGCCGGCGTGGCATTCGGAGCGGCTTGCCGCTGGGCGGCCGCAGGAGACGGCCGGGCGGCGGTGGCCGGCGCAGTCTCGGTGAATTCCAGATCGTCGTGCGGTTCGACTTTCTGAAAAGCGGTCTCTTCGGGCGACGACACGGCCATCTCGTCCGTCAGTTCGAAGACCTCTTCGGCCGGGGCCGCTCGAACCTCCTCCTGGGTGGTTGCGGCATCGAGGTTCGCGAGCAGCGCGTCGATGTCATCCTGACTGTTGTCGGCGGCTGGCTTCGGCGCGATCGTAACCGGAGGAATTGCGGTCATGGCAGCCGACTTCCCGGGCGTGGATGGCTTGGAGGCCGGCGTAGCCGGCTGGGATTTCGCAACCGCCGCGTCCACGGCCGCTGTTTTTCCCGCCGCCCCCGGCTTTTCGTCGTCGGCGATGATGCGGCGGATCGACGCCAGAATCTCCTCCATCGAGGGTTCCTGGACCTTTGCAGGTTGCGTCATGTCCAACTCCACATCTTCGCGGCCCCCGCCAGCATTCTGGCGGCAAGCGATAGAGGATTCTCGGGTCCCAGACGCGGGATTGGATTTCGATCGCCATCCCGATCTGTTCCCGGATCGGGCACCGCGAATCGATGCCAGCATCGATTCTCCGCCCCGGACTTCTGCAGCAAGCCGATCAGCACGCGGATATCGCACGAATCGCTTCGCGGCCTCCTGCAAAGGTATGGCATGGCAACAATTGATTGCAAGCAAAGGGCTGTGGACACAGCCTTCGTCAGCGCGCGATCACTGTCCGTCCGGCGTACGCACACCAGCCCAACTGTCGCGAACCTGGTGATAATGAACACTCGGATCGTAAACAGTCGTGTTTAGCTTCAACACCTGAGGCGACAGCCGCCCGATGGCATTCAACACGGCGTAGGACGCGACGACGCGATCGTGTTGAGCCGTCACCAGCGCCACGCGCGCATTGACGAGCGTCTGCTGCGCGTTCAACACGTCGAACGTGGTGCGCTGTCCGGCCTTGGCCTCTTCGCGAATGCCGTTGAGCGCGACCTCGGACGCCTCGACCTGCGCCTGCGCCGATACCACCTGCGACTTGCCCGCGACGAGTTGGCCCCAGGCCTGCACCACGCTGGCGCGCGTCTGATCGCGAACCTGCTCAAGCGTGAGACGTTGTTGCGCCAGTGTTTCCTTGGACTGGCGGATCAGTGAATATTCCGCGCCGCCCTGATAGATCGGCACCGACACCTGCGCGATCGCCGATGCAAAGAACTGCTTCTGGACCGTGAGTTGCTGCTGATAGCCCTGCTGGACGTTGGCCTGAAGGCTCACGGTCGGGAACAGTGCGCCCTCGGCCACCTTGACCTGCAGGTGGCTGACGTCGATGCCGTACATCGCCGCGGTGACATTGGGATTCTGGGTCAGACCAAGATCCACGGCGCCAGCGAGCGATGCCGGCAGAAAACGATCAACCGGCGAACCCGGCGCCAACTGGCCCGGTTCGTTGCCGACGATGCGGCGAAAATTCGACCGCGTCGTCGTCAGGGTGGATTGGGCGGTCATGAGCTGGGTGCGACCGGCGGCAAGCTGAGCTTGCGACTGCGCAACGTCGGTGCGGGTGACTTCGCCGACGTTGAACCGATCGCGCGTCTGCTTGAGCGTCTCCTCAAGCACACGGACGTTGCTGCGCTGGACTTCCACGATGGCGGCGTCGCGCAAATAGTCCATGTAGATGGTTGCCGCAGCGAGCAGCACGGTCTGTTCGAGCACCCTCAGACCCTCGCGCGAGGCCGAGACCTGGCCTTCCGCCGCTCGGGTCTTGTTGGACGTCTGGAAGCCGTCGAA
>NZ_MKRN01000197.1:18791-21062 GCF_001896955.1 Nitrobacter sp. 62-13 | reverse complement strand
CCGCTCGCTGTTATGGCGACCTTGGGCCGGTAGCCGGAGAGAGCCTGCGGCACGTTTTCGTCGGTGGCCCGGACCGAGGCGCGCTGCGCGTTGAGCTGGGGATTGGTCTGATAGGCGCGCACTAGCGCGGCCTCGATCGTATCGGCGAGGACCGGTGTCGTCACCCCCGACCATGCCGTCATTAGAACCAGTACGGCAGTCCCGGTCAGCAGTCTCACACCACCCATCCGCGGAGTTCCATCTCTTTTCCGAGCGCCAAGACTGTGCCTGAGCGCCGGACCCCTCGAGTCAACTTGTCCCCATACAAGCATATTCGCCGTCAAAGCGAGACGGAACCCCTTCCGGGCGATCCCGAACGAAACTCTCTAGCTGGGGCATCCCGGCCACACCTGCTGCACTGGACTGCAACTGTGGCCGAATTAGACCAACGGCGTTTCATTCAAGATCCCTACTCTTTTTCGATGATCCCGATCGAACTCCACGCACGTCAAAAACTAAAAGAAATGAAGTCAAAAATTTGATTTCATTATATTTTGTGCTGAAAAATCTGATAGGTCAGACGTTCATCCCATGGCTTAACTTCAGACGGCAACGGAATAATGAGCCACGCACTATTTTTGCCCGGTGATGCTCCCGCCCTGGCGTCCCAACCCGATGAAACCGCTTCTGACATCGGCTAATCCACGTCTTCGACGGCCCCGGGCGAGATGCCGAAGGCTTTCTGCGCCAGCGTTGCCGCCATGAATTCATCCAGGTCGCCATCGAGCACGCCGGACGTATCCGATGTCTGCACCCCGGTCCGGAGGTCCTTCACCATCTGGTAGGGTTGCAGGACGTAGGACCTGATCTGATGGCCCCAGCCGATGTCGGTCTTGGCCGCCTGATCCACGGCTGCCTGTTCTTCCCGTTTCTTGAGCTCGATTTCATAAAGCCTCGCCCGCAACATATCCCAGGCCTGCGCCCGATTCTTGTGCTGCGAACGCCCGGCCTGACAAACGACTGCGACGCCGGTCGGAATGTGTGTCAGCCGCACCGCCGATTCGGTCTTGTTGACGTGCTGTCCTCCGGCGCCGCCGGAGCGCATGGTATCGGTGCGAACGTCGGATTCCTTGATGTCGATCTTGATGCTGTCGTCCACCACCGGAAAGATCGCCACGCTGGAAAATGACGTATGGCGACGTGCGTTGGAATCAAACGGCGAAATTCTGACGAGACGGTGCACACCCGCCTCGGTCTTGAGCCAACCATAGGCGTTGTGGCCGCTGACCTGAATCGTCGCAGACTTGATGCCGGCTTCTTCGCCGGGCGTTTCTTCCAGATACTCGATCTTGAAACCGTGATTCTCCGCCCAGCGCGTATACATGCGCAATAGCATCGAGGCCCAGTCCTGGCTTTCGGTGCCTCCGGCGCCGGCATGAACCTCAAGGTAGGTGTTGAAGCGATCCGCCTCTCCCGAGAGCAGCGCCTCGAGTTCACGGCGCCCGACCTCCTTTTTGAGAGCCTTCAGGGCGGCTTCAGCTTCGTCGACGACGGCCTGATCTTTCTCGGCCTCGCCGAGTTCGATCATGCCGATCTGGTCCTCGAGTTCGCCCTCGACCTTGCCGATACCGGTCAGCGAATCCTCCAGCGAGGTCCGCTCCTGCATCAATTTCTGTGCCTTCTGGGGATCGTTCCAGAGATCTGGATCCTCGGCGAGCTTGTTTAATTCCGCCAGACGCGCGGTCGAGGTGTCGACGTCAAAGATGCCTCCTCAGCAGCCCGACCGACTGCTTGATCTCTTCAACAAGTCTTTCGATTTCAGCACGCATGGCTTCTCTAATCTGCGGCTCGCGCCGTCGTTCAACAATGGCAGGTGATTTAGCCGCGAAGGCTGCAAAGCGCAATCGCATCGATCGAGCGTGATCCTATCCGAAAGCCGGCTTCCACCTCCGCGATCATGCTCTAGTAAAGCCCACCCGTTCCGGGCCGGAACAGGCTGCGGTCGGCGTCAGGAAGCGGTTGCGGCTGACGACCATCCGGATCCGCCACACCGATCACCGAATAATTGTCGGGCGGCGCGGTACCGGGCTTGAAAGCTTCGAGGATGGTCTTGCCGGTGTCGCCGGGACCGGCGCGCATGCCGGTCTTGGCGTCGACGCGAACCAGCTTGATACCGGGAGGGGGAGAGAACGGGGTGGCCGGCTTGTCGGCGAGCGCGATCTTCATGAAATCGCGTGCGATCGGTGCAGCGAGGTGTCCGCCGGTTGCGGTACGGCCGAGATTGCGCGGCTT
>NZ_MKRN01000197.1:528-18774 GCF_001896955.1 Nitrobacter sp. 62-13 | reverse complement strand
TCGTTCGTGGTGCCGGTCTTGCCGGCAATCGGCTTACCGACATCGCGCATGACGGTGGCGGTGCCCGCCTGCACCACGCCCTCCATCATCGAGGTGATCTGGTAGGCGGTCATCGAATCCAGCACCCGCTCGCGGTGATCGATCAATTGGGGCTCGGGCTGATTTTTCCAGCCCTCCGGCGCATCGCACCCGCGGCATTCGCGGGTGTCGTGCTTGTAGATGGTGTGGCCATAGCGATCCTGAATGCGGTCGATCAGGGTCGGCTTCACGCGCCTGCCGCCATTGTCGAACATCGAATACGCAGTCACCATCCGCAGCACGGTGGTCTCGCCGGCCCCCAGCGCATAGGAAAGATAATTCGGCAGTTCATCGTAAACTCCGAAGCGTTTGGCATATTCGCCGATCAAGGGCATGCCGATGTCTTGCGCCAACCGGACCGTCACGGTGTTGAGCGAAAGCCGCAGCGCATTTCGGAGCGTTTGCGGGCCATAGTATTTTTCCTTCGAATAGTTTTCCGGGCGCCAGACGCCGGAGCCCTGCCCCTGATCGATCTCGATCGGCGCATCGACGACGACGGTCGACGGCGTATAGCCATTGTCGAGCGCTGAGGAATAGACGATAGGCTTGAACGAGGAGCCCGGCTGCCGGTAGGCCTGCGTCGCGCGATTGAACTGGCTCTGATCAAACGAGAATCCGCCGACCATCGCCAGCACGCGGCCGGTCCGCGGCTCCATCGCCACCATCGCACCGGACACTTGCGGCAGTTGTCGCAACCGGTACTCGCCTTCGACGATCTTGCCGTCCTTGCCGATCAGGGGATCGGCATAGATCACGTCGCCAGGCGAAAGCACTTGCGATACCTTCGTTGGCGTACGGCCACGCGCAGCTCCCGACGCGGCTTTGGCCCATTTCACCCCATCGAGCGAAATCAGGCCGGTTTGCCGCTCTCTGCTCACGGCGCCGCCGAGTTCGCGGCCGGGTTGAAATCCGATCCGAGCGGACTTGTCATCGGATTCGAGCACGACTGCCATCCGCCACGGCGCGATGTCCGACAGCGATTTCACATCGGCGAGTTTCACGCCCCAGTCGCCCGAGATATCGAGCGTGCTCATGGCGCCGCGCCAACCCTGGGCCTCATCATAGTTGACGAGGCCGTTGGCCATGGTCTTGCGGGCGACTGCCTGCAGTTTCGGGTCGAGCGTGGTGCGGACCGACAGTCCGCCTTCGTAGAGCTTCTTTTCGCCGTAGCGTTCAAACAGGTCGCGCCTGACTTCCTCGGCAAAATATTCGCCGGCAAAGGTGTGCGCCCCGTTGGCGCGGCTGGTGACGATCAGCGGATCCTTGCGGGCCTTATCGGCATCAGCCTGCTTGATCCAGCCATTCTCCAGCAACCGGTCGATGACATAATCACGCCGTTCGACCGCGCGGTCATGATTCTTGACCGGATGCAGGGTCGAAGGCGCCTTGGGCAAGGCCGCGAGATATGCAGCCTCGGCGACGGTCAATTCATTGACCGACTTATCGAAATACACGAGCGATGCGGCCGCGATGCCGTAAGCGCCGAGGCCGAGATAGATTTCGTTCAGGTACAGTTCGAGGATCTTGTCCTTCGAATAAGCCCGCTCGATCCGCATCGCGAGCAGGGCTTCCTTGATCTTGCGGGTGAAGGAAACTTCATTGGTCAGCAGGAAGTTCTTGGCAACCTGCTGGGTGATCGTAGAGGCACCCTGCGGCCGCTTGTTGGATCCGTAATTCTGGGCGTACAGCAGGGCCGCGCGAAGCATGCCGGAATAATCGATGCCGCCGTGCTCGTAGAAATTCTTGTCCTCTGCGGCCAGGAACGCGTTGATGACCAGCTTCGGCACCGCCTGTATCGGCAGATAAAGCCTGCGTTCCTTCGCGTATTCGCCGAGCAGCGAACCGTCGGACGCATGGACGCGCGTCATCACCGGCGGCTCATAATTCTGAAGCTGAGAGTAGTCCGGCAGGTCCTTGGAAAAATGCCAGATCAGTCCCGCCGCAGCCGCGACGCCGACCAGAAACAGGATCGTTCCCGCTGCAAACAGAAAACCGACGAACCGCAGCAGCAAGCGCATTATCGAATGTCCGTTTCGTTACCGGCCGCCGGGCGACAGGGCGGCGAGTCCGCGAGCTTTATTCTTCGTCGGTTGATGCGTTCGTTCGTCGAAGCATCCGCCGGACAGGAACTCCGGTTGTGGCCGATTCTGCGAACTTGCGACAACTTTTCTATAGAGCGGCGGCTGTGGCCAAACTAGGGCTTCAATGGGCCGGCCCGGCCGAAACCACTCTTTTCGCGAGGAACGCCTCAACCGCATTCGCGACCGAACGAACCGTCCTGGAGCGCCAGTCGCTAGATACCATTTGGCGGAGGTCCGCCTTGTTCGAGACGAACCCCAGTTCGATCAACACCGACGGCACATCGGGCGCCTTGAGGACCCTGAACCCGGCCGATTTCAGCGGGTGCTTGTGCATCCGCATGGTCGTTTGCATCTCACTCATCAACAGCCGGGCGAAGCGGTTTGAAAACGTGCGCGTTTCCCGCTGCGCGAGGTCGATCAAGATATCGGCGACTTCGGTCGGCTCCTCCGTCAGGTTGACGCCTCCGATCGCGTCGGCCTTGTTTTCGGCTTCAGCCAACCGCTCCGCTTCGGCGTCTGATGCCTTGTCCGACAGTGTATAGATCGTTGCACCCCGGGCATCGCCCTCGCGGCGCGGCAGGGCATCCGCATGAATGGACACGAACAGCGCGGCGCCGTTGGTTCGGGCGACACGCACACGCTCGGCCAGCGGGATGAAGGTGTCATCGGTCCGGGTCATAACAACGTGATATTTGCCGTCCTGCTCGATGCGGTCGCGCAAAGCCAGGGCAAAGGCGAGCACCAGATCCTTTTCCGTCTCTCCCGTCGAGGCCTCGGTTCCGTTGTCGATCCCGCCATGGCCCGGATCGATCACGACCACGGGACGCGTGTCCGACGGCGTCGCTGCCCCGGTCGAACCGGTCGCATCGACAGTTGATTCGGGGGAAACCGCGCCCCTCAACCCTTCGGAACTGTTTGACGTCGCCAACAGGCGATTGAATGCAGCCCGGTCGACGGCCTCCAGTTCGACCACCAGACGAGGCGGCTGACCATTTGCGGCATCGAGCACGTAGGCCTTTTCGATCTTTGCGGGACCTGCGAGATCGAACACGATCCGTGATCCGCCGGGCATCACCAGCCCGTAGCGGAACGCCTTGATCAGGCCGCGTCCCATGCCGCCGGCATCGGGCGCCAGGCGGAAGCTCACCTGTGGGATGTCAATGACGGCCCGGTAAGGATTGGCCAGCAGAAAGGCGTGGACATCGATTTTTTTGTCCAGATCCAGAATGAAGCGGGTTTGTTTCTCATCGCCCGCGAGCCGGACTTCCGAGGCGACGGGAAAATCCCCCGCAACCCCGGGGCGATCAGGCTCGTTCCCGGCGGCGAGTGAAGCTGCGCCGGAAAGAAACAGCGCAACGGCAAAGAGCCAGATGATTCCCAGATTTGCGCGGCTCGCCAACGAACCCATGCCTCCGAGCTGCCTTTTACCGCAATAGGACCGCAGGGTTAATCGGGCCTTAACCCGTCGACGACAAATACCGGCGGTGTTGCCGACGGGCGACGCTGTCCCTTGCAAGCGACAAACAATCCACGTATGTAAGTCTATGCTGACGGTTAAACTCCCGGTTGTGTCGCGTTCAGCCTCCCGGTGCAGCGCTAGACTTCAAGTAGTTCGAAGTGTCCGCGTTTCCCAACCCTCCACAGCCAGCGCATCGGCGCGGTCGATTTGGAGCGGCGGTTTCAAGCCCGAGAGGTGTCCGGTACCAGGTTTTTTGCGCCGGGGACGGTTTCAGAAGGTAATGACCGATTGTCCCGGCCCTGCGGCCACGAGGTACGACAGCCGACAGGCACTTTGGCGCCGCGTCGGTCCGGCAGCGAGATACACGGCGGTGCTTTTGCCGCCAACCTGTTCAGACGGGCCGACGCCTGATGCGCCAGACTGAAGAGCCGACCAAATTTCCCGCAAAGGCCGCGCCGACGCGAGGCAAGAGCTTCGCGCGCCGCACCGCGCCGGGAACGGGATCGGCAAGGCGCCCAGGATCGCATCGCGGCCTTCCCCTCACCCCCGAATCAGGTGGACCGTTGCGTCACCCGGCCGCGCGAAACGCGCGCGCCGTGCCATGCGCCCTCCGCCGCCAAGAGCTCCAACATGTCCAACAAACCCAACAAGATGTTGATCGACGCCACCCACCCGGAAGAAACCCGGGTGGTCGTCGTTCGCGGCAATCGCGTCGAGGAATTTGATTTCGAATCCGCCCAGCGCAAACAGCTGCGCGGCAATATTTATCTGGCCAAGGTCACTCGCGTCGAACCTTCGCTGCAGGCCGCGTTCATCGAGTACGGCGGAAACCGCCACGGCTTCCTCGCATTCAGCGAAATCCATCCTGACTACTATCAAATTCCGGTCGCCGACCGTCAGGCGCTGATCGAAGCCGACGAGCGTGCGCATCGCGAGGCGGAGGAAGAATCGGAAGATCGCTCCAGCCGCCGCCGCTCGCGGAATCGCAGTTCGCGCCGGCGCGATCACGGCGAACGCGTGCAGAGCGCCATCGTCGAAGACGCCGACCATGACGACTCGGCGGCGGATGCCTCGCAGTTCGGTCAGCCTCACGATGAATTGACGCCGGACAATCATCTCCAGGAACAACACGAGATTCAGGATCACGATCATCCACATGAGGACGACGCGAATCACGACCAGTTCCATGAGCAGGCGCATGACGACGCGGAGCATGGCGATTTCCACGAAACCGATGCCGGCCATCCGCACGAACCGCAAGACCTCGCTTTCGCGCCGGATTCGAGCGACGCCGTCTTCGAACATCCCGACGAGGCGCAAGGTGCCGACGCCGACGTTCCCGTCTCCGTGTCGAATCAGCATGAGGCCGATTTCGAGCCGCCTGCCCGCGACGCTCAAGACGATCATGCAGAACCGGCCGTTCTTCATGATGCCACCGAGGAACATGAAACTCACGATCACGAGGTGCATGAACAGGACGGTCAGCCTTTTGAGTCCGAATCCCCCAGCGAGGTGATCCCCACCGAGGAGGACGAGGACGAAGGCGAGACCGAGGAAGACCAGCAGGTCGAATCCGTCGGCGGCGACGATGCACTGGAGGAAGTGCCCGAACGCGCCTACCGGCCGCGGCGTCAGTACAAGATTCAGGAAGTCATCAAGCGCCGCCAGGTGATGCTGGTGCAGGTGGTCAAGGAAGAGCGCGGCAACAAGGGCGCGGCGCTGACGACCTATCTTTCGCTGGCCGGTCGCTATGCCGTGTTGATGCCCAATACCGCGCGCGGCGGCGGCATCAGCCGCAAGATCACCTCGGCGCAGGACCGTTCGCGGCTGAAGGAAGTGGTGCAGGATCTCGACGTGCCCGAAGGCATGGGCGTTATCCTGCGCACCGCCGGCGCCTCGCGCACCAAGCCGGAGATCAAACGCGATTTCGAATATCTGATCCGCATGTGGGAAACCGTGCGCGACGTGACCTTGCGGTCGCAGGCGCCGACGCTCGTGTATGAAGAAGGCTCGCTGATCAAGCGTTCGCTGCGCGATCTCTACAACAAGGAAATCGACGAAATCCAGGTGGCCGGTGAAGCCGGCTACCGGGAGGCACGCGATTTCATGAAGATGCTGATGCCGTCCAACGTTCGCGCGGTGAAGCCATATCACGATTATCAACCGCTATTCTCGCGCATGGGCGTGGAAAGCCAGCTCGATGCGATGTTCTCGCCGACGGTGCAGCTTCGCTCCGGAGGATACATCGTGATCAACCAGACCGAGGCGCTGGTGTCGATCGACGTCAACTCGGGCCGCTCGACCCGCGAGCATCACATCAAGGATACGGCGCTCAAAACCAACCTCGAGGCCGCGGAGGAAGTCGCCAGACAGTTGCGCTTGCGCGATCTCGCCGGCCTGATCGTCATCGACTTCATCGACATGGACGAGAAGCGCAACAACCGTGCGGTGGAGCGCAAGCTCAGCGATTGTCTGCGCCACGACCGAGCGCGCATCCAGGTCGGGCGCATCTCGCACTTCGGCCTTCTGGAAATGTCGCGCCAGCGCATTCGCGCCAGCATGCTGGAAAGCTCGACCGAGCCCTGCCCGCACTGCGGCGGCACCGGTCACGTGCGCTCGGTTCCGTCGGTGGCGTTGCAGTTGCTGCGCAGCCTTGAGGAAACCCTGATGAAAGGTGCGACGCACAATCTTATCGTGCGGACCCGCACCAACGTCGCGCTGTATGTGCTCAACCAGAAGCGTGGTCATCTGCGCGACCTCGAACACAGCTTCAAGGTCGGTCTCTCCGTGGTCGCCGACCCTGCGATCGCCGGCCAGCAATCGTTCATCATTGATCGCGGTGAGCAGGTGCATACGCTGGAAGCCGCGAAAGCGGTGTTGGCCGCGCAACTTGCCGCGGTTCCTTCACAGGCGGAAGAAATCCATGAGGATGAGCAGCCGCTCGATATCGAGGCCGAAACCGGCGAGACCGAAGCCCGTGCCGACGAACAAACTGCTAGCGAAGAAGGCGACGGCCGCAAGCGGAAGCGCCGCCGGTCCCGGCGCGAACGATCCGTAGAAATCCGCGACGACCAAGCCGTGCCTGACGACGATACCGACAATGTCCTGATCCCCGCTGATTTCGCTGCGGCGCGCTTCATGACCGGCGACGTCGACACTGATGGAGACGACGCCGGAGTGCAGGACCCCGAAGCGCGGGCCGATCAGTCTCCGGACGGAGAACGGCGCCCGCGTCGTCGCGGACGACGTGGCGGTCGTCGGCGCCGCGGTGGTGCCGGCACAGGCCTCGCCGGCTCGATTTCCGACGAACTCGGTCCGACCTCGACCCCGGAAGTCATGGAAGCCGTCGCAGACTTCGACTCGGCACCGATCGCCCCTGAGCCGCAGGCCGCTTCGCCCGATATCGAGGCTCAGCCGCAGAATCCTGCGGAACAGCCGGACGTCGCGAGCCCTCCGGATGACGCCAAGGATCAGGCCATACCAGAATCCGAAAAAGCCGGTCGCCGGCGCTCGACGGTGCGCGAGAAAGTGAGTTTCACTTCGGATGAGGCGCCGCCGGTAGCGCCTACGATTCAAAGCCAGCCGGAAGAAACTTCACCCGAGCAGCAACAGCCTCCGGAAGCATCGAACGAAGATCGTCCGCGCCGTGCGGGATGGTGGTCGCGCCGGTTCGGCAGCGGCACCTGAAGCGATCTCTTCTCGAATGCGCAACGCCCGGCCTCGGCCGGGCGTTGTTTTTACACAGGGTCGCGCGAGACCCAATAGAGCGTTTTCAAGAGGGGCGGAAACCGGTTCGCGTGAGGAAAACGCATCGAATCAAAATCATAAAGGTACGCTTCTGATTCCGTCAGAAGCGGAAAGGCTCTAGGGGCTGGGGATTGATCGTCAGAAATGGCTGTAGGAAAGCCGCGAGAGCGCGATCTCCTTGCCTTCGGCACCGAGCCACTTCGGAGCCGTGTCGCCCGCAACGATTGTTCCGATCGATGTTACCGCGACGCCGACGCTGAGCGCCGTGCGGGCGAAATCCCCGAAACGATTCTCAGCGATCGTGCACAGGATCTCGTAATCGTCGCCGCCGCTCACCACCGATTCAAGACACGTCCGGCCCTGTTCCAGCAGTCCGCGTGCGGCGTCCGACAGCGGAACGGATACGGCATCGATCACAGCCGAAACTCCCGACGCCGCGCACAGTTTCGCGAGATCGCCGGCCAGACCGTCGGAAACATCCATAGCGGCACGCGCGTAGCGCCGCACCGCGCCGGCGAGGCCGATGCGCGGCTGCGGAATCCGGTAGCGGTTGAGCAGCGACTCGCGGATCGCGACATCGCCGACGGTCATTTTTTCCGTAAGGATAGCAAGCCCCAGTGCCGCGTCGCCAATGGTGCCGGAAACGACGATGCGGTCGCCCGGCTCCGCACCGCTGCGCAAGATCATTTCACCGGGCGGCACGCGGCCAAAGGCGGTGACGGAAATCGTCAGCGGCCCCGGCGTTGCAACGGTGTCACCGCCAAGCAACGGACAACCGAACGTGGTTGCGTCGTCATCGAGTCCACGCGCGAATGACGCGAGCCAACCCTCGTCGGCGTTGCGCAAGGCGAGACTCATGACGAAGCCGGCAGGTGTTGCTCCCTTGGCGGCAAGATCGGAAAGATTGACCCGCAAGGCTTTCCGGGCGACCGTTTCCGGCGGATCGCCGCTCAGGAAATGCACATCTTCCACAATGGCGTCGGTCGTGATCACGAGATCGTCGCGGTCACCTTTCAGGATGGCGGCGTCGTCGGCAAGCCCGAGCGCACCCGGGTCGGTCGCGATCGGCTTGAAATAGCGCCCAATCAGATCGTCTTCACCGGACGGCATGCTTCGATCCTCGTGAATGCGAGTTCGCGACAACGCCGTCGAGCAGCAGCGCTCAGCCCGCGAACTCGCCGGCGCGGAAGCGGCGCGCGATCTGATCGAGCACCGCGTTGACCATGCCGGCCTCCTGCTTCTCGACGAAGGCGTGCGCGACATCCACATATTCGGACACCACGACCCGAGCCGGAACATCCTTGCGATGTTCCAGTTCGTACGATCCGGCACGCAGCACCGCACGCAGGATCGCGTCGATCCGTTTCAGCGGCCAGCCCCTGGACAGCGCATCGTCGATCAAGGGGTCGATCCTGACCTGATCACGAACCACGCCCGCCACCACATCTCGAAAGAAGGCAGCCTCGGCGGGAAGGTATCTGTCGCCTTCGACTTCGCTGCCGAGCCAGTGGCTATCGAACTCCGCGAAGACGTCGTTGATCCCTGCGCCACCGATCTCCATCTGATACAGCGCCTGCACCGCGGCGAGCCGCGCCGCACCGCGCCGGTTGGCCTTCCTGTCGACGCTTTGCTTGATATCCGACATCGTGCCGTTACGCCTTCGCCAATCGGCGCTTGATCCGCAGCATTGTCAGCGCCGCCTGCGCCGCGTGGCCGCCCTTGTTCAATTCGCTCGCGCGCGCCCTCGCCCACGCCTGCGCATCGGTGTTGACGGTGATGATGCCGTTACCGAGAGGCACGCGGCGCTGCACCGACAAGTCCATCAGCGCGCGGCAGGATTCCGTCGAGACGATCTCGAAATGGATGGTATCGCCCCGCACCACGCAGCCGAGCGCGACCACCGCATCGTAGGGTTTGCCATTCCGCTCGGCCGCATCGAGCGCGATGGCAATCGCCGCCGGGATTTCCAGAGCTCCGGGAACGGTGACGACCTCATAACCGACGCCGGCCGATCTCAGTTCCGCGACCGCGCCTTCGAGCAGCGCATTCTGAATGTCGTCGTAGAACCGCGCCTCGACAATCAGGGCGCGCGCGCCCGAGACGTCGGCCTGATCCTGAGGCGCTGCGCGCCTTGCCTCTGCCATACCCTGCTCCGGTTAGCCATCGCCGGGAATAGGCGATCGAAGAACCGCGCCGCTTCGCTCGCCTATGATCCCGGCAATCCATCTTGTTAAGAGGAAGAATGCGCGGGTCAAGCCCGCACATGATGCATTTATCGAAAGCCTACTTCATCTCGCTCAGCCGCGCCGCGTAACGCGCCATCAGGTCCACCTCGATATTAACCTGCCCGCCCGCGCGCCAATCCCCCAGCGTCGTGACGTCGAGCGTTCGCGGAATGATAAGCACCGAAAACGCCTCGTCCCGAACCGTGTTCACCGTCAGCGATACCCCGTCCAGCGTCACCGAACCCTTGGCTGCGATGAAGCGCGCCAGATCCCGGGCTGTGCGCAATTCAAAACGCGCCATACCATGCAGATCGTCGCGCGCAACCACGGTGGCGATTCCGTCGACGTGGCCTGCGACGATGTGGCCGCCGAGTTCGTCGCCGATTTTCAACGCGCGTTCGAGATTGAGCCGCGCCCCCACCGACCAATTCTTTGCCGTCGTGACATCGAGCGTCTCAGCCCCGACATCGACGTCGAACCAGGTTCGCCCGCCATTGACGCCCGAGGCGACAACAGTCAGGCAAACCCCATTGCAGGCAATCGACGCGCCGTCGGCGATTGTACTGCGATCGTAACGGCTGAGGACGCGCAGCCGATGCAGCCGGTTCTGCGCCGTCGGCGTCAGACTTTCGATCTCGCCGATGTCGCTCACTATGCCGGTGAACATCAGAACCTTCCGCAGCGGCCGAAACGCTTTCGAATTCAAACTATCCCGATTTATATCGTTTTCGAGCGAAGCGGAAAGGCTCTAAGAGCGTTTTCGAGCGAAGTGGAATCCGGTTCGCGTGAAGAAAACGCGCCAAATCAAGAAGCTGGAGTCTTTCATCGTTTCCATGAAACGGTGAAAGGCTCTAGGCGCGCTCGTAAATCGTGAGGATGTCCTGATCCAGCCTCTCGCTCGCACGAACCTTGAATTGAGACGATCGGGTGATGGCATCGAGCGGCAAGGGGCCAAGCGCCGGCAACCCCTCGTCGCCGATCGGATCGGGACCACGCAGCAGCCACGCTTCATCGACCAGACCGGCCGCGATGAAGGACGCTGCAACACGCGCCCCGCCTTCCACCATCAGGCGCGTGACACCCCTCTCGGACAGGGCACGGAGAACCGCCGCCAGATCAAGCCCGGGCGCGCCGGCCGCGACCGGAACGCGCACGACCTGCACGCCGGCCGTACCGAGTGTCGTGGCCGTGGACGCTTCAATAGGGTCCGAGGCCATCACCCAAAGCGGGGTCTCGCGCGCGGACCGCACCAGCCGGCTCTCATGCGGAATGCGCAGTGCGTGATCCAGCACCACGCGCAGCGGCGAGCGCGTTTCCATGCCCGGAAGCCGGCATGTCAGGAGAGGATCGTCGGCCAGCACGGTGCCGATGCCGACCAGGATGCCGTTGCACTGCGCACGCAGCAGATGCACCCGCGCTCTGGCCGCCTCGCCCGTAATGGCGACCGGCGTGCCTCCGGCGGCTGCGATTTTTCCGTCGCTGGACGTGGCGAGTTTAAGGATGACGTGCGGGCGCTTGTCCCGGACCCGCCGGAAATGGCCGGCATGATGGTGCGCCGCCTCGACCGCGCAAAGCCCGACTTCGACCGATATTCCGGCGGCCCGCAACCGGGCGTGGCCCTGCCCCGCGACTTCGGGAGTGGGATCCTCGATAGCGGACACCACACGCGTGATGCCGGCTGCGATCACGGCATCGGCGCAGGGCGGCGTTTTTCCGACATGCGAACATGGCTCAAGCGTGACATACAGCGTCGCGCCGCGCACCGCCTCCCCCGCGCGCCGCAGCGCCTCGACCTCGGCATGCGGACGGCCTCCCGGCTGGGTCCAGCCGCGGCCGACGATCACACCGTCCCTCACGATGACCGCGCCCACCGCCGGATTGGGCGCGCTCGCGCCCAGGCCGCGGCGCCCCAGCGCCAGCGCCAGTTGCATGAAATGCAAATCAGCGGCCTTGGCCGTCCGGAGCTTCTCGCCGTATTGCTCTTCCAGAACGCGGAAGATCATTTGCGCAGCGGCACCTGCCGCGCGTCGTCCTCGCTGGAAAGCTCACCCAGCACCGCCTCGAAATCCTTGGCCTCCCGGAAATTGCGGTACACCGAGGCAAAGCGCACATAGGCGACGTCGTCGAGACTCCTCAAATGCTCCATCACGATTTCGCCGATGGTCTCGGACGAAATTTCCGCCTCGCCGCCGCTCTCCAGTTCGCGGACGATGGCTGACACCATGGTCTCGACGCGCTCGGCATCGACCGGCCGCTTGCGCAACGATATCTGCAGCGAGCGAACCAGTTTGTCGCGGTCGAACGGCACCCGCCGCCCATTGCGCTTGATGACCGTCAGTTCACGCAACTGCACGCGCTCGAAGGTGGTGAAGCGGAAATTGCAGGCCATGCAGACGCGCCGCCGCCGGATCACAGCCGAGTCTTCCGTCGGCCGCGAATCTTTCACCTGGGTATCCAAACTGTTGCAACTCGGGCAGCGCATCGCTCACCCCACCATGCTGGCCGCAATCGCGCGAAGAACGGCATTCTCTCGCTCGCGTACTATCGAGCAGCAATCCATTGTTTTCAATACGATGAACGCGCGGATTAATTCCGTGCATGAAGCAGAAACGATCGTGATGCTTCCTGACTTCATGGGTTCAACTGTCTGGATAGACTGGAAAACGGTCGGTCAGCGCCTTGACCTTCTCCTTCACCGCCGCCTCGACCAGCGGAGCCTTGCCGTCCTCGGCCTGCGCGATGGCATTGAGCACTTCCGCGATCAGGCCGCCGACCTGTCTGAATTCGGCAACCCCGAAGCCCCGCGTGGTGGCGGCCGGCGTGCCGAGACGAAGACCGGAGGTCACGAACGGCTTTTCCGGATCGAAAGGAATGCCGTTCTTGTTGCAGGTGATCGCCGCCCGGACCAGCGCCTTTTCCGAGACGTTGCCTCTCAGCCCCTTGGGTCGCAGGTCAACCAGCATCAGGTGGTTGTCGGTGCCGCCGGAGACGATATCGAAGCCATGGCCACGCAGGCCTTCGGCCAACGCCTTGGCGTTTTCGACAACGTTCTTCGCGTAAAGCTTGAAGTCCGGTCGCAGCGCTTCGCCGAATGCCACGGCCTTGGCCGCGATGACATGCATCAGCGGTCCGCCCTGCAGGCCCGGAAAGATCGCCGAATTGAACTTCTTGGCGAGCGCCTCGTCATTGCACAGGATCAGGCCGCCACGCGGACCGCGCAGCGACTTGTGGGTGGTGGTCGTGGTCACATGCGCGTGCGGCACCGGGGAAGCATGCACGCCCCCCGCGACAAGACCGGCAAAGTGCGCCATGTCCACCATCAGATAGGCCCCGACGCTGTCGGCGATCTCGCGAAAGCGTTTGAAGTCCCACGGCCGCGAATAGGCCGAACCGCCGGCGATGATCAGCTTCGGCTTGACCTCCTCGGCCCGGCGCGCGACCTCGTCCATGTCGATCAAATGATCGTCCCGCCGCACCGTGTAGTGCGCGGCCTTGAACCATTTGCCTGACATGTTGACCGGCGCACCGTGGGTCAGGTGACCACCAGCCGCAAGGTCGAGCCCCATGAAGGTGTCGCCGGGTTGCAGCAGCGCCAGGAACACCGCCTGGTTCATCTGGCTGCCTGAGTTCGGCTGGACGTTGGCAAACTGGGCGCCGAACAGTTTCTTGGCCCGTTCGATCGCCAGCGTTTCCACGACGTCGACCCACTCGCACCCACCATAATAGCGCGCGCCCGGATAACCCTCGGCGTATTTGTTGGTCAATACCGAGCCCTGCGCCTCCAAAACCGCGCGGCTGACGATGTTTTCGGACGCGATCAGTTCGATCTCGTGGCGCTGACGACCCAATTCGCCCTTGATCGCGGCAGCGATTTCGGGATCGGCCTCGGTCAGGTTGGCCGCAAAGAAGGAATCAGGTGCGGAGGCGGTTTTGGCGGTCGAATCCATCTACAGAATATCCTTGGCGGCGCAACCGGTTAGACCGGGTGCGAGCAGCAGTAACGGCGATCGAAGCGGCGCCAGCCAAATAGCACATTGGTTTGGGACGGCCAAGGTGTTGCGCCCGCACCCTGACGTTTGAGCAATATATGGTGGACGCAGGAGATTGTGAAAGATCGAAGGCAACCCGCCTCCCCCGCCCACGGAAGGCTTCCGCCGAACCCCGGCACGGCCGGACCGATCCGCGGAACACGCCGGTCAACTCCCCTCCTTCGGGCGGCTGACCGGCTCACCGGGTCCGCAAGTTATTTCTCCGTGACAACCACGGTGTAGTGCACGGCGTCCGCGTCGATGGTCATCTTATAGCCGCCGACCGAAAACTCGTTGTGGAGCGATTTGGCGCCGCCGGACACGGCATCCAGTTCGTCCGGCGTCAGAACACGAGTCTCGTTGTTTCTGGTCTGTTGGGACATTGCAATCTCCTGAAATGATGTTGCATTTGGTTGACGTCAGTTTCAGCAGCCGTCGCCGCCGAAGCTGACGCAGGTGTGTTCGAAGCCTGGCCGGACGACGACGCCGTAATGATTGGCGTCGGCCTCGATCGTCATGAACATACGATCGACGAACACTACGGCTTTCATGCCGCCCGATACGCTGTTGAGCTCATCACCCGTGAGCGCACGGATGTCACCGGTCGTGGAAGTCCTGTTCATCGTGGTTCTCCTCGCTGATTGACACATCGTCGGTTTGACGATGCGACCACGATGCATGACAAAGCCCGATCGATCCGTGATGTGACTCACGTGCGAACGGGCTTCAATGACACGGGTCACAAAATGGAACCGGCGCCGCAAGGCGTGGGTCAGCCCATCGGCCGGCGAGGCATGAACAGAGAAGTGTTTTATCTGGAAAGGTAGCGGCGCAGCGCGGCGACCGATGGTCCGACCTGTTCGGCCGCTTCCAACAACGTCTGGCGCGAGACATTCAGCCGGCTCGCCCAGAGATCGGTCTGGGCCTGGTTACTGGTATCCACCGTAGCCTCTGGTTTCTGGTAGGCGGATATCACGGATGCAACTGTGACAAGCTGGACCATTCCTTAAATCTAGCGATCGAATCGCAGTCCGCCACAGTGCCATGCCGTAACGGTTAAGATAGGGTTTCCGGTTTCATCAGGAACCAGATCCTGCTTATGGCCAGTCTGCTGCGCAGCACTGATGGGCATCGGCACCGCTGCGGCACAGACTTATGGTGCGCCGGCTCAGGATACTACGCCGAACAGTCCGTCCACATTCCCGCACGTCATGTCCCAGGGCAAGACAGCCAAAGGCAAGACGTCCAAACACAGGACTGTCGGCATGTCGAAGGGATCGAAAACGAAGAGCGACATGAAACAGGACGGTACGGCGAAGCAGGTTCTTTCGCACTCGTATCTTCGGCGCTGGAGCCACGCGGCCGCGCGCGGCTTCAATCCTGATGCACTCGCTTCACGGGTGAGCATCTTCGCCGTTGCCGATTCACGAGGCTGGGCTGGTCACACCCAATAAATAATCACCCCGGCGAACGCGAGCGCCAGCGCAATGAGCGCCGTCACCATCCAACTATTTTGGCGGCCGGTATAGCGGCCCTGGGCACGGCGCTCTGTAATGAGGGCCCGTTCGTATTCGTCGGAAGATGAAAAGATGCAGGCAAAGCCGCTACGTGCGACCGTCGCGGCGGCTTCGAGCGACAGCAAATCGTTATGAGTGGTGCGCGAGATCCTCATGAGTGAATGCTGGAATCGTATGGTAAATAAAACGTTAATAATCCCTCCACTCGTTCCGAAGCAGGACTTCATTGCAGACCTTTCGAAACCCTCCTGAGGCCTAAGCCTTGCGCCACCGGTCCGCATAGCTCCAAAAGCAGCGCGTCCTTCCTCGAATGTTCTCTCTACGTTCCAGGAGTCGGCCAGCCGGCCGAAACGGATGACGGCTGGTGGGAATCTGTGCTTAACGATCCGACGCCCGTCCGATGCGCCGAAATTGCCGATTCAGCAATGCCACCTTAACGAAATCCCGCGCCCTATTCCGCGCTTCAGTTGCCTACGATATCAGCCGCATGTGGAAATCACGTGAATCGGGTTTTTCAGGTTTTCATCAGTTCGACCTACAATGATTTGAGGGACGAACGACAGGCCGTCAGCAACACGTTGGCAAAAGCAGGATACATGCCTGCTGGTCTGGAGGTGCTGCCGGCTACCGATCAAACGCAGCTGGATTACATCAAGCGGATCATTGATCGAAGCGACTATTATGTCGCGATCGTCGGCAGCCGTTACGGTTCGCTCTCGCACGACGGTCTGAACTTTAGCGAAGGAGCATTTGAGTACGCGCGATCGAAAGACGTTCCGATACTTGCGTTCCTTTCTGAAATTCCCGAACCGGACGCCGGACTGAAAGAAAAGCTGGACGCTTTCAAAGCTCGTTTGAGTGCCGCTGGCATCGTCGAATCCTGGACCAACGAAAGCGACCTTTGCATGAAGGCCGTTATGGCCGTCGCAACCGCGGTAAACTTGAAGCCGAGAGCCGGCTGGATACGAGGCGACCAAGCCGTCGATCCGAAGGTCCTCCAGGAGCTGGAAAGACTCCGCATCGAGAATGCGGACTTTCACCAGAAGCTGGCCAATCTCAATCGCGGCTCGACGGAGCTGGTTCTCGCGGGGTCGGTCGATTCGGTTACCGTAGAATTCCTTGTCTATCGATCCGAAGAAGGGGCACCGGATACCGTCTCAAAGTCGATTTCACTGGGCGACGTTTTTGTCGGAATATATGCGCAGCTCCTCAAGAGCCCGTCGGAAGCCTACGTTCGAGAGCTTGTCGGATATTGGTACCGGCAGACATTTCGCATGTCGGACTATTGGGAACTTGGCGAAAAGAGCGCGACCGTCATCCGGGACAGGCTGGAAGCCATGGGCCTGATCAGATCCCGCTCGATCATCGCGGGATTTACCAATCACATCGCCTGGACCGTGACCGAGAAGGGAAAACAGTTTCTCCAGTCGCGGCGCTGAGGGTCAGCTAGGCTCCGCAACGACTTAACGCGGCCTCCGGATCGATTTTGTGAGGTGGTGCGCTCGGAGGGACTCGAACCCCCACGATGTTACTCACTGCCACCTCAAGGCAGCGCGTCTACCAATTCCGCTACGAGCGCTTTTGGATCGGAGCCGAGGCTCGCGCCCCGACCGGATCAACGGCGCCGATGTAACAAAACAACGGTGGGGGGACAAGGCCCGGCGGAACGTTCTTCCCGGGCTAAAGCGATCCGAAACAAGCATCGCCTGGGAGCCGTAACGATACTGGAATCAGCGGTTTCGGGCCTGCTCTTGATCCGCCAGCTATGTTGAGACCGAACGCTGCGGACCCCAAGTCCGCCTACCTGCGATCGGGAGTTCGCGGCAGCATCTGCTTGACCTCAACCGCGATGCGGTTGCGATTGACCATCACCACCCCGCTGGCGACCGGCATGTTGTTGGCGAGGATCTTGACCTCGTCCTGCTCGGTGGCATCCAGTTCGATGATCGCGCCGCGGCTGAGCCTCATGACCTGATGAACGGGCATCGACGTGGTCCCCAGGACCACCATGAGATCAACGGATACTTTATCGAGCGTCGCCACGAATACGGACTCACGGACCATGCAAAATTGATACGGTTCAAGACCACCACGTTATGGTTAGACAATGGTTAACGACCGCCAGCTTCTCGATTTGAAGCCATTTGCAGCCTCGCCCGGCAGTCGGGTCGACTGGGTCTCGTCCGATGCGCCGGTGCCCTATCCGGAGGCCGTTGCCGTCATGGAAGCGCGGGCGGCCGCGATCGCCTCGGGCGAAGCGCCGGAACTGGTCTGGCTGCTGGAGCACCCTCCGCTCTACACCTCCGGCACCAGCGGACGCGAAGGCGATCTGCTGCAGACCCGCTTTCCGCTGTTTTCGACCGGCCGCGGTGGTCAGGTGACCTATCATGGCCCCGGCCAGCGCGTGGCCTATGTCATGCTCGACTTGAAGCGCCGTCGCCCCGACGTGCGGGCGTTCGTCGCCGGGCTGGAGGAATGGATCATCCGTACGCTCGGCACTTTCGACGTCAAGGGCGAACGGCGGCAGGATCGGGTCGGCGTCTGGGTGGCGCGCCCGGACAAGGGACCAGGCCGCGAGGACAAGATCGCGGCGATCGGCGTGCGGCTGCGCCGCTGGGTATCGTTCCACGGCGTCTCGCTCAATGTCGATCCCGACCTCAGCCATTTCGACGCCATCGTACCCTGCGGCGTCACCGACCCGCGCTACGGCGTCACCAGCCTCGTCGATCTCGGCCTTCGCGTCGGACTGGCGGATGTCGACATCGCGTTGCGGCGCGCGTTCGCCGAGGTGTTCGGGCCTTCGCTGCGCATAACGGAAAAAGACGCCTGACTTTCGCGTTGCCGGTACGAAACGCGTGGTCGCAGGCCGTGGCGCTATGGTCCGCTTACACCGTCGGAAGCTGTGAGAAGCGCTCGCCGGGCCGGATCAATTGCAAGGCGTTCGCCATCACCGGCTGATCCTCGATCGCATCGACGCGCGCGAATTCCGGTCCGTTCCGGCAGCGCGCCACCATGTCGGCGACGGCTTCGGCCTGTCCCGCGAACAAGGCCTCGACGCTGCCGTCCCGGCGGTTGGGTACCGAGCCGGCAACGCCAAGACGGATAGCATCG
>NZ_MKRN01000197.1:0-258 GCF_001896955.1 Nitrobacter sp. 62-13 | reverse complement strand
CCAGCGTCTCGCCGGCCTTGACTTCCTGTCCCTCCGTCACGGCGATCGAGACGACGAGGCCCGGCATCGGACACAGCAGCTTCTTGCCGTTATCGGCCGCCGTTGCCGCCGGCATCAGCCGCGCCGCCGCTGCCTCGGTTTCGGTGAATACGTTAATTGCGACCTCGAAGCCCTGATGCGCGAGCCGGAATCCGTTTGCGATCGGCCTGACCTGCATCGCGACCGGATTGTCGTCGATCGTGCCTTGCCAGACCGGTT
>NZ_MKRN01000196.1:1686-9579 GCF_001896955.1 Nitrobacter sp. 62-13 | reverse complement strand
GGCGGCTGCGAAGTCATTATTCTGAATGGCATCGGCTTAAATGACATTTTCGCTGGGTCCACGAGCCACATCATCAGGCTACCGGCTCGCGGCCTTCGACAGTATCGGCTCGACCAACGCCGAAGCGCTGATGCGTGCGCGAGCCGGCGAGACCGGTCCGATCTGGCTGGTGACGAAGGCGCAGACAGCGGGGCGGGGGCGCAGGCAGCGCGCCTGGGTTGCCCCCTATGGCAATCTGGCCAGCAGCATTCTCGAGGTCATCGACACGTCGCCCGGCGTGGCGGCGACCCTGAGCTTTGCGGCGGGACTGGCGCTCGAATCTGCGCTGAAAGCCGTCAGCCTCGAGGCGTGCGTGAGATCCTCGGGTTCCGACGACGTGACGTTTAGGTTGAAATGGCCGAACGATGTGCTGGCAGGCGGCAGGAAACTTGCGGGCATCCTGCTGGAGGCCGAGACCGTCGCACATGACCGTCTGGCCGTCGTCGTCGGCATCGGCGTCAATGTCGCCGCCGCACCCGACGGAATGCCGAATGCTGCGGTGTCGCTGCGCGACCTCGGCATCGACATCGGGGCCGAGGATGTGTTCCGCGCGCTGAGCGAGGCCTGGGTGGAGTTCCGCGACGTCTGGGACCAAGGGCGTGGCTTTCGCAGTCTCAGGCGTCTGTGGCTCGATCGGGCCGCTGGGGTCGGTCAGACTGTTTCGGTTCAGTCCGGCGCGTCCACGATATCCGGCCGCTTCGATACCCTCGACGACGACGGCTGCTTGATCGTCATGACCTCCGACGGCAAGCGCGTGGCTGTCTCCGCCGGCGACGTGTATTTCGGTACAGCGGCATCGATCGGAGCAACATGATAGCGCGGCCCGATGAACTGATGTTCGCTCCGCTCGGCGGCGTGGGCGAGATCGGCATGAACCTGTCGATCTACGGGCTCGGCAACCGCCATCAGCGAAGCTGGCTCGCGGTCGATCTCGGTGTGTCCTTCGGCGATGAGGAACATCTGCCGGGCATCGATCTCATCATGCCGGACATTCGCTTTCTCGAAAGCGAGCGGAAGAACCTCGTGGGTCTCGTGCTCACTCACGCCCATGAGGATCACTTCGGCGCGATCATCGATTTGTGGCCGCGCCTGAAATGCCCGATCTACGCCACGAAATTCAGCGCGGCGCTGTTCGAGGCCAAATGCGCGGCGGAACGCAATCCGCCGGAGATTCCGGTGACCGTGGTGCCTTCCGGCGGCCGGATCGATATCGGTCCCTTTGGCGTCGAATTCATTCCCGTGGCGCATTCGATTCCGGAATCCCATGCGCTTGCGATTCATACGGCGTCGGGAATCGTCTTGCATACCGGCGACTGGAAGATCGATCCGACCCCGCTCGTTGGTCTGCCGACCGACGAGCGGCGGCTTCGCGAACTCGGCGACGAGGGCGTGCTGGCGCTGGTCGGCGATTCCACCAATGCGGTGCGCGACGGGCGCTCGCCCTCCGAAACCGAAGTCGCCGGCACGATCGCAAAATTGGTGAAGGCAGCCAAAGGCCGCGTCGCGGTGACGACGTTCGCATCCAACGTCGGGCGGCTGCGCGCGGTGGCTGACGCCGCGCGCCGAGCGGGACGGGAGGTCGTGGTGGTCGGCCGCGCCATGGAACGCGTGGTGCAGGTCGCACGCGAGACCGGACATCTGGACGGGATGCAGGAGTTCCGTAGCGCCGATGTATACGGTCATCTTCCGCCGGACAAGGTGCTGGCGGTGTGCACGGGCAGCCAGGGCGAACCTCGTGCAGCTCTCGCGCGCATCGCCAGGGATGACCATCCGCAGGTGACGCTGAACCGTGGCGACACCGTGATCTTTTCCTCGCGCACCATTCCCGGCAACGAGAAAGCTGTCGGCGCGATCATCAATGGTCTCGTGGCTCAGGGTATCGAGGTCATTACCGATCGCACCGAACTGGTTCATGTTTCCGGCCATCCGCGCCGCGACGAATTGCGGGACCTGATCGCGTGGGTTCGTCCGCAGGTTCTGATCCCCGTGCACGGCGAGGCTTTGCATCTCTCCGAACATGCGCGGTTGGCGCGCGCCGTGGGCGTTCCGAAAGTCCTGGTCTGCAAGAACGGCGATCTGGTCCGGCTTGGACCCGGAGAACCCGGCATCATCGATGAGCTGCCGGCGGGACGGTTCTACAAGGATGGCTCCATTCTTGAGGATTCAAAATCGCGCGCGGTCATCGAACGGCGGCGCATGGCATTTGCCGGCTGCGTGTTCGTGGCGCTCGTCGTTACCGACAAGGGCGAACTGATTGACGATCCCGAGATCGATCTCGTCGGCGTCCCGGAAAAGAATCCCGCGGGCGAACTGCTCGACGATATTGTTTTCGAAACCGTGATCTCGACGGTGAAGTCGTTGCCGCGAGGGCAGCGGCGCGATCCGGATTCGATGGCCGAGTCGTTGCGCCGCGCCGTGCGGGCAACGATTGCGGAAGAGTGGGGCAAGAAGCCGCTCTGCTATGTTCACGTTCTGGTGAGCTAGTCTCGTGAGTTTGATGCACCCCTTGACTGCGGACGTTGGACGTTGGACGTGAATGTCTGTCTTGCCCGCGCAGGCGTCGCGAGTTGGAATTCAATCATCGAACATTGCAGGACGTGATGCTGGGCCGGCTCAATCATGTAGCGATCGCGGTCAGGGACGCTGAAAAGGCTGCGAAGATCTACGGCGCCGCTTTCGGCGCGGAGATTTCTGCGGCCGTGCCGCTGCCGGAGCATGGAGTGATCACCGTGTTTGCGGCGCTGCCAAACACCAAGATCGAGTTCATCCAGCCGCTCGGCGATGCTTCCCCGATCGCGAGATTTGTTGAACGCAACGCCGATGGCGGTATCCACCATATATGCTATGAGGTACCGGATATCGTCGCGACTCGTGATCTTCTGATATCGGAAGGCGCACGCGTTCTCGGCGACGGTGAGCCGAAGATCGGTGCGCACGGCAAGCCGGTGCTTTTCTTCCATCCGAAAGATTTTTCCGGCGCGCTTGTCGAGATCGAGCAGTCCTGATGGCTTCCGTAATCTTCTCCGGTTTTGCTATTTACTTCGTGTTCTGGTGGATCACGCTGTTTCTGATGCTGCCGTTCGGCGTCCGAAGCCAGCATGAAGACGGTGACCATGCTCCGGGCACCGATCCCGGAGCCCCGGTGATGGCGTTGATGCGCCGCAAAATGATCTGGACCACGATCGTTTCGTTGGTCCTTTATGGCGCTGCGACATGGGCGTATTATTCGGGTTTGCTCAATGTCACCCGGCTGTCGCGGCTGATGGGCTTCCCGGGTTAGATTGCCGACGGCTCCCGTTCGTCTCAATTCCGGGCGGTGCAAATCCGTGGAGTGCAAATTCCGGGGAGTGCAGGAGAGGGGCCGCGGACACTCGCGCCTCCCTGCCGCCTTCCGTCAGAGCATCTGAGCGCGATCGGCCCGCACCCGACCTCGAAGACTGATCTTCAAAAAATAAAGAGCAGGACCAAAGCCCTACTCTCAAAATTGTATCGACCCTGTTTTCCCCTACAGTCGGCTTTATCGTTCCTTGGCGGGGCGGCGCTGTTTGGATGCGCCAGGGTTCCTCCCGAGACTTGGACCACCAGACTGATACCTTGCGCAGGTAGTCTGAAGCCGACGGTAGCCGATCCTTTCACGCCTGTCACGGTTCTCGACAATGATTTTTCGAGGTTCGGCTTCCCCCTAGAGTCTTCCACCCGTTTCCTGGAAACGGGTGACTCTAGGTTCTTGATTTGACGCGTTTTCTTCACGCGAACCGGATTCCACTTCGCTCGAAAACGCTATAGGCAATTGCTTCGTTCTATTCGCCCTTGCTCCTCGACCGGTCTGTTCGCGCAACCCGGTTGGGAAATCCGGCTCGACAACCCTGGTCGGGCCATGGTAGCTCTCGGCCCGAAAGGCTGGGGACCCATGCGACGGCGGCTGGGAAAGTTTCTTCCAATCGTCATGATTGCGATGCTGGTGCAGATTTTTGCACCGGTTGCGGCTTGTCTCGCATTCAGCAACGCGGCGGCCGATCCGCTGGCGGGGGCGATCTGCTCCCATGCTGCCGATGCCGCCTTGTCGCAAGATGGTCAGACAGACCAGCAGCAGGGGCAAGCCAACTGCTGTACGTTATGCGGCGCGGTTCATTCCGCAACCCCGATCCCTGACCCGCAAGGCTCTGTCGTCAAGGTTGGGCGCGAGGTCAACGCGGTCATCTGGCGCGAATTGAGCTTCGTGCCGCCGTCCTCCGCGGCAGGCTCCAACGCGCAGGCCCGCGGCCCTCCCGGAATTTCCTGATTTAGTAAATTTTGAATGATTGCTGCGATGACATCGTAGTGATCCGATCTTTCGAACGCTCCGGCGATTGTCCGGTATCAGGAATATATCATGTTCAACCACCTCGCCCTCGGCGGAGGTAGCGCGCTTTGCGGCGCGCTCGCGACGATAGTTGTGATCGTATCGCCTTCCACTGCTCTCGCGCAGTCCAGTTCCGGCGTCACCTTGCCGACGGTAACGGTCACGGCGCCCCACTCCAACCGCCTCGCGCCGAAGCGCGCGACGCGCAGCGCAGCCCGGTCAAATCAGGCGCCGCGCCGTCTCGCTGCGCGTCATGCGCCGGCGCCGTCGCAGGTCGCTGTTCCGGCGGCTGTCCCCGCATCGTTGACCGTCGCGACCGCGCAGCAGGCGCTGCGGGAAATCCAGCAGACGCCGGGCGGCGTCGCGCTGGTGACGGCCGACGCCTACAAGAACTCGACGGTCGCCAACACCATCAAGGATATTCTGGACTATGTGCCGGGCGTCTTCGCTCAGCCGAAATGGGGCGACGACACCCGGCTGTCGATCCGCGGTTCGAGTCTGTCGCGCAACTTCCACTTGCGAGGTGTGCAGCTCTATATGGACGGAATCCCGATCAACACCGCCGACGGCTACGGTGATTTTCAGGAAATCGACCCGACCGCCTACAAATACGTCGAGGTGTTCAAGGGCGGCAATGCGCTGCGCTTCGGCGCCAATTCGCTCGGCGGCGCTATCAATTTCGTGACGCCGTCCGGCCGCGATCCGTTCGTCAACGGCGTCAGCGTCGACGCCGGCGCATTCGGGTTTCGGCGGCTTCAAGCCAATACCGGTGGCAGCAACGGCCCGTGGGATGGTTTCCTCACCGCGTCGACCCAGGCGAGCGACGGCTTCCGCGACCACAGTAACGGTCATTCGACGCGCGTGAGCGGCAATGTCGGCTATCAGTTCTCGCCGGATTTCGAAACGCGGTTTTACATCAACGCCAATGACGTGCGGCAACGCATTCCCGGCACCGTCAGCAAGGATTCGGCGCTGACGTCGCCCCAGACCGCCGCCGCCGGCAACATCGCACTCGACCAGCAGCGTAACATCGACACCGTGCGGTTAGGCAACAAGACCACGGTGCGGTTCGACGACACGACCGTCGAGTTCGGCGCGTTCGGGGTCGACCGGCACCTGATGCACCCGATCTTCCAATGGCTGGATTATCACTATTTGGATTATGGCGGGTTTGCGCGGGTGACCGATGACCGAAATATCGGAGGCTTCCGTAATCGCCTGGTGGCGGGCGTCAATCTGCTTGACGGCAGCATCGACAATAAACAGTTCGCTAACCTCGCAGGCCAGAAAGGCGCGCTGCTGTCGTCCTCGATCGATCGCTCGCAGAACACCTCGGTCTATGTCGAGGATTCGTTCTATTTCCTGCCCACCGTCGCCGCGGTCGCCGGCACGCAGTTCCTCTACGCTACGCGTGACCGGCGGGATCGCTTCCTGAGCGACGGCGATCAATCGGGCCGAACCGAGTTCAACCTCTGGAGCCCGAAGGGCGGGTTGCTATGGCAGATCGATCCGACCTGGCAGGCCTTCGCCAATGTCTCGCGCAGCGCCGAGGTGCCGAGCTTCGGCGAGAGTGCGAATGGCCCCGGCATTCCCACGATTCCGTTCACCAGCATTCGCGCGCAAACCGCGACGACCTATGAGATCGGCACCCGCGGCCACAGGCCGGATGCCACATGGGAGTTGACATACTACCGAGCGCAGATCCGGAACGAACTGCTCTGTCTCTACAGCGCGTTCGGCAACTGCAACGTCACCAACGCCGACCGCACGATGCATCAGGGCATCGAGGCCGGCGCGGGCGCCGCGATCTTCCGCAATCTGTTCGTGCGTGGCGATAGACCCGACAAGCTCTGGCTCAACGTCGCCTACACCTTTAATGATTTCCGTTTCGACAACGATGCATCGTTCGGCAACAACCTGTTGCCGGGCGCGCCGCGCCACTTCGTTCGCGCCGAGCTGCTCTACAAGCATCCCAACGGATTCTATGTCGGCCCGAACCTCGAATGGGTGCCGCAGGGCTACTATGCCGATAGCGCCAATACGCTGAGCACAGATGCTTACGCGATCTACGGGCTGAAGGCGGGCTTCGACGACGGTGGCAGGTATTCCGGCTATATCGAGGCCCGCAACCTCGCCAACAAAGCGTATATCGCGTCGGCGGCGATCATCGACCGCGCCAACGCCAATTCACCATTGTTTGAACCCGGCACCGGGCGAGCGGTCTATGCTGGATTCAAAGTCCGATGGTGAGCATGTCAGTCACTGTGCGCGCTCGCTGTCATGATCCCGCCTGGCGTTCATGGCGGAACCTTTCTACAGCGGCAGAACCAAAAATGGAGAATGTCATGAAATCATCGTTGATGCTTCGCGGCATGCTAGGTGCGTTCGCGATCGCCGCGCTTGGGCTGGTTACGCCGGTCCACGCCGAGTCCGTCAAGGCCGGCGATCTGGTCATCTCGCAGCCGTGGACCCGTGCCACGGCCGGCGGCGCCAAGGTCGGCGGCGGCTATCTCACCATCGAGAACAAGGGCGCGACCGCCGACAAGCTTGTCGGCGGCTCGACGGAGGCGGCCGCCAAGCTCGAGGTTCATCAGATGAGCACGACCAACGGCGTGATGAAAATGCATCCGGTTGAAGGTGGCCTCGTCATCAAGCCTGGCAAGACCGTCAAGCTGGCGCCGGGCGGCTATCACCTGATGCTGGTCGATCTCAAGCATCCGTTCAAACAAGGTGAGAAGGTGCCGGTGACGCTCGAATTCGAAAAAGCGGGCAAGGTCGACGTCACGCTCGATGTGCAGGGTATTGGCGCGCGGGCGCCGAGCACGGCGGCCGGCGGAGCGATGATGAATCATCAGCATGACGGTCATATGAAGTGATGCGCGCGGTACGATTGTGGATCGGTTCGGCCATTGCGGCGGCTGCCGCAGTGGCCTCGTGCAACACGGCGCTGGCCCATGTCACGGTCCAGCCCGCGGACGCGCCTGCAAACAGTTATGCGCATCTCGTCTTTACCGTGCCGCACGGTTGCAATGGCAGTGCGACGACGGCGCTGCGGATCAAATTGCCGGACGGAATCCTGTCGGCGAAACCGCAGATGAAGCCGGGCTGGAAAGTCGAAATCAAAAGCAGAAAGCTCGATGCGCCGGTGCCGGGGCCGCACGGCAAATCCGTCACCGAGGTTGTCGACGAGGTCGCATGGCACGGCGGTCCGTTGCCGGATAACCTCTACGACACGTTTGGCCTGATCGTGCGACTTCCGGACAAGGCTGGACAGAGCCTTTATTTTCCTGCCGTGCAGGAATGCGAGCAGGGCGTCGAGCGCTGGATTGAAATCCCGTCCGCCGGGCAGGACACCGACAAGCTGCGTACGCCTGCGCCTGTGGTTCGCCTGAAGGCCAGCCACTGAGGAGCGCGTCCGTGAGACGTTCGGCGCTGGCGGTATGCTGCTGGCTGCTGGCTGTGGTGATGCTGCCTTCGGCGGCCTTCGCCCACGCCAGCCTCATCGCCAGCAG
>NZ_MKRN01000196.1:0-1622 GCF_001896955.1 Nitrobacter sp. 62-13 | reverse complement strand
GCGACGGCGCGCAACTCATCCTCACGCCACCGCCGATCTCGGGCGATGGCGCGCATGTCATCAGTTGGCGGGTGGCCTCGGCGGACGGTCATCCGGTGGGCGGCGCCATAACGTTCTGGGTCGGCCGGCGCGACGTGGATGCGCCGCAGGCGGTGCGCTCGAACGATGCGCTGTTGCGCGGTGCGATCTGGCTGGCGCGGCTGGCGATCTATGTCGGTCTGTTCGTCGGCGCCGGCGGCGCATTCTTCGTTGCCTGGATACGGGCGCCGTCCGCGCCGGCAATGCGCGTGATCGGAAGCAGTGTCGAGTTGATCGCGTTGGCCGCGCTGGCGTTCTCGGTCGGACTACAGGGGCTGGACGCGATGGGATTGTCCCCGTCGTCGTTACCTGACGCGGAGGTCTGGGCCAGCGGCGCTCGCGGCTCGTTCGGATTGTCCGCCGCGATCGCGTCCGCTGCCTTGCTTCTGGCCCTGTGGTCGCACCGGGCGGGTGACGTCGGCGCAAGGGTAATGTCGCTCGGCGCCCTGGTCGGCGTCGGACTGGCACTGGCGGCAACCGGTCACGCTGCCACCGCCTCGCCGCGATGGCTCACCGCGCCCGCGGTGTTCGCGCACGGCGCTGCTCTGGCGTTCTGGGTCGGCTCGCTGATACCGCTCGCGCTGGCGATGGGCCAACCCCGCCAGACCGCGAGCGATGTTCTGATGCGGTTTTCGCGCGTCATCCCGTTCGCCGTCGCCGCGCTGCTGGCGAGCGGCCTGCTGCTCGCGGTCGTGCAGCTTGAGCGGGTGGATGCGCTCTGGACCACGAATTATGGCCGCGTCCTCACGGTCAAGCTCGTGCTCGTGGCATTGCTGCTGGCGATCGCGCTCTGGAATCGCCTGTATCTGACGCCGCGGATCGGGCAGGGCGGGGCCGCGCCGCGCCGTCACATGCGACGGACGATCGTCGCCGAACTGGTGCTGGTGGCTGCTATCCTCGGCGTCGTCGGCCTTTGGCGCTTCACCCCGCCGCCGCGGGCGCTGATGGTCGCGGCCCCACCCTTCTTCACGCACATTCATACCGGACGAATGATGGCGGATGTTACGATGTCGCCGGGCCGCGCCGGGCCTGTCAGCATTGCAATCCAGTTGCGGACGCCGGACGAGGAATTGCTCTCCGCCAAGGGTGTATCCGTCTCGCTGTCCAGTCCCGACAACGGCATCGAGCCATCGATCACGGAAGCGCGATCGCTGGGCGATGGACAGTGGCAGGCGTCGATGGCCGTCCCCATTGCCGGACGCTGGACCCTTGCGCTCGACGTGCTGATCTCGGATTTCGACCAGGTCCATGCCGAGACCGAGATTCAGATCAAATAAAACGAAGTCTCTGGCAACTCCGGGAGTGTCCCGCGAACCGGACATATAAATTGTCCGGGCCGGGCGGAATTCCGCCGCTTTCGCGCGGCTTGTCCTCCCGCAGACCCTTGTATTTTGTCAGCCGATCCGGTTTCACTGCAAGCGTTCCCATCCCGAAGCGATTCTCAGGCCTGCCCATGCGTTTGTCGCGGTTCTTTTTGCCGATCCTGAAGGAAACTCCGAAGGAAGCCGAGATCGTCTCGCACCGGCTGATGCTGCGGGCGGGCA
>NZ_MKRN01000195.1 GCF_001896955.1 Nitrobacter sp. 62-13 | reverse complement strand
AATGCTGGCCTTGTTGGCCTCGATTTCCGCGACGCTGCGGATCGCGCGCGATTCATCCTTGCCGGAGGGGTCGCCGACCATGGTGGTGCCGCCGCCCATCAGCGTGATCGGCTTGTTGCCGCTCTGCTGGAGCCAGTGGAGCATCATCATGGTCAGGTAGTTGCCGATATGCAGCGAGGGCGCGGTGCAGTCGTAGCCGACATAAGCCGTCGCCTGGCCTTTCGCGGCCAGCGCATCAAGCCCCTCGATATCGGAGCACTGATGGATGAAGCCCCGTTCCTGAAGGATGTTGAGGAAATCGGACTTGAAGGCGGCCATGGCTAAGGGACCCTGATCGTTCTTGTTCGGCTCTGTCGCAAATTCGATTCCGGCGCATCATGGCCGGACACTGCCGCCGGGCTCCGCTGTGTGCCATTATAAGAAGCGCGCGTTCGGCACAAGCCGGAGGCCGCATGGCAGCCAGCAGGAGGTCCGCACGATGATGACGGCGATCGGTCTGATGAGCGGTACCTCGCTGGACGGTGTCGACGTCGCGTTGATCGAAACCGATGGCGAGCGAGTGGCGGCGTTCGGGCCGACCGGCTACCGTCCTTACACGGACCACGAACGCGGCCTGTTGCGAGAGGCCCTCGCGCAGGCCGTCGCTCTGACGCGGCGCGACGCGCGGCCGGGCGTGATCGGCGAGGCCGAGCGCGCCGTGACCATGGCGCACGCCGAAGCCGTTGCTGCGTTCCTCGCGCGAAATCATATCGCGCGCGAAGATATCGAGATTGTCGGCTTTCATGGCCAGACCATCCTGCATCGGCCGGCGCAGCGGCTGACCGTGCAGATCGGCGACGCCGACGCATTGGCGAAAGCGATCCGCGTTCCGGTGATGCACGATTTTCGCGCGGCCGATGTGGCCGCCGGCGGGCAGGGCGCGCCGTTCGTTCCGGTCTATCATCGCGCGCTGGCGCAATCACAAGGCCGCGAAGGACCGGTCTGCGTGGTCAACATCGGCGGGGTCTCCAACATCACCTATATCGATGGCGCCGACACGCTGATCGCCTGCGATACCGGTCCCGGCAATGCACTGCTGGATGATTTCATGCTGCGCGTGATGGGTCAGTCCTTCGACGGCGAGGGACGGCTGGCGGCGCAGGGCCGACCCGACACGGACTGGATCGCGCAGGCGTTGCAGCGCCCGTTCTTCGCACTGCCGCCGCCGAAGTCGCTCGACCGCAACGATTTTGCGTCGCTGCCGCTACCCGACATGGCGCCGGCCGACGGCGCGGCTACGCTGACCGCTTTCACTGCGGCGGCGATCGCGCGGATCGTTCCGCTGCTGCCGAAGCGGCCAGCAAACTGGATCGTGGCCGGCGGGGGAGCCCGCAATCCGACCATGCTCGGGATGCTGCGGGAGAGGCTTGCGCCGGCCTCCGTCGAGCCGGCCAATGCACTGGGTTGGTCGGCCGATGCCATCGAGGCACAGGCTTTCGGGTACCTTGCAGCGCGCGGCCTGCAAGGCTTGCCGCTGAGCTATCCTTCGACCACCGGTGTGCCCGTGCCTATGACCGGCGGAGTCATCGCCAAGCCTTGAGCCGCTTCTTCGGCTGCAAACGGTCAGCGGATGTTGGCGAGCCTCATGTCGAGATAGCCGGTCACCGTTTCCATCAACGGCTCCATCTTGTCCTCGAAGAAATGGTTGGCGCCCGGAATGACGTGCTGATCGATCACGATGCCCTTTTGCGTCTTCAGCTTTTCCACCAGCGTCGTGACATCCTTGGCGGGCGCGACGATATCCTTTTCGCCGTGGACGATCAGGCCGGAAGACGGGCATGGCGCGAGGAACGAGAAATCATAGCGGTTTGGCTCCGGCGCGATCGAAATGAAGCCTTCGACTTCGGGCCGGCGCATCAGCAATTGCATGCCGATCCATGCGCCGAAGGAGAAGCCCGCCACCCAGCAGGCGCGCGCCTCCGGATTGATGGTCTGCGCCCAGTCGAGCGCGGCTGCCGCGTCCGACAATTCACCGGTGCCATGATCGAACGAGCCCTGGCTGCGGCCGACGCCGCGAAAATTGAAACGCAGCACTGAAAAGCCCCGCGCCACAAAAGCATAATAGACCTGATAGACGATCGGGTGATTCATGCTGCCGCGAAACTGCGGATGCGGATGCAGGACCATCGCGATCGGCGCATTTTTCTGCTTCGCCGGATGATAACGGCCTTCGAGACGACCGGCGGGACCCGTAAAAATGACTTCAGGCATAAGAATCCTTGGCAAATCGTCCGCGAACGCTGCCGCGTTCTAACATAGAGCGAGGGGCGAAAAGCAAGCATCTTACGCGGCTCCGCCCGCGCCCGTCGAAAATATCGTATACTTACAACATGATGCAGAACCGGACTTATCTCGACTGGAACGCCACCACGCCGTTGCGCCGCGAGGCGCGCGATGCGATGACCGCCGCATGGGACGTTGTCGGCAACCCCTCCTCGATTCATGGGGAGGGCAGGCGGGCGCGCGGGCTCATGGAAAATGCGCGGGCCACGCTGGCTGCGGCAGTCGGTGCCCAATCCCGCAACGTGATCTTCACATCCGGCGGGACCGAAGCCAATGCGCTGGCTTTAAGCAACAGTCTTCAAAGAGATAAGCAAGCACCTGATAGGCTTATTGTTTCGGACATAGAACATGCCTCGGTGCTGGCCGGAGGTCAGTTCGATCCTGACCGGATCGCCCGCCTGCGGGTGCAGCGCTCGGGGGTGGTCGACCTCGATGCCTTGCGACCAATGCTCGCAGGAAGACCGCCGGCTTTGGTGTCGGTCATGCTCGCCAACAATGAAACCGGCGCCATTCAGCCGGTGGCCGAAGTGGCCGATCTGGTCCACGAGGCGGGCGGCCTGCTGCATGTTGACGCGGTTCAGGCGTTTGGAAAAATAGACTTCAATATCAAAGCATTGAATGTCGATCTTCTATCGGTTTCAGCGCATAAGATCGGGGGTCCGAAGGGGACGGGCGCATTGATCCTTGCGGAGAACGTGATCGGCCCTCGCGCGTTGATACAGGGCGGCGGTCAGGAGCGGGGTCGCCGCGCCGGCACGGAGAATGTGGCGGCTATTGCCGGCTTCGGAGCCGCGGTGGCGGCGGCGGTAGCAGGGAGGGCGAGCGACATGGCTCGGATCGAAATCCTCCGCGACCGGCTCGAACAAGGCTTTAGGCAAACCCAGGGCAAATCCCAAGCCGGCGTGATTTTTTCGCATGATGTCGCGCGTCTGCCGAATACGACACTTTTCGGAGTTCCCGCCTTGAAAGCGGAGACTGCCGTGGTCAGATTTGATCTAGAGGGGATTGCCGTGTCTTCCGGCTCTGCGTGTTCCTCAGGGAAGGTGCAACCCTCGCATGTATTGCAGGCGATGGGGTACGGCCCCGAACTGGTCAGAAGCGCAATACGATTTTCGCTGGGCTGGGAGACGACGGACGCAGATATCGATCGGGCTATTAAGGCTTGGCGAAAGCTCTCAGGTGCACTACTAAGGACAGACGAAACAGTGCTTGAACAGTTCTAAGACAATTTCTTGGGAACAGGCCGGGCGCTGAGACATGAAATCCACCGTGGTCCTTGAAACCGCGAGCGGAGGTAGGAATGGCAGCCGTACAAGAGACGGTCGATCGGGTTCGCCAGATCGACGTCGA
>NZ_MKRN01000194.1:10284-10665 GCF_001896955.1 Nitrobacter sp. 62-13 | reverse complement strand
GAAGGTCGGGCGCTGGCGATCGAAGATGTCGACGTGCACGTTCTTCGACTCGAATCGTTCGCGGACGGCCATCTTGAAGCGGTCCAGCACCTCCGGCTCCCGCCGAAGCGTGAGCCCGGGCTGTCCGATGAACCCATCCCACATGCGCCCGCGCCGGCGCTCATCGGTGAAGCGCACCTCCTCGGCATGGCGAAACGCATCCGAATCGTTCAAGAACATCCAGAGCGCGCGGGCATGCCCATTTTCCAGAGCATCCAGCGCATCCCGGTTCTGGGTCACCCCATAGAGCGCTGTTTGTCCGGCTTCGTCGGCCATGCTGCCGACGCGCTCGGCGTCATTGAGAACCCGCGCCCGTGAGGCCTCGTCCATCTCGTCGACGGC
>NZ_MKRN01000194.1:7227-10255 GCF_001896955.1 Nitrobacter sp. 62-13 | reverse complement strand
TCGGCGCCGACCAGTTGACGGTCGCCGGCAGAGCGATGCCGGCGTGCTGAAAATAGGCGCGCAGTGTCGCGGTCGGAGTGTTGCGGATGAAGGTCGCCACCGAAGCCATTGCCGCCTCCTAACCCTTAATGTTGCGAGGGTCATGGCCGTGGCTGTCGCTTTGGCCGATTCGCCCGTCCAAATTGTGGATTTTCAACTCGGTGCCGGCGTTGCGACTGATCTCCCGCGCGCTATCCACAGCCTGCGCCTTGGTGGGAAGTGGCCGCTGGCGCGTTCGGCGCCGCCGCGCCGAACGTCCCACCCGCCGCCATGGTTGGGCACCACATGATGAGTTCCAGGTCCACGCTTTGAGTTCGACATTCCGATCTCCTGAGCTATGACGCCACCCGCGACTCTGCGGATTAGCGTAGTTTGAGCTCAAGGGTATCGCGAGTCGCCGCGTAGTCAATCGAAAAACTACGCAAATCAGCGAATCGACGTGGAGAGATCAGCCGAACAGCGATGGTTGCTGGGTCGATACGGTAAGGAGCCCGAGCTTTAGAAGCCGCACGCGCGCTGCGTCTTCGGACACGGAAAACCGCGCCATTACGTCATTTATGACCTGTTGGCCCGGCTCCGAAGCTAGGCTAACGGCGGCGTGTAATCCCCGCTTTCCACAGAAGTCGGAGACGAATCGGCGAAGCGGCCCGACCGGCATCAAAATGGCGCCGCTGACATAGCCCGGCTGCCACTCCATCCAGTCCGAATCCTTGGCCTCGAGAATCGAATCGCGCTTGCAGATCACCTTGTTTTCGGTGCTCCGCCGATCGAACAGGCGGCCAGTCATGAATTTTTCGGCCCAGAGATGGCGGTGAAAATGCACATGCCCAAATTCATGGGCGAGCGTCGTGCGGAGCCGGTTTTCGCGGCGAGCGTCATTAGCCAGCCGGTCGGAGATCGATACCTCAGGATTCCGATCCGGAAAGAACTCCGTCATTCCTTCGACATCTCGCCCATACTCGGTCAGGTCGACAGACGAATCGAGCGATGCATCGTGTTGCTCGATCAGGATAGAGATCTCGTCCGTCGTCACCGGAAGGCGAAAATGGCCGTGCCGGCCCGTCAGAAATGCCGAAACGATGTGCTCGCATTCGCGGTCGAGCTCGGCCGCAGTGTAGTAGGGGCGTTCAGCGAAGCGGCCAGTGTTGTCCCGAACCATCTTCACCACGACGCCCGCTCCTACTTGGTAATGGTCTTTCGGAAATTGGCGAATCCTTCGACGATCTTATCGCGATCTTTGGCGCGGCGGCGCAGATCCTCGGGGATCTTGCCGGCGAGGACAAACAGGTATCCCTCTTCCTCGTCCAGGACCTTCGCAAAACGCCGAATAAGATAGTCGGACGTCGGACTGCGTCGATCGTGCTCGATGTCGTTCAGGTACTGTGGTGAAATTGGGCCTTCGTCCTCGTCCTTGACGATGAGCGCGGCCAGCTCCTTCTGGCTCAACCCCTTGGCTTTGCGCGCCTTCGCGATTGCCTGTCCGAATGTGATGGGGCGAGACGCCATCGCTTTGTCATCCTCCGCTTATCATTGCCGCCTGCTGCTACGCGGATTTGCGTATCGTGGCATCGAAGGGCGGTCAAGATCAACCGAATCACAAGACTGTTGAGTTCGGCACGGCGGAGCCCGCCTCCCTTGGGTTGAGAGACCAAGGCGGCCTGTCGAATTGCGCGATCCTTTCTTCGTCTTCGAACCGCTTCGCTTGCGAGTCGATTTCGCTGTTCATCTGGGCCGGTCGAGATAATCGTGCGCGTCATTGCAAGGCGCTCGCCATGAATGCACTCGATCCCAATCAGATGACTCCTGCGGAACGATTGGCTGAAATCGCTGATCTACTGGCCGCGGGCTTCATTCGGCTGCGCAAGCGGAAGTCCAGTTCTTTATCGGGCGACCACGGAGAAATTCGCCTCGACTTCTCGCCCGACCAACGCGGTCATGGCCAGGACGGAGAACGTGAGGCGAGTGCATGACCGACGCCGTACTGGCCAAATTGGTGGCCCTCAAAACGACGCCAACTCCCAAGCTGAAAGAGGAGTGGCGCGAACTCTTTGACACTGAGCCGCCACCGTACAATCGCCGTTTCCTGGAACACCGCCTGGCATATCGCATTCAGGAGCTCGCCTACGGTGGCCTCAAGCCCGAGACGATCGAGCGATTGGAGGCCTTGGCCGAGGACCTGGATGGTGGCGATCCGAATCGACGACGGCAGCCGGCCAAGGACCGGCCGATCGCCGGCACGCGTCTCGTCCGCGGGTGGCAAGGTGTCGAGCACTGCGTGACGGTGCGCGACGACGACTTCGAATATCAGGGACGCCCGTACAAATCTCTGTCTGCCGTCGCCCGCGCGATCACCGGCACGCGATGGAACGGGCTGATTTTTTTTGGCCTCAAGAACCAGCGGGCGGCACGATGAAAAAGCCCATCGTCCGCAAACTCCGCTGCGCGGTTTACACCCGCAAGTCGACCGAGGAAGGGCTCGACATGGAGTTCAACAGCCTCGATGCGCAACGCGAAGCATGCGAGGCCTACGTGGCGAGCCAAAAGGCGGAAGGCTGGCTGCTGTTGCCAGACCGGTTTGATGACGGCGGCTTTTCCGGTGGGACATTAGAGCGGCCGGCGTTGCAACGGTTGACCGCCGACATTGAGGCTGGGCGTGTCGACGTGGTGGTCGTCTACAAGATCGATCGCTTGTCGCGTTCACTCATGGACTTTGCCAAGCTTGTCGAGGTGTTCGACCGCAACAATGTCACTTTCGTGAGCGTGACCCAGTCGTTCAATACGACGACGTCCATGGGGCGGCTGACACTCAATATCCTGCTTTCATTCGCGCAGTTCGAGCGCGAGGTGATCGGCGAGCGCATCCGCGACAAGTTTGCGGCCTCCCGTAAGAAGGGCATGTGGATGGGCGGCTGGATCCCGCTCGGCTACGAGCTGAAGGAGCGCAAGCTCGTGATCAACGAGGCCGAGGCCGCCACCGTGCGCACGATGT
>NZ_MKRN01000194.1:5560-7212 GCF_001896955.1 Nitrobacter sp. 62-13 | reverse complement strand
TTGGTCGTGGCGCTCCGGTCGGAGGGCATGACCACAAAGGGCGGCAAGCTGGTCGACAAGGGCTACGTCTACAAGATTCTGAATAACCGGGTTTACCTCGGGCAAGCAGTCCACAAGGGCACGGCCTATCCGGGTGAACATCAGGCGATCATCGATCAGTCTCTCTGGGATCGCGTGCACGGCATTTTGCGCGAGAGCCCGCGCAAGCGGGCGATGAACACTCGGGCGCAAACGCCCGCTCTGCTGAAGGGCCTGATTTTCGGGCCGACAGGCGTTGCCATGTCACCCGCCTACACGCGGCGCAAAGGAAAACAGTACCGCTACTACGTTTCGACCGATGTCCTGAAACGCAACCCCACCGCATGTCCGGTCCGCCGGGTGCCGGCAGCCGAAATCGAAAACGCCGTCATTGACCAGCTGCGCGGATTGCTGCGCGCGCCCGAGATCGTCGTGCGCACCTGGCGGGCGGCACGGCAATCGACCGAGAAGGTTTCTGAAGCCGAGGTTCGTGAAGCGCTGGAGCAGCTTGATCCGCTTTGGGACGAACTGTTTCCGGCTGAGCAAATGCGGATCGTCCAGCTTCTGGTCGAGCGCGTCGACGTTCACCTCGATCGGCTTGATGTGCGACTGCGCACCGCGGGACTGACACAGCTGGTTGCTGAATTGCGCGGTCCGGCCGATTCCGACTCGACCCGGAGGGCAGCATGACGACCGGCGCAGATCACAGCGACGACAATGGTGGAACGATCCTCGTCCAAATCCCGCTGCGCTTACGCCAGCGTGGCGGTCGCAAGCTCGTGATCACCCCCGAAGGTCCCAGCGCATGGACACCGCCACGGGCGCGCGTGGACAGCGCCATGGTGAAAGCGATAGCCCGCGCATATCGCTGGCGCAAAATGCTGGAGAGCGGCATCCACGCTACTATTGCTGAGATCGCCGCAGCAGAGAAGATTAATGAGTCTTACGTGGGTCGCGTGTTGCGGCTAACGTTGCTGGCCCCGGATATCGTTGAGGCGATTTTAGGCGGACGACAGTCGGCGGATCTGCAGCTTGACGACTTGCTACAGAAGTTTCCCGTGGAGTGGCTCGCCCAACGTGATCGCTTCGGGCTCGTAACTTGAAACTTGAAACCGGACCGCCGTTCAGAGGCACTTGTAACGATCGGACAATGTTTCTCCTGCAAAACTGATGCAAACTGCATCAGTTTGTTGCGCATTTTCCCTGATTCGTGTACCGTGAACAATCAGAGAACATATAGGAGATTCAGTCGTGGCAACAACAAGATATAGGAGGTTCGGGCCCCGGCTAACCGTCAGCCTAAGCGACGACGATTACGACCGCCTCCAGGCCCTCGCCGACAAGGGCGAAGTATCGATCTCCTGGGTCGTGCGGCGCGCGATCGAGGATTACCTGCACCGCCATCCACAGCCTTTGGCCCAGAAGCCGCGGCCGGCGCACAGGCGTGAGCGGCAGGCAGTCTGAAGACGGTAGAGTGGCCTTGGGGGAAGGGATCATGCGTAAGTCAACGAAGAAATCAGCAGTAACCGCGCCGCGCGGCAGCAGAGCGGATGTGCTGGGCGCGCTCTATGACGAGCCGCTGCCGGCAACGCGCACTGGCGCGCTCTACACCGCCTTTCCTTATCCGACAAAAA
>NZ_MKRN01000194.1:3506-5545 GCF_001896955.1 Nitrobacter sp. 62-13 | reverse complement strand
TTGCGCTGTTCATCGCCGCGCATACGAAGCCGGGCGACACGGTGTTCGATGGATTCGCGGGCAGCGGCACCACCGGACTTGCCGCTCTGCTGTGCGAGAAGCCGTCCGCCTCAATGCGCGAGAAGGCCAAGCGCCTCGGGCTGAAGGTTGCATGGGGCGCCCGCAATGCCGTCCTTTACGAACTCAGCGCTCTCGGCTCCTTCGTCGCACGCGCCCTCACAAATCCTCCCGAACCGAAAGCGTTCCTAAGAGCGGCTGAAGAACTCCTTGCCGCGGCGGAAAGCGAAAGCGGCTGGATGTACACCGCAAAAGACCCGGAAGGAAAAGTGGGCGCGATCCGGTACATCATCTGGTCTGATGAGCTTGTCTGCCCGGCGTGCAATCGGACGACGACGTTGTGGGACGCCTGCGTGTCGTTCAAGCCCGCCTGCATTTCTTCGGAATTTTCATGTCCCGCCTGTGGAAACAAAGCGGACCTTGACGATGTCCAGCGGCGCACTGAAACGGTGTGGGATGACGTTCTTGGCGACGACCGCACGCTAAGAGCGCGCAAGGCCATGCGCGTGCATGGCGTTACTGGCAAAAAGACATGGTCCAGGCCCGCAAACCGCGCCGACATGGAGCTTCTGAAAAAAATCGAATGCGAGCGCGTTCCCGCTGTTACACCCATCGTTCCCGTTCCGTGGGGTGACCTGTACCGCAGCGGGTATCACGAGGGCATTTCACACATCCATCATTTCTACACGCGCAGGAATTTGATTGTGTTCGCACGCTTATGGGAGCGGACGGCAGAATATAAGGCCGCATTGCGCGATGCTCTCCGCTTCTGGCTGCTCAGCTACAATGCATCGCACGCCACGATCATGTCGCGCGTCGTGGCGAAGGCGGGCCAGGACGACCTCGTGACCACCAGTGCCCAGCCGGGAGTGCTTTATATAAGCGGTCTTCCCGTCGAGAAAAATCTGTTCGCCGGGCTACACCGCAAGCTCAAGACGGTCGCGCAGGCATTCGAGGCAATCCACGGCAGCGCCGGCAAAGTCATTGTCCATCAGGGATCAAGCTGTGATGTGCATTTGCCGGATGGCAGCATCGACTATGTCTTCACCGATCCGCCCTTCGGCGGAAACATCCCTTATGCCGAAGTGAATTTCATCAACGAAGCGTGGCTGGACCGGTACACAGTCCGCAAGGACGAGATCATCGTCAGCAAGCACCAAGAAAAATCTATCAAGGATTACGAAGCACTGATGGCAAAGGCGCTGGGAGAGGCACACCGAATTCTCAAGCGGGGCGGCAAGGCGACGGTTGTGTTTCATTCCGCGACAGCCGAGGTGTGGAACGCCCTCCAGTCGGCATACACCGCCGCAAATTTCGGCGTAGAGCGCGCTAGCGTCCTCGACAAGACGCAAGGTAGCTTCAAGCAGGTGACGACCGGCGGTGCCGTGCGCGGCGACCCGGTACTGCTGCTGAACCGCCGTGGCGCGGCCGCGTCAAAGCCGGCCCAATCCGTCTGGCAGGTCGCTGCCCGGCTTCGTGACGAGGCACATTCCTCATCCAACCCGGACGAGAGAACGGCGCAGCGGCTTTATTCACGTCTCGTCACGCACTTCCTGACCAACCATCAAGAGGTGCCTCTTGATGCCGATACATTCTACCAATGGCTGGCGGCAAAGCGCGCCGGCGAGGTGACCGCCGGTGCCGAGACCTAATGCACGAGCCGAAATCAGGGCTGCCGCGCGGCGCTTCGAAGAGGCGCTGTCCGCGGGGCGGCGCAAACAGCTTGGCCAGTATTTCACGGGCATCCGCCTAGGAAAACTGCTCGCCCATCTTGCCCTCGCGCCGGACACCAGGACCGTCATCGACCCCATGGCCGGTCACGGGGATCTCCTTGACGCCGCTGCGGAAGCCGCCGATGAACGGGGCATCGCGCTTGAGCGTCTGGATGGCATCGAGTTTGACCCGCAGACGGCTCAGGCGTGCTGCGAACGCCTGACTCTTACCGGCCTCGTCCATACTCTTGTATGCGCTAGCGCCTTCGA